>NZ_JBNAGK010000038.1:0-703 GCF_049803835.1 Tropicibacter sp. S64 | reverse complement strand
TCGGGCAGCGTGGCGATGGTAGTCTCTGACATGTGGCATATCCCTTTCTCGGCTGAGAATTGACGGCGTCTGAACACCGCCATGATATGCCGCCCCTTA
This sequence comes from Tropicibacter sp. S64, assembly GCF_049803835.1. Classification (NCBI taxonomy): domain Bacteria; kingdom Pseudomonadati; phylum Pseudomonadota; class Alphaproteobacteria; order Rhodobacterales; family Roseobacteraceae; genus Tropicibacter; species Tropicibacter sp. S64. Next base: position 604 of record NZ_JBNAGK010000038.1, on the reverse strand, counting down.
GGGCATCACCAACTTTCGCGCGTTACTCGCGATGGACATGTCGGGGTTCAAAAAAGTCAACTGTCGTGGCTCTGCGAAAACATCGACGAAAAGGTGAAAGCCGTGCTGGGCCGGCCTCTCAAAGGTGATCGGCCCCAACTCTGGACCGACCGCGGCCGACCTCCAGGTCCGGCGCGGCGGGCGGATCGTATCCGTCGCCGCGATCATCGCCATCGCCGTAAATACGAACGGACGGCACGAGGGCCGGGCCGGGAAATCGGCGCATCCGAGGCCGAACCGATCCGGACGGAGCTCCTGCGCAAGCTGACCAGCCGGGGGCTGCGCGGGGTCAAGCGACCGCTGTCGTAGCGGGACAATAGATCAGAAAGTTCCTTGCGGAGAAATTCCCGGAGGATCGCATGTGCTTGATCGGGAGAAAGAGTGGATACGGTGGTGAGTTGGGTCATTGTCGCCTCGAACTTGTCCATCGCGACCAGGTGAGCTCCTCCCCGAAAATCGGACAGTGACGGAAGCTACTATCTGACGTCTGCTGGTCTCTAAGAACGAGGAGATCAGAACATGTCGAAACGCAGGAACCATGACGCGGGCTTCAAGGCTCGCGTGG
>NZ_JBNAGK010000037.1:0-2307 GCF_049803835.1 Tropicibacter sp. S64 | reverse complement strand
TGATCCCACACCTTGTCGGTCAGTTCTTTGACCTCTGGATGGTCAGACCACCGATGCACGTCGATAGGACGGGAGTAGTAGGGGTTGTCTATGGGGCGAACAGCGTTGGCGAAGTAGTCGTTCCGAGGGGGCAAGGCCGGGGTCCAGGAGAGTGGCAGCAGGGACCTCAGCAAGTAGGAGCTTGCTTGCATCGTTGCAGCCCCCAACTTGTGACAGGCACTCAACCCCAGGAGGATAGCTTGCCACTCTTCCTATGGAGACCCATCAGGGATACCCCTTCTTAGGGTCTCTTCCATGCAATATTATCCATTACTAATGCCTGTTTCCTGCTGATCTTGGGGTGGTGCTGCAAACGTTCCGGGTGCATCCTTGGGTAGAGTGAAATTCTCAACTGATGGCTGACTTTTTTGTACAGCAGTCAGCCTTCCACCATATCGGACATGGTAGGGCTACCTACTAGGATACCCCTTCTTACCCTCTCTTTCCTGCTTTCTTATCCATTACTTATACCTGTTTTAGGTAGGCAAGTACCGGACACAGGAGGGGCAGGATCACAAGGGGGCGGTCACAAACTTGCCCATCTGGACGGGGGCATTTCGTGGGGCATTCCGGCTCCGATCAGGTGGAGCCGCATCATGTCAGGAAGAACTGGCTGGGGTGGTAGGAACCCCAGTGCATCGATACCTTTCTTTGGCTTTCGCCCAGGAGGCCTAAAAGTGGGGCATTTCTTGGGGCCTTTGAGCCGCCTTCCCGACAAGGTCAGACGGGACTGTAACCCCTCTCAGGCGGACTCTGGCGACAACGGGTCGGTCGAGCCTACCGACGCCGACACTCCGCAAAAGCCGCAGGAACAGGCCTTAGGTACTTCAGAACCGGCTAGGCAGGTTGGGTCTGGGAGGCTCAAGGCTACGCTGCTGCGCGACCCGAAAACGAAATATGCGCGAAAGTTGGTGACGCTTGATCAGGCGGCGGCTTGAAGGTGGCGGATGCCATCGCGGAACTCAACCCCGCTGATGACCTCAGGCAGGCGGTTCCGGCCGTCGAGCTTCCGCCATTTCTTCTGCGCGGCCATCATCAGCCTGAATGCCATGGCCAATCCGGTCTTCCTGCTGAGGCAGCCCTTGGTACGTTTCGTCCGGTGTCTGACGGTGGCGAAAGTACTCTCGATTGGGTTCGAGGTGCGGATATGTTTCCAGTGCTCGGCCGGGTAGTCGTAGAAGGTCAGCAGCGCGTCCTGGTCCTTGACCAGCTTGGCCACCGCCTTGTCCCATTTCACGCCATAGGCATCGACAAAAAAGTCGAAGGCGGCCGTCGCGGCGGCCCGGGTTTCGGCCTGCCAGATGTCGTGCAGGTGAGCCTTGGCCTTCGGCTGCACCGACTTCGGCAACGCATTCAGCACGTTCATGGTCTTGTGCAACCAGCAACGCTGCTCCTGCGTCGTGGGGAAGACTTCGCGCAGGGCCGTCCAGAAGCCGAGGGCACCGTCGCCGATCGCGAGCTTCGGGTCTTGGTTCAGGCCACGGCGCTTGAGGTCGAGCAGCACCTCGCGCCAGCTCTGGGTGCTTTCGCGGAAGCCGTCGGTCATGGCCAGCAGTTCCTTGCGGCCGTATTCATCCGCCCCGACGATGACCAGGACGCATTGCTTTTCCTCGGCCATGCGCGGTTTGAAGTAGACGCCGTCGGCCCAGATGTAGAGGAACCTCCGGGGTCCGAGATCGCGCTTTTCCCAAGCCTCGTATTCGGACCACCAGTCGGCTTTCAGGCGAGTGACGGTCTTGGCCGACAGGCCCTTGGCGTCCGGCCCAAGCAAAGCGGCCAGCGCCTCACCGAAATCGCCGGTGGAAACCCCTTTGAGGTAGAGCCAGGGCAGCAGTTCCTCGACCGACTTGGCCTTGCGCAGGTAGCGCGGCAGGATGCTGGGCGTGAAGGTAACCTTGCCCTCGCCAGGCTTGCGGTCACGGACACGCGGCACCCTCACAGCGACCGGCCCGATCCCGGTCAGGATCTCGCGCTCCGGCAGATGTCCGTGCCGGACCAGCCTGGCACGGCCGTCTGCCAACCTGTCCTCGGCGAAGGTGGCGAGAAGCGTGGCCAGTTCTGCCTCGACCGCCTGCTCGATCAGCTTGCGCGCGCCTTGGCGTATGAGGTCCGTCAATGGATCCGGCGAAAAGCCCGATGGATCGGGCAGCGTGGCGATGGTAGTCTCTGACATGTGGCATATCCCTTTCTCGGCTGAGAATTGACGGCGTCTGAACACCGCCATGATATGCCGCCCCTTAGGGCATCACCAACTTTCGCGCGTTACTC
>NZ_JBNAGK010000036.1:0-2898 GCF_049803835.1 Tropicibacter sp. S64 | reverse complement strand
TTTCCGCTATCTCAGTTTCATCATCTCGGCTCTGAAGGCCTCGGTGGGGGTGCGCCAACCAAGGCACTTTCTGGGCGTACCGTTCAGGCGGTCGCAAATCGCCTTCATCTTGCGATTTGACAGCGCCGCGAGTTGGGTATCACGCGGCAGATACCTGCGGGCGCGTTTGTTCAAATTCTCAACTGATCCTTTTTGCCAGGGCGCTTGCGGATCGCAAAACCAGCTTTCCGTTCCAATGCCGGATTTCAACTTGCGCCATTCGCGGAACTCGAAGCCCCGGTCGAAAGTGATCGACTTCCGCGCGGGTTGGGGAAGGGGCTCCATCACATCCATCAGCTTGTTAATGAAGTGTGTCGAACTGCGGTCGTTGTTGCGGAACAAGACGGCAAACCGGGTCTTCCGCTCGACCAGCGAGGCGACGTTCATCTTGCCCTGAGACCGCTCGAAGATCATCAGATCGCCTTCCCATTCGCCAAAGGTTTCACGGGTGGCGACGTACTCAGGGCGTTGATGGATGGACCGATCCGGCGGGAAAACCTGGCCTCTGGGTCGCCTGGCATAGCGTAGCCTGCGTTTCCTGCGTCGGCTGGGAAGGTGGCGTGCCAGGTCTTCCGACTGCCCCTCCTTGCTGTAGACATAGGCGTAAATCGTTTCGTGGCTGACCCGAACAGGCTGGTCTTCGAAACCGAGACGGCCCGCGATCTGTTCTGGCGTCCAGCCTTCGATGAGCCGACCGACGACGTGCGTGCGCAATGCTTCCAGGCGGATCAATTTGCGTCTGCGAGCACGGCGCTTTGATGCTTCACGCTGCGCGACCATGCCATAGTAGCCGTTCAGATACGGCAGCTCTTCGTCGGTGAAAAAGTTCCGTTTGATCTCGCGATAGACGGTCGAACGATGCCGACCGATCTCTGCGGCGATCTTGCTGACCGGTACTTTTGCATTCAGCATGTCTTCGATGGCGCGTCTCTCACGCAAATCCAGCTCTGTGTGGGCCATGTCCGTTCTCCTTGCTTTCCAGCAAGATAGGGCATTTGTCGCAACCCATTTTAGAATCTGCCCCGGAGGGTATCCGGGGCCTCATAATGCGCGTTATGGTAAGGGGCGCACTACTTCACCTCATAGCCGAAGATGGTGCGAACGTGCGGCAGGTCTTCGAGAGCTTTCAATGCAAGCTGGACCGTACGGGGCAACTCGGCATCCGAATTTTCCCAGGCACTGATGGTTCCCCGTGACTTGATCCCGAGTTCCTGGCGCAACCCATCCTGATTGGGATAGCCGAAGCGTTTCCGCCATGCGGGCAACTCCTTACCCTTCATCGCAATCGTCCTGATGCAGGCCCGCCGTGATCGTCTCGGTCTCGCGGCTCACCTTGACGCCATAGCCGGAGAAGCTCGACTTCGTCCGTGTCTTGCTCATTTTCAGTTTCCCGCCGAGTTCCTTAAACCGCTCCCTGACTGTGTCCAGAAATCCGATGTCCGATTTTTGGACATCGCGCCCAAGTCTGCCCATGCCACCCTCCATTTCATGATGGTTTCCGGGCATCGTACTTAAGCTTGGTTAACAAAAACGGAACCAACCGTTCGCGATCGACCCGTTCGCGATGAGCTCCTCCCCGAAAATCGGACAGTGACGGAAGCTACTATCTGACGTCTGCTGGTCTCTAAGAACGAGGAGATCAGAACATGTCGAAACGCAGGAACCATGACGCGGGCTTCAAGGCTCGCGTGGCGCTGGAAGCCCTGAAGGGCGAGCGCACGGTGTCGGAGCTGGCCGCGGAATACGGCGTGCATCCGACCATGATCCATCAGTGGAGCGAGCCATTGTGCGCCATTGGTTCAAGAACAATGGCGAGCGCGCTGCTTGAAGGCGCATCTGACATTTTCGAGCGCGGCGGGAAGAAGAAGGCCGAGGTCGACGAGGAGACGGTGCGGTCGCTTCACGCCAAGATCGGGGAACTGGCCGTCGCCAACGATTTTTTGTCCAGAAAGCTCAAGCCTTGGACCGGCAAGTGAGGCGCGGGATGATCGAACGCTCTCACCCCACGCTGTCGGTCGGGGCGCAATGCCGCCTGCTGTCGATCTCGCGGTCGTCGTTCTACTACGCACCGCTGGGCGAGACCGCAGTGAACCTGGCGCTCATGCAACTGATCGACCGGCAGTTCCTCGAAACCCCGTTCTACGGCGTCCAACAAATGACCTGGCACCTGCAGAACGAGGGCCACGCTGTGAACGTGAAGCGTATCCGGCGGCTGATGCGGCTCATGCGTTTGATGCCGATTTATCAGAAGCCGAACACCAGCAAACCGGCCAAGGGGCACAAAACCTACCCCTACCTGTTGGGTGGCCTGCGGGTGGAACGGCCCAACCAGGTCTGGTGCGCCGACATCACGTACCTTCCGATGCGGCGGGGCTTCCTCTACCTGGTTGCCATCATGGACTGGTTCACCCGCAAGGTGCTGACTTGGCGCATCTCGAACACGCTCGAAGCCGACTTCTGCGTCGAGGCGCTGAACGAGGCGGTCCACCGCTTCGGCCCGCCCGAGATCATGAATACCGATCAGGGGTCGCAGTTCACGTCCTTCGCCTGGACCGACCGGCTGAAACGGATCGGCACCCGGATCTCGATGGACGGCAAGGGCCGGTGTCTCGACAACATCTTCATCGAACGCCTCTGGCGGTCCCTGAAGTATGAGTGCGTCTATCTGCACGCCTGGGAGACGGGCTCGCAGGCGAAGGCCGGGGTTGGCCAATGGATCACCTTCTACAACCACCAGCGGCCTCACGCCGCCCATGGCGGACAGCCGCCCGCCGTGGTCTACTTCAACCAGATCGAAACCGACCAGCAGGGGCAGAGAGTAGCTTAAACCACCCCGGAAACTGGCCAAAAGATGGGGAG
>NZ_JBNAGK010000035.1:0-2995 GCF_049803835.1 Tropicibacter sp. S64 | reverse complement strand
CTCCCCATCTTTTGGCCAGTTTCCGGGGTGGTTTAAGCTACTCTCTGCCCCTGCTGGTCGGTTTCGATCTGGTTGAAGTAGACCACGGCGGGCGGCTGTCCGCCATGGGCGGCGTGAGGCCGCTGGTGGTTGTAGAAGGTGATCCATTGGCCAACCCCGGCCTTCGCCTGCGAGCCCGTCTCCCAGGCGTGCAGATAGACGCACTCATACTTCAGGGACCGCCAGAGGCGTTCGATGAAGATGTTGTCGAGACACCGGCCCTTGCCGTCCATCGAGATCCGGGTGCCGATCCGTTTCAGCCGGTCGGTCCAGGCGAAGGACGTGAACTGCGACCCCTGATCGGTATTCATGATCTCGGGCGGGCCGAAGCGGTGGACCGCCTCGTTCAGCGCCTCGACGCAGAAGTCGGCTTCGAGCGTGTTCGAGATGCGCCAAGTCAGCACCTTGCGGGTGAACCAGTCCATGATGGCAACCAGGTAGAGGAAGCCCCGCCGCATCGGAAGGTACGTGATGTCGGCGCACCAGACCTGGTTGGGCCGTTCCACCCGCAGGCCACCCAACAGGTAGGGGTAGGTTTTGTGCCCCTTGGCCGGTTTGCTGGTGTTCGGCTTCTGATAAATCGGCATCAAACGCATGAGCCGCATCAGCCGCCGGATACGCTTCACGTTCACAGCGTGGCCCTCGTTCTGCAGGTGCCAGGTCATTTGTTGGACGCCGTAGAACGGGGTTTCGAGGAACTGCCGGTCGATCAGTTGCATGAGCGCCAGGTTCACTGCGGTCTCGCCCAGCGGTGCGTAGTAGAACGACGACCGCGAGATCGACAGCAGGCGGCATTGCGCCCCGACCGACAGCGTGGGGTGAGAGCGTTCGATCATCCCGCGCCTCACTTGCCGGTCCAAGGCTTGAGCTTTCTGGACAAAAAATCGTTGGCGACGGCCAGTTCCCCGATCTTGGCGTGAAGCGACCGCACCGTCTCCTCGTCGACCTCGGCCTTCTTCTTCCCGCCGCGCTCGAAAATGTCAGATGCGCCTTCAAGCAGCGCGCTCGCCATTGTTCTTGAACCAATGGCGCACAATGGCTCGCTCCACTGATGGATCATGGTCGGATGCACGCCGTATTCCGCGGCCAGCTCCGACACCGTGCGCTCGCCCTTCAGGGCTTCCAGCGCCACGCGAGCCTTGAAGCCCGCGTCATGGTTCCTGCGTTTCGACATGTTCTGATCTCCTCGTTCTTAGAGACCAGCAGACGTCAGATAGTAGCTTCCGTCACTGTCCGATTTTCGGGGAGGAGCTCAATGTGCTTGTGATGGGAACAAGTTACTCAAGAGAAGGAAGGGACGCCGAGTGTCAGATCGATTTGTTCCGAGTCTGGGTCTTGCGAATATTGGGGTTCAGCCGAGAGATCCCGGCTACATTTATCTTCTGGGCGCAGGTTTCCGGATAAAAATTGGGCGCTCGATCAACAGAGAGACTCGGATCAAGCAAGCGAGAACTTGGCTACCTAAATGTGAGGTGATCGGCGTTAAACCATTCTGGAATCACAAAAATGTTGAAAAGTACTTGCAGCTAGGAATGGCTAGATTCTGGGTCACAGGTGAATGGTACGAGTTTGAAGGTGACGAATTCGAAGATCTGTTTTTGATGGAGTTTAGGGCTTTTAGTGAGCAGGACATCAATAGGAACTCGATCGACTTCTGAGCTCCTCCCCATCTTTTGGCCAGTTTCCGGGGTGGTTTAAGCTACTCTCTGCCCCTGCTGGTCGGTTTCGATCTGGTTGAAGTAGACCACGGCGGGCGGCTGTCCGCCATGGGCGGCGTGAGGCCGCTGGTGGTTGTAGAAGGTGATCCATTGGCCAACCCCGGCCTTCGCCTGCGAGCCCGTCTCCCAGGCGTGCAGATAGACGCACTCATACTTCAGGGACCGCCAGAGGCGTTCGATGAAGATGTTGTCGAGACACCGGCCCTTGCCGTCCATCGAGATCCGGGTGCCGATCCGTTTCAGCCGGTCGGTCCAGGCGAAGGACGTGAACTGCGACCCCTGATCGGTATTCATGATCTCGGGCGGGCCGAAGCGGTGGACCGCCTCGTTCAGCGCCTCGACGCAGAAGTCGGCTTCGAGCGTGTTCGAGATGCGCCAAGTCAGCACCTTGCGGGTGAACCAGTCCATGATGGCAACCAGGTAGAGGAAGCCCCGCCGCATCGGAAGGTACGTGATGTCGGCGCACCAGACCTGGTTGGGCCGTTCCACCCGCAGGCCACCCAACAGGTAGGGGTAGGTTTTGTGCCCCTTGGCCGGTTTGCTGGTGTTCGGCTTCTGATAAATCGGCATCAAACGCATGAGCCGCATCAGCCGCCGGATACGCTTCACGTTCACAGCGTGGCCCTCGTTCTGCAGGTGCCAGGTCATTTGTTGGACGCCGTAGAACGGGGTTTCGAGGAACTGCCGGTCGATCAGTTGCATGAGCGCCAGGTTCACTGCGGTCTCGCCCAGCGGTGCGTAGTAGAACGACGACCGCGAGATCGACAGCAGGCGGCATTGCGCCCCGACCGACAGCGTGGGGTGAGAGCGTTCGATCATCCCGCGCCTCACTTGCCGGTCCAAGGCTTGAGCTTTCTGGACAAAAAATCGTTGGCGACGGCCAGTTCCCCGATCTTGGCGTGAAGCGACCGCACCGTCTCCTCGTCGACCTCGGCCTTCTTCTTCCCGCCGCGCTCGAAAATGTCAGATGCGCCTTCAAGCAGCGCGCTCGCCATTGTTCTTGAACCAATGGCGCACAATGGCTCGCTCCACTGATGGATCATGGTCGGATGCACGCCGTATTCCGCGGCCAGCTCCGACACCGTGCGCTCGCCCTTCAGGGCTTCCAGCGCCACGCGAGCCTTGAAGCCCGCGTCATGGTTCCTGCGTTTCGACATGTTCTGATCTCCTCGTTCTTAGAGACCAGCAGACGTCAGATAGTAGCTTCCGTCACTGTCCGATTTTCGGGGAGGAGCTCA
>NZ_JBNAGK010000034.1:0-4199 GCF_049803835.1 Tropicibacter sp. S64 | reverse complement strand
TGAGCTCCTCCCCGAAAATCGGACAGTGACGGAAGCTACTATCTGACGTCTGCTGGTCTCTAAGAACGAGGAGATCAGAACATGTCGAAACGCAGGAACCATGACGCGGGCTTCAAGGCTCGCGTGGCGCTGGAAGCCCTGAAGGGCGAGCGCACGGTGTCGGAGCTGGCCGCGGAATACGGCGTGCATCCGACCATGATCCATCAGTGGAGCGAGCCATTGTGCGCCATTGGTTCAAGAACAATGGCGAGCGCGCTGCTTGAAGGCGCATCTGACATTTTCGAGCGCGGCGGGAAGAAGAAGGCCGAGGTCGACGAGGAGACGGTGCGGTCGCTTCACGCCAAGATCGGGGAACTGGCCGTCGCCAACGATTTTTTGTCCAGAAAGCTCAAGCCTTGGACCGGCAAGTGAGGCGCGGGATGATCGAACGCTCTCACCCCACGCTGTCGGTCGGGGCGCAATGCCGCCTGCTGTCGATCTCGCGGTCGTCGTTCTACTACGCACCGCTGGGCGAGACCGCAGTGAACCTGGCGCTCATGCAACTGATCGACCGGCAGTTCCTCGAAACCCCGTTCTACGGCGTCCAACAAATGACCTGGCACCTGCAGAACGAGGGCCACGCTGTGAACGTGAAGCGTATCCGGCGGCTGATGCGGCTCATGCGTTTGATGCCGATTTATCAGAAGCCGAACACCAGCAAACCGGCCAAGGGGCACAAAACCTACCCCTACCTGTTGGGTGGCCTGCGGGTGGAACGGCCCAACCAGGTCTGGTGCGCCGACATCACGTACCTTCCGATGCGGCGGGGCTTCCTCTACCTGGTTGCCATCATGGACTGGTTCACCCGCAAGGTGCTGACTTGGCGCATCTCGAACACGCTCGAAGCCGACTTCTGCGTCGAGGCGCTGAACGAGGCGGTCCACCGCTTCGGCCCGCCCGAGATCATGAATACCGATCAGGGGTCGCAGTTCACGTCCTTCGCCTGGACCGACCGGCTGAAACGGATCGGCACCCGGATCTCGATGGACGGCAAGGGCCGGTGTCTCGACAACATCTTCATCGAACGCCTCTGGCGGTCCCTGAAGTATGAGTGCGTCTATCTGCACGCCTGGGAGACGGGCTCGCAGGCGAAGGCCGGGGTTGGCCAATGGATCACCTTCTACAACCACCAGCGGCCTCACGCCGCCCATGGCGGACAGCCGCCCGCCGTGGTCTACTTCAACCAGATCGAAACCGACCAGCAGGGGCAGAGAGTAGCTTAAACCACCCCGGAAACTGGCCAAAAGATGGGGAGTAGCTCAGAAAGGATCACTCATGTACCCCTTGAACCCCGAACAACAGCAGGTCAAAATTCAGATTGAAAACATGCAGCCCGGTGATCGGCTGATCATCTCCGGACGCGCTGGCAGTGGCAAAAGCTTTGCTATCACGGTAGCGCTGGAAGGCAAAAATGTATGGTTCATGGCGCCGACACATCCTGCTTGTGAGGTGCTGAAACAACAAGTGACTAGCAAGAACCATAAGGTTTCCACCGTCTATTCTGCGATCGGGTGGTACCAAGAGCGAGACGCAAACCTCGGTCAGCGGGACCGATACACTCGTGCATCGACTGTGAAGCGCCGAGAAGCCAAGGCCAAGCAGCTCGCACACCTATGCTTTTCAAACATCGAGTACATCGTGGTTGACGAGTTCTCTATGTTGAATGCGTTCCTATTCGAAGCGATTGAGGAGTACGCCACGGCATTCAACGTGAAGCTCATCTACTCCGGGGATCCTTGTCAGCTTCCGTCTCATGATGGCAAAATGGTTGTGCTTGATCAGGACTATCCCATGGTCATGCTGGAAGGTAGCGTCCGCTTCTCGAAGCACAGCGCTATCTATGCTCTCGCCGAGAATCTTCGATATCTGATCGATCACCATCCCGATGCCGAGCTGCCGTGCATCTATGCTGATCGAGAAATTCAAGTCGTAACCGGTCACGATTTTAAGAACCAATTGTGTCAGGCGTATGATAGAAAAGATGAATTCCTGGCAGTAACTTACTGCAACAAAAGGCTTTCCAAGCTACGAGGGGCAGTTAGGCCTGCGCAAAGTGCCGAACTTTGTCCAGGTGATGTCGTATCAAGCAAGCGGACTGACTGTCTGTTCAAGAACGGTGAGCAGCTAGTCATACATTCTGTCGAGAAGGATCGGCTGGAGTACACTGGGTTGCTCTCGCACGGCTATCCCGATGGGAAAATCTCTATTTCGGGCAAACGCTTGCGTTTTGAATCTGACGAGCGCACAGCCTTCATTCCAGATGATCCTACGAAAATGAAACGTCATGAAGCTCGGGTAAAAACACTGTGCGATGACGGGGAGATCACGCCAGACGTAGCAATATCCATCTTCGCTTGGCTCAAAATTATGAACGCCTTCGAGCTGAGCAATTTGTCTACGGTTCACAAGTCACAAGGTCGGACCGTAGACACAGTGTTCATAGACACTGCATTCGTCTTGCGACGCCCAGACAACATGACGCCGTTAGAACACAAGCGCCTGCTCTACACAGCCATCACCCGAGCCCGAAAGCAGGTGATCTTCTACGAGATGCAGGGCCTCTGCGAACGGGCGCAAGACGAAGTGGTGGTGCCTCTCCATCGGCCTCTGGAACCGCTAGCAGCCTAAACCACTTCCCCGTCCGAGCATCCTTTTCTGGGTGTTCGGGCGGGGCTTCCTCCCCGTTTTTTTCTAGTTGCCTAGACAGCCGCTTCCCCCGTTCGGGCCTACTTATCCTCACCCCCCCTCTATTCCTTCTCCATTACTCATACCTGTTTTCGGGGAGTAACGCGCGAAAGTTGGTGATGCCCTAAGGGGCGGCATATCATGGCGGTGTTCAGACGCCGTCAATTCTCAGCCGAGAAAGGGATATGCCACATGTCAGAGACTACCATCGCCACGCTGCCCGATCCATCGGGCTTTTCGCCGGATCCATTGACGGACCTCATACGCCAAGGCGCGCGCAAGCTGATCGAGCAGGCGGTCGAGGCAGAACTGGCCACGCTTCTCGCCACCTTCGCCGAGGACAGGTTGGCAGACGGCCGTGCCAGGCTGGTCCGGCACGGACATCTGCCGGAGCGCGAGATCCTGACCGGGATCGGGCCGGTCGCTGTGAGGGTGCCGCGTGTCCGTGACCGCAAGCCTGGCGAGGGCAAGGTTACCTTCACGCCCAGCATCCTGCCGCGCTACCTGCGCAAGGCCAAGTCGGTCGAGGAACTGCTGCCCTGGCTCTACCTCAAAGGGGTTTCCACCGGCGATTTCGGTGAGGCGCTGGCCGCTTTGCTTGGGCCGGACGCCAAGGGCCTGTCGGCCAAGACCGTCACTCGCCTGAAAGCCGACTGGTGGTCCGAATACGAGGCTTGGGAAAAGCGCGATCTCGGACCCCGGAGGTTCCTCTACATCTGGGCCGACGGCGTCTACTTCAAACCGCGCATGGCCGAGGAAAAGCAATGCGTCCTGGTCATCGTCGGGGCGGATGAATACGGCCGCAAGGAACTGCTGGCCATGACCGACGGCTTCCGCGAAAGCACCCAGAGCTGGCGCGAGGTGCTGCTCGACCTCAAGCGCCGTGGCCTGAACCAAGACCCGAAGCTCGCGATCGGCGACGGTGCCCTCGGCTTCTGGACGGCCCTGCGCGAAGTCTTCCCCACGACGCAGGAGCAGCGTTGCTGGTTGCACAAGACCATGAACGTGCTGAATGCGTTGCCGAAGTCGGTGCAGCCGAAGGCCAAGGCTCACCTGCACGACATCTGGCAGGCCGAAACCCGGGCCGCCGCGACGGCCGCCTTCGACTTTTTTGTCGATGCCTATGGCGTGAAATGGGACAAGGCGGTGGCCAAGCTGGTCAAGGACCAGGACGCGCTGCTGACCTTCTACGACTACCCGGCCGAGCACTGGAAACATATCCGCACCTCGAACCCAATCGAGAGTACTTTCGCCACCGTCAGACACCGGACGAAACGTACCAAGGGCTGCCTCAGCAGGAAGACCGGATTGGCCATGGCATTCAGGCTGATGATGGCCGCGCAGAAGAAATGGCGGAAGCTCGACGGCCGGAACCGCCTGCCTGAGGTCATCAGCGGGGTTGAGTTCCGCGATGGCATCCGCCACCTTCAAGCCGCCGCCTGATCAAGCGTCACCAACTTTCGCGCATATTTCGT
>NZ_JBNAGK010000033.1:0-6739 GCF_049803835.1 Tropicibacter sp. S64 | reverse complement strand
TCCTACCACCCCAGCCAGTTCTTCCTGACATGATGCGGCTCCACCTGATCGGAGCCGGAATGCCCCACGAAATGCCCCCGTCCAGATGGGCAAGTTTGTGACCGCCCCCTTGTGATCCTGCCCCTCCTGTGTCCGGTACTTGCCTACCTAAAACAGGTATAAGTAATGGATAAGAAAGCAGGAAAGAGAGGGTAAGAAGGGGTATCCTAGTAGGTAGCCCTACCATGTCCGATATGGTGGAAGGCTGACTGCTGTACAAAAAAGTCAGCCATCAGTTGAGAATTTCACTCTACCCAAGGATGCACCCGGAACGTTTGCAGCACCACCCCAAGATCAGCAGGAAACAGGCATTAGTAATGGATAATATTGCATGGAAGAGACCCTAAGAAGGGGTATCCCTGATGGGTCTCCATAGGAAGAGTGGCAAGCTATCCTCCTGGGGTTGAGTGCCTGTCACAAGTTGGGGGCTGCAACGATGCAAGCAAGCTCCTACTTGCTGAGGTCCCTGCTGCCACTCTCCTGGACCCCGGCCTTGCCCCCTCGGAACGACTACTTCGCCAACGCTGTTCGCCCCATAGACAACCCCTACTACTCCCGTCCTATCGACGTGCATCGGTGGTCTGACCATCCAGAGGTCAAAGAACTGACCGACAAGGTGTGGGATCACCTGCCAGACAAGATCGCGGGGGCCATAGGACCGAAACCAAAAACCTCCTACAAGAAGCAACTGCGGGTGCTGCTGCTGGACCTCTATGTTGCTTGGTTGTATGAACCGGAACTGAGCATCGGTGTCTCGATGTCCATGAATGCGTGGAAGGCGAACTCCCGGTACAACGCTCTCCACCTGTCCAAGAAGCTGATCCCGATTATCAAGGCACTGCATGAGGCAGGTCTGCTCGACAAAGCACGAGGCAGCTACAAGGGACCGGGGGCCAAGTCCAACAGGACGACACGTATCAGAGCCTCCAAAGCCCTGCAAAACTGGTTCGGAGAAGCCAAGTTCGGGCGTGGTGACATCACCCGTGCCCTAGGGGAGGAACTGATCGTGCTTCGCTCGGAGAAAGAGCGAAAAGTCGAATATCAAGACACAGAAGCGACCAACCAGATGAGAGAGGAGCTGAAAGCGTACAACGATCTTCTAGCATCTTCTTTCATTGACGTGTTTACTCTTGAGCACCATGCAGTGCAGGTGGACCCAACGAATCCGGCATCTCTGGTCTGGATCGGCAAGGACTATTCAAGGACCCACCGTGTCTTCAGTCGTGGTGACTGGTCGCTGAACGGGCGCTTCTACGGAGGCTGGTGGCAACGGCTTCCCGGTAAACATCGGGCGCAAATCAGCATCGACGATCAGCCGACTGTCGAGGTGGACTTCAAGGGTCTACACATCGCCCTCCTCTATGCAGAACAAGGGCAGGTCATGGACCACGACCCCTATGATATTCAGGTAGAGGGATTTTCAAGCTTTCCACAGGGTTTAATCAGAACGTTTATCAAGACGTTGGCCCTTACTTCCATCAACGCAAAGGAAAAATCGTCAGCCTACAGTGCATTCAGGAAGGAATTTCCGGCTGGCCACGTGGGCAAGAGAATGACCAATAAGCAGTTGGACAAGCTGCTGGCTGCTTTCCTTGAACGTAACCCGTTGTTGGAGGGCTATCTCTTCTCGGATCAGGGTATCCGCTTGATGAACCTGGACAGTCAGATCACGGCCCGCGTCCACAGTCACTTCACGAAACAGGGCGTGCCAGTCCTCTCGGTGCATGACAGCTACATCATCGACTTCCGCAAAGCCTATAAGCTACAGGAGGTCATGAAGGACGCCTCTGAAGCGATTGTAGGGCAGCGGCTCGAGACTGCCATCAAGCTTCCTTACCTGCCCGAGTACTCGCCAGTGTCACTGCTAGACCTATACGGGCACGTGGAGAACCATGTCGGGCCACGTTGCAAAGGGTACATGGAACGGGTTTTTTTCTATCAAGAGGAGACAGGGCGAAGCATTTCTCCATTGTGTCGTGAGGATGATCCGGACCTGATTGAATTGGGCATGGTCTCTTGGGACGATCAGCAGGACTAGGCCAATGATGGCCTTGACTGAATAGAGGCGAACGGCCCTAACCTGCCACACCAACGCCAGCCAGACGCCGCAGTGCAGCTTTCGCATTGCGGCCATTCGAATGGCGAGATGGCCTGCTAAACTTGCAAGTCTGCTAAATTTCGGTTGATACTGCGATCTCGGATCGATCAGCGCACGATCTAGGTAAGTTGCAGGTGAAATTTTTTCTGGTGACTGGTTGCGGAAAATTTTTGGAGGTCTGATCATTGTCACTTACTTTTTCCGGAAGACAGGGAAGTTCCCCGGAGTTTGAAACGCTATTGGAGGCATTCGATGGCGACAGACGCGTCGTTGTGGTCAGTTCACAGGAGGCGATTCAGGACTACGGGTTGTCGGCGGTGCAACAGAAAGCTTCTGAGAAACACGACGCCAAGCTGTTCGATGCGGCGGGTCGCATCAAAGTGCTCACGACGGATTTTTGAGGACGGCCCCCTGCTGCCGTTGGCGCTTGGTGCATCCTTTGATCACTTTCAGCCGCAAGCGAAAATGAATTCAGTCATTGTCTGGTCTCGCTGGAAGGCGGCAAAGGAGGGTTTCCCAGAAAAAGCGAAGCTTTAGTCGTTTTTCAAAAATGGCCGATTGCAAAAATTTTTTGTTCTAGTAAGTACTGTCGCCCACAATGTCAATTTTTGGCTTCGTAAACTTTCAGTATTCGTCGCACCTGAGTTGCAGTACCACCCTTATCCATTTTGAGTTCGACCTTTATCCGAAGTCCAACTTCCATCATCTTTAAGTCAGATGTGCTGAGAACCGAAAAGTGAAAAAAAGCTGTGCGATCTGAATTTTCTATTTGAACGAATCCATATCGACGGTCATGAAAAACCCTAATGACCTGAGCTTTGACGATGTCAATCTCCGTGGGGTCGGTTCTGATTGTGTGAATCTTTTGAACAGAGAGGCCTTTTGATGAAGACCCAATGTCACAAACGATATCGTCTCCATCGTTGAGCACATCAAGTCCCGAGGACTTAACCGTTTCAATGTGAACAAATACGCCTCCACTCACACCACCAATTTCAACAAAACCGAATCCCTTCTTTGCATCAAACCAATCTACAACTCCAACGACATTTCGCTTTGAAATAGATATGATGTCGGTGGCACCGCCTTTCGTCTTATTGTCAGCTGCTCCGAGTCTTCTAATGAACCCGATAAGCTCGGATTGGCCCTGGTAGGCTGAGGAGCTGGTAGTGTGTTGGAGATGTTGTGCATCTTCTATCAGAAGATAGTCAGCAAACGTTTTTCTGATGGTGTCGTGCCGGTCTTTTGAGGGACTCTTCGAAAGATAAGCTTGGCTAATCTCATCGGCCTTGCTTTCGTCGGTTATCGATGTCGTCAAAGCCATTTGAGAGAAGAAAGCTCGGTTCGTCGTTGCAAGTTGAACGTGGGCTTTGCCGGAAAATGTAATGGCCAGTTTCTGCCCCGACGCGACGTTTGGAACAGATACATCGTAGGGTTCTATCAGGCGGGCCAAGAATAGCCTATTGAGCACGCTAAGACAGGCTGCCTCTGAACATCCAAGAACATCAAAGTAGTCAATAATCGATTGAACACTGACGTGCTTGTCTTCGATGTTTCGCTCTGTGAGGGCAACCGCCTCAAGAAAATACAGGATACGAAGAGCAAGTAGCGGTGACTCTTGGTAGCTTTTATCAATCTGAAAGATAGGGAAGACTTCGTGTTGATCGGATTGCCGAAAAATTGCGTAGTCACCTTTTAGCAGAGCATTTGTAAACTTGAGATATCCAATCGAAACTGGTTGGCCCGCGACATAAGTTGTAATCAATTGATCCACGCTAAAAACAGCAGATGTCATAACTCGGCGCGCCAGTGAGAGTGTGCGCCGTATGTTGTAGTTGCATAGCTCTCCAAGCGTCTTCGAAGTAAACTCGTGATCGACAAAAACTTGCTCGAGGACAGCTGCAAACCCATCGAGGTTTTCAATCGATACTCTTATGCCCTTAGAAGTGAAGTAATTTTTCCTGTCGGCTTCAGTGTCGAATACGTCGATCTTTGATCTTAGGTACTCGATACGTTTCCGAAAAACGTCCCGAGGAGACGGTGTCGGGAGGAAAAAAGACCTTGAGGAATATATCCCGAAAATGTCTGACTTCGAAAACGCCCACGCCGATTTGTCAGTTATAGGAAAGATCACCAATGCATGCTTTGCATATCTTCTCAACGCTTGCGCCAACTGAAAGATGTCAGTCTTTTGCTCGAACGAGAATTCATCAATGTTATCGATTATTAGAATTGGTAGTTTGGCACGGTTCGAAACAATATCAGCCAATAACCGTTTGAGATAGCCTTCCCGGTCGTTCTCCACTCGGTCTTCCAAAAACTTTCCAAACTCGATTTTGAACGCCGCCTTGTCTGATTTATATAGTTCTGCGCCAGTCCCCTCAGCACGCCTGCGGTATTCGCGGAAGTACATCCCAACCAAGTCATCCCAAGTGGCTGCTCCACTATCAAAAACTTCACGTTCAATCTCTTCGATCAATCTGTCGATCGCCCAAGCGACCATGCTATCCTGGTCACCAGATGCATCCAAACAGCTGACACGAACGGTGACGCAGCGGTCTCGTAGGCTCTTTGACAATGTCTTTCTGAAGAATCGATCCAGAAAAGTCGTTTTTCCTGCTCCAGTTGGCCCCACGATGAACACTGTTTGCCCTTCATCGACGTCTACGGAATTTCGCACGATATCTTCTAGATGGTCGTCGAGGTCGTTTGCAGCGGGATTGATGTTACCTAGAACCCGCGCCGTCATCTTTTCTAGAGAAAAGTCGGCAACCCTACTTTCGCGAGTCTCGACGAAACATTCTATGAGAAGATCAGGGTCATCGTCTCCTCGCATACGCCCGAAGTACACATCAAAAACGCGATCAAGGTCGAATGCTAGCGCGGACTTTTGAGCGATACGAATTTCAGATTCATCAAACGGGCAGACAAGCTTTCGTTCGAAGGCACTTCTTTGGTTATGAAGCTCGTCAAACATTTGAACATAGACTCGCTTCGCTACTTGAGTTTTTGCTAATAGATCAAAGAATATCGAGAAGTCTTCAAATACGGCTTCCAGCGAGGGAAATACAAACGCCTCCACTTCTCGGTAGTTCTTACCCGGGACATGCGTTTTGAAAACTACCCATGAAAAACCATCGGTGAGTACTGCGAACGGGAGTCCTTCTTCACTTGCATACGAAAAGGCTTGTTGTACTCCAGGCGCTGCCGACTTCAATGCGGGGCCAGAAACCCGCAAAGTACGAAACTTTGCCTTTTCCGCTACTGCAATGTCAAAGATGCCTTGTCGCTTCGCTTCGACGACAAATGTCGGATTTCCTCGCATACTCATGATGTAGTCGGAATAGCCACTCTCGTGTTTCCTCTCTGAGCTGATATCTGTGGTCTCCCACCCCAAGACATTTGTAAGAATGTTTGTGATGATCTGTACTTTAGAATCTTCTTCGGACACGATCTGCGCGCGATGCTGACAAACGCTTTCAGAAAGTGCCCTAAGGCGATCATGAGCTTGGTCTAACTCGGACAAGTGACACTCCAGATTTTTTTGGTCTTTGACTGACTTACTCAGTGTCAAACCTTTGAGGCTCACTTGCAATGAATTACTGCTTTTACGGCTCATTGGGTACAGAGCGAACTTGCTCGAACCCTCGGTGTTTGTGACGTCAGAGGTCTTGGGAAATTTAAGTTTAGAAAGGACTGTGGGTTCTTGCTATGGAGGGCCCGCGATCGCAGCGAAACGAAGCTGCGCGTGATGCGCACGCAGCTTTCAGATCAAAAGGAGGACGGCAGCCAAGGGCCATCCTGAACGCTCAACGCGTCCGTGGGCCTCAGCTTTCCAAAAAGTCCGCCTCCTGCGCACCGCTCCTGTTCATCCAGGGCGCAGCGAACGACCGCTTCCCGCCGTTCCCTCTGACCCCCGTTATGTCCTCCGGCAAATGATCCCACACCTTGTCGGTCAGTTCTTTGACCTCTGGATGGTCAGACCACCGATGCACGTCGATAGGACGGGAGTAGTAGGGGTTGTCTATGGGGCGAACAGCGTTGGCGAAGTAGTCGTTCCGAGGGGGCAAGGCCGGGGTCCAGGAGAGTGGCAGCAGGGACCTCAGCAAGTAGGAGCTTGCTTGCATCGTTGCAGCCCCCAACTTGTGACAGGCACTCAACCCCAGGAGGATAGCTTGCCACTCTTCCTATGGAGACCCATCAGGGATACCCCTTCTTAGGGTCTCTTCCATGCAATATTATCCATTACTAATGCCTGTTTCCTGCTGATCTTGGGGTGGTGCTGCAAACGTTCCGGGTGCATCCTTGGGTAGAGTGAAATTCTCAACTGATGGCTGACTTTTTTGTACAGCAGTCAGCCTTCCACCATATCGGACATGGTAGGGCTACCTACTAGGATACCCCTTCTTACCCTCTCTTTCCTGCTTTCTTATCCATTACTTATACCTGTTTTAGGTAGGCAAGTACCGGACACAGGAGGGGCAGGATCACAAGGGGGCGGTCACAAACTTGCCCATCTGGACGGGGGCATTTCGTGGGGCATTCCGGCTCCGATCAGGTGGAGCCGCATCATGTCAGGAAGAACTGGCTGGGGTGGTAGGA
>NZ_JBNAGK010000032.1:0-7304 GCF_049803835.1 Tropicibacter sp. S64 | reverse complement strand
TGAGCTCCTCCCCGAAAATCGGACAGTGACGGAAGCTACTATCTGACGTCTGCTGGTCTCTAAGAACGAGGAGATCAGAACATGTCGAAACGCAGGAACCATGACGCGGGCTTCAAGGCTCGCGTGGCGCTGGAAGCCCTGAAGGGCGAGCGCACGGTGTCGGAGCTGGCCGCGGAATACGGCGTGCATCCGACCATGATCCATCAGTGGAGCGAGCCATTGTGCGCCATTGGTTCAAGAACAATGGCGAGCGCGCTGCTTGAAGGCGCATCTGACATTTTCGAGCGCGGCGGGAAGAAGAAGGCCGAGGTCGACGAGGAGACGGTGCGGTCGCTTCACGCCAAGATCGGGGAACTGGCCGTCGCCAACGATTTTTTGTCCAGAAAGCTCAAGCCTTGGACCGGCAAGTGAGGCGCGGGATGATCGAACGCTCTCACCCCACGCTGTCGGTCGGGGCGCAATGCCGCCTGCTGTCGATCTCGCGGTCGTCGTTCTACTACGCACCGCTGGGCGAGACCGCAGTGAACCTGGCGCTCATGCAACTGATCGACCGGCAGTTCCTCGAAACCCCGTTCTACGGCGTCCAACAAATGACCTGGCACCTGCAGAACGAGGGCCACGCTGTGAACGTGAAGCGTATCCGGCGGCTGATGCGGCTCATGCGTTTGATGCCGATTTATCAGAAGCCGAACACCAGCAAACCGGCCAAGGGGCACAAAACCTACCCCTACCTGTTGGGTGGCCTGCGGGTGGAACGGCCCAACCAGGTCTGGTGCGCCGACATCACGTACCTTCCGATGCGGCGGGGCTTCCTCTACCTGGTTGCCATCATGGACTGGTTCACCCGCAAGGTGCTGACTTGGCGCATCTCGAACACGCTCGAAGCCGACTTCTGCGTCGAGGCGCTGAACGAGGCGGTCCACCGCTTCGGCCCGCCCGAGATCATGAATACCGATCAGGGGTCGCAGTTCACGTCCTTCGCCTGGACCGACCGGCTGAAACGGATCGGCACCCGGATCTCGATGGACGGCAAGGGCCGGTGTCTCGACAACATCTTCATCGAACGCCTCTGGCGGTCCCTGAAGTATGAGTGCGTCTATCTGCACGCCTGGGAGACGGGCTCGCAGGCGAAGGCCGGGGTTGGCCAATGGATCACCTTCTACAACCACCAGCGGCCTCACGCCGCCCATGGCGGACAGCCGCCCGCCGTGGTCTACTTCAACCAGATCGAAACCGACCAGCAGGGGCAGAGAGTAGCTTAAACCACCCCGGAAACTGGCCAAAAGATGGGGAGGAGCTCATCGCACGCACATTCTCAAGGTTTTGATGCTTCCGATAGTAACTTACACAGAACTGATCGTTGCGATCCTCCCATGCAGACGGATCACCCAAGTATAATCGTTTGTTCTTGAGAATATCTTCCAGATATTTGATCTGCGTATATTTCTTCAATCGACGCACCGCTACTCCCCCTACTCGCAACAAGAGAGTGAGCCACTTAGATGTGGTTCGTCAAGTTGGTCCCTCATTGACAAACTTTGCCATCCACCCCACGCTTTCACCATGGCAACCATGAACGTCTCCCTCCCCGATCCGATGAAGGACTGGGTCGAAACCCGTCTGAAGGATGCCTCTTTCAGCAACACCAGCGATTACGTCCGCCACCTGATCCGCTGCGATCAGGAGCGGCAGCAGGCCATCACCGAGTTGCAAACCGAAGTGGACAAGGGCCTTGCCAGCGGCATTGCCGAGGGCTTCGACCTCGACGCCTTCATGGCTGCCAAGCGCTCCTGAACCTGCAATCCACCCTCCGCACAAAGATCCCGCAGGACGCGAAGCGTTCCGCCGCGCCGATCCGCCCCCGTCGTGCCAGAGGCACGCCTGCCGCGTGACGCGGCGCGATTGCGCCACCCCTCGGATCGGCGCTTCACCTCACGGATGGCATTGCAGGTTTGCCAGTCGCTTCAAAACCTACCTCGCCGACCTCTGACCAAGCTCCCACCCGGCCACCGCCACCAGCACCCCACCCCACAGGCAAAAGCTCACCGCACCCAGCCCGCTCAGCACTGTCGCCCCGACAATCCCCCCCACCAGAAACGCCAGCAAGGTCACCCCGTGCAGCGCCAGCGCCCCCCGCGCCCGTCCCCGCTCCCCGAGCCACAGCGCGGCCAAGGACAGCCCCATGTCCGTGGCGATCCCCGAGACATGCGTCGTGCGCACTCGCGCGCGGCTGATCCGGGTCGTCACCGCGTTCTGCAATCCAAGCGCGAAGGCCAGCACCAAAATCACATGGAAGCTGTTGAACACCCACAGCCCCGTCACCTCGACGCCCCCCACGCCGAGCAGCAACAGCCCCTCGCCCAGCACCAGCAAGGCGTAGACCGAGACCATCCCCACCCGCCGCGCCGCTTCCACCGCGATCCCGGCGCAAAATGCCCCGACCACGAAGACCACGAACAGCAACCCGAACATCAGCGCGACGCCTGTGGCCCCATGCGCCAGTTCGTCCGCCATGGCCGAGAGGTTGCCGGTCATGTTGGCGGAGAACAGGCCCGCGATCTCGAAGCCGACCGCGTTGAGCGCCCCCGCGACAAGCGAGAGGATGCCCGCGAGGCGCAGGTCGATGCTCGGTTTGCGGTGGTCGGTGTCCTGGATCAGCATGCGCCATTGCTGCGCCCGCATCGTCCTTCGATCAAGGGGGCAATCCGGCGCCGGGACAAATATTTCGCCTGCGCACAGAAAGATGTTGCCGAAAATCGCACCGCGTCTGGGAAAGGCGGCCCTGGCCGGAACCCGCAGGGGGTATCTGTACGAAACTCGGGGCTTTTTGTACCAAACCCGATATTCGCCCCAAACCCGAGGCCAACCGGCAGGGGGCAATCTGTACGAAACTCGGGCAGAATCGTACCAAACTCCGCCGGGGCAACCGCCGCGCGACCACGGTTAAAGCCCCGGCCCATGCCACAAGACAAAAGAAAACCCCGGCTGCTCGCACAGCCGGGGCCTGAGTCCGTAGGGTGGGTCTGTGACCCACCTTCCCCGATCAAAGACCGGTGGACACGTCGATCGTGTTGCCCTCTTCGAGGGTAACATAGGCTTTTTTCACGTCTTTCCGGGTGCCGATCTTGCCGCGGAAGCGCTTGACCTTGCCCTTGGTGATCGTGGTGTTCACAGCCTTGACCTTCACACCAAAGAGCGCCTCCACGGCCTCCTTGATCTGCGGCTTGTTGCTGTCGATCGCCACTTCGAAAACCACCGCGTTGGCCTCGGAGGCCATGGTCGATTTCTCGGTGATGATCGGCTTGCGGATCACGTCGTAATGCGTTGCGTTTGCACTCATTTCAGTCGAGCCTCCAGAGCTTCGACACCCGCCTTCGTGAGCACCAGAGTGTCACGCTTGAGGATGTCATAGACGTTGGCGCCGATGCTCGGCAGCACGTCCAGACCTTCGATGTTGCGGGCCGCGGCAGCGAAGGACTCGTTGACCGAAGCGCCGTCGATGATCAGCGCGCGCTTCCAGCCGAGGCTCTTCACCTGCTTGGCGAGGATCGCGGTCTTGCCTTCGGATTCCGCCGCCTCGATGATCACCAGCGCGCCTGCCTTGGCCTTGGCCGAGAGGGCGTGCTTGAGACCGAGCGCGCGGACCTTTTTGGGCAGATCATGCGCGTGGCTGCGCGGGGTCGGACCCTTGTAAATGCCACCCTTGCGGAAAATCGGCGCCTTGCGGGAGCCGTGGCGTGCGCCGCCGGTGCCCTTCTGGCGATAGATTTTCTTCGTGGAATACGACACTTCCGACCGGCCCTTCACCTTGTGGGTGCCGGCCTGCGCCTTGTTGCGCTGCCAACGGACGACGCGGTGCAGGATGTCCGCACGCGGCTCGAGATCGAAGATCTCGTCGGTCAGATCGACCGAACCGGCGGCCCCGCCGTCGAGTTTGATGACGTCGAGTTTCATTCTTCGCCTTCCTTCTTCTCGGCCTCGATTTGAGCCTCGGCCTGCTCGAGCGCGGCGGCCTCAGCGGCGGCCTGCTCCTCGGCGAGACGCTTTGCTTCGGCTTCGGCCTCTGCGGCGGCGGCAGCAGCAGCTTCTTCAGCGGCCTTTGCAGCTTCCTCGGCAGCGGACTTCAGCGCGGCGGGCAGGATTGCGTTCTCGGGGAACGGCTTCTTGACGGCGTCCTTGACGGTCACCCAGCCACCCTTCGAACCCGGAACGGCGCCCTTGATCATGATCAGGCCGCGATCCGCATCGGTCTTGACGACCTGCAGGTTCTGCGTCGTGACACGGACGGCACCCATGTGGCCGGCCATCTTCTTGCCCTTGAACACCTTGCCCGGCTCCTGACACTGGCCCGTGGAGCCGTGGGAGCGGTGGGAGATGGACACACCGTGCGACGCACGAAGACCACCGAAGTTGTGGCGCTTCATGACACCGGCAAAACCTTTACCGATGGTCGTGCCTGCCACGTCCACGAACTGGCCTTCGAAGTAATGATCGGCGGTGATTTCCTCACCGACGTTGATCATCGCCTCTGCGTCCACGCGGAACTCGGCGACCTTGCGCTTGGGCTCCACCTTTGCCGAGGCAAAGTGGCCACGCATGGCTTTCGAGGTGTTCTTGGCTTTTGCGGTCCCCGCGCCCAGCTGAACGGCGGTATAGCCGTGCTGATCCGCGGTGCGTTGTGCCACCACCTGCAGCTTGTCCAGCTGAAGAACGGTGACGGGAACCTGGCGACCGTCTTCCATGAAGAGACGGGTCATGCCGAGTTTCTTTGCGATCACTCCAGAGCGCAGCATCTGTTGCCCTCCTTATACCTTGATCTCGACGTCCACGCCGGCGGCGAGGTCGAGCTTCATCAGGGCGTCCACGGTCTGCGGAGTCGGATCGACGATGTCGAGCATACGCTTGTGCGTACGGATCTCGAACTGGTCACGCGACTTCTTGTTGACGTGCGGGCCACGCAGAACGGTGAATTTCTCGATCTTGTTCGGCAGCGGGATCGGGCCACGGACCTGGGCACCGGTGCGCTTGGCGGTGTTGACGATTTCCTGGGTGCTGGCATCGAGCACGCGGTAATCAAACGCCTTGAGCCGGATACGGATGTTCTGGTTCATAGAACATGCCTTCTTCTCAATGTTGAGGTTGAGAGGAGGACGAGCGACCACCGCGCGCCCTCATCGAACCTTAAGGGCGGAGAATCACCCCGCCCTTATACGTCCCTTGAGACGTTGCGCGCGTATAGGGGGTTTGGGGGTGGGTGGCAAGGGCGAGGCTTCCAATAAATGCTTCAAATAAAAACAATTGAATTTAGCGCGGTTCAGCATCACACTCTCGGCATGGTTGGAGGCCGTACGAAGTCGCATTACGCGATGGCCAGATCTGACCTGTTACTTTAGCAATCGAAAGGAGGTTGATTATGAAATTCATGATCGACTTTGCGTACCACGTTCTGGTGGTCCTATCGGCAGACTATCTGTTGCATATGGATTGGCAGCTTGTGGCAGCAAGCTTTGCCAGCTAAGGCGTAAATTTGCGTCCAAGTGCGGGGCGGAGACTAATCCGAACTCGATTGCTCTACTAGAACAATCTTGATGTAATCGCCCCTCACACCCGTCAAACAGAAAGCCCCCAGCAAGGTACGAAACTCACTGGGGGCAAAGATTTCATCGGGCTCGCCAACGATGCGGCGACTCCACCTTACAATCTGTTTGATGACATGAGAGTACTAGTAAAGCCTGCCCTCTGATCTCTTTGTTACTTCAGCAGAACGAACTCTGCCGCACCTCCAATATGCGTCGTTGGGAGCGCTAGATCAAGTAAATTTCGAACAAAAAAACTGTCAGGCACTAGATGTAGTGCTTGACGTATGTTGACACTATATATTGTAGTTTCGAATCAGCGATTCGGCCTTCTTCGGCATGAGTCTTGTAAAATAATTATCAACCCGATTGAAATCTAGAAGGCTTATCGAAAAAATTCTCTGTTAGGCGAAGTGATGAAGCGCACCTAGCAGAAGGGCGCCTCCTTTCGGAGACGCCCTTCTTTGTTTCTCGACCTTAACCGAGTGGCTTTCGACAGGGTTTCCCTTGGAAACCCGTCTGTCGCCACCCGCTCAATTCGCTGTGCGAATTAAGCGAGGATCTTGGCCACGACGCCCGAACCGACGGTGCGGCCGCCTTCGCGGATGGCGAAGCGCAGGCCGTCTTCCATCGCGATCGGCGCGATCAGCTCGACCGTGAACTTCAGGTTGTCGCCCGGCATCACCATCTCGGTGCCTTCCGGCAGCTCGACCGTCCCCGTCACGTCCGTCGTGCGGAAGTAGAACTGCGGGCGGTAGTTCGCGAAGAACGGCGTGTGACGGCCGCCCTCTTCCTTGGTCAGGATGTAGACCTCGGCCTCGAACTTGGTGTGCGGGGTCACGGAACCCGGCTTGCAGAGCACCTGGCCCCGCTCCACCGCGTCACGGTCGATGCCGCGCAGCAGGGCGCCGATGTTGTCGCCGGCCTCACCGCGGTCCAGCAGCTTGCGGAACATTTCGACGCCGGTGCAGGTGGTCTTCTGCGTGGCCTTGATGCCGATGATTTCCAGTTCGTCGCCGACGTTCACAACGCCACGCTCGACACGGCCGGTCACCACGGTGCCGCGGCCGGAGATCGAGAACACGTCTTCGATCGGCATCAGGAACGGCTGGTCCACGGCACGGGCCGGCTGCGGGATGTACTCGTCCACGGCGGCCATCAGCTCGCGGATCTTCTCTTCGCCGATTTCCGGGTTGGTGCCGTTCATGGCAGCCAGAGCGGACCCTGCGATGATCGGAATGTCGTCGCCCGGGAAGTCGTAGGTCGACAGCAGTTCGCGGATTTCCATCTCGACGAGCTCCAGGAGCTCCTCGTCGTCCACCTGGTCCACCTTGTTCATGAACACCACCATGGCGGGGATGCCCACCTGGCGGCCGAGCAGGATGTGCTCGCGCGTCTGCGGCATCGGGCCGTCAGCCGCGTTCACCACGAGGATCGCGCCGTCCATCTGCGCCGCGCCGGTGATCATGTTCTTCACGTAGTCGGCGTGGCCGGGGCAGTCGACGTGCGCGTAGTGACGGTTCTCGGTCTCGTATTCCACGTGCGCGGTCGAGATCGTGATGCCGCGCGCCTTCTCTTCCGGCGCGCCGTCGATCTGGTCGTAGGCGCGGAATTCGCCGAAATACTTCGTGATCGCAGCCGTCAGCGTCGTCTTGCCGTGGTCAACGTGACCGATCGTGCCAATGTTGCAGTGCGGCTTGCCGCGTTCAAACTTTGCCTTACCCATCT
>NZ_JBNAGK010000031.1:0-7460 GCF_049803835.1 Tropicibacter sp. S64 | reverse complement strand
GACTGGCGCTGCACCTGCTGCGGCAAGCTGCTTGGCCGTATCGAGAACGGCCGTATCCGCATTCTTGTTTCGCGGAGCCATCCGTACCTGGTCAGTGCGCCGGTGACGTCGGTGTGCCGCGGCTGCGGCGCGCTGAACGAGCTGACGCGGCTGCCGTGATCTGACGGGCGGTCGGTTTTCCGGCCGCCCCTTTTCCATTCCTTTCCAGAGGCGCGCGACGCCCGAACCCGGCCCGATGAGAGGCGCGAGATGCCCGGCCCCAGACCCGGCATCTCATGTCCTCGAACTGGTCCGCGCTCTACGCGCGCCTTGTCCGCTCGGTGAACCGGCATTCCCGTATGATGGCTTTCTCCGAACTTTTTCCAGCCGAACATCCCCCTTCTGGCTTCCGCGATCCGGCGCGCATGCTGGACTGGCTGCATGGCCGCTGCGGGGATCGGGACGCACGGAACGCCGTGCTGTCGCGATTGCTGGGGTACGCATCCGGCCGTGCCCACACCGACCTCGCTGTCGAACTGCTCATCCTCGCGCTTTGGCCCGGGCTCAGCGTCATCCGGCGCCGACTGCTGCCGTTTCGGGAGACCGCTGTTCTGGAGGCCGATCTGCTCGCGCAGGTCACGGTAACCATCCGCCAAGCACACCCGAGCCGCATCATTTCGGTCGCCGCCACGCTACTGCGCAATGTCGAGCGTGACCTGAGACGGGCGTACCGAAAAGAGGTGCCAGGCCTCACCAGGGCTGAACTGGCAACCGAGCTCACCCTGCGCGTCGCAACACCGGATGACGCGGAAGCCATCCTGAAGGCGGCACAGGCCGAGTTCGGTGCCGATGGTGTTCTCGTGGTCGCGGTGCATGTCGCCGGGTTCAGTCAAAAGGACGCCGGGGCGCGGCTGGGCCTGAGCCATGACGCCGCTCGCAAACGCTGTCAGCGCCTCCTGGTGAGGCTGAAAAAAGAAAACCCGTGATGTCCCAATCCGGCCTCACGACCGGCTTTCCCAGTTCAGGCAGGCAATCCCGCCTGTCGTCTGGAGAGAAGCCGATGATCCCTATGGACGAAGAATACGAGCGGCTTCCCGGGCTCTACGGAGCCTGGGACTTTGCCATGCTGCTCGAAGATGGCCGCAGCTACCGCATCGAGGACGGCGGCCGCACGGCCGATGGTCAGGCGCTGTTCATGGTCTTCCTGCGCCCGCGTATCTGCGAGGAAGCATGCCATGACTGAGCCGATGATGACCCAAAGGAACCTCGCGACACGCTGGCAGCTCACCATCCGCACCTTGGAGCGGTGGCGCGCCGATGGCTGCGGTCCGGCCTGGGTGCAGATTGGCGGGTCGATCCGCTATCGGACGGACGACGTGCTGGCCTGGGAAGAGGCGCACCGGACCGAGCCCGGCGGCGAGGGAGCGGGCGCATGACCGGGGTGATGACGACTACCGCGACGCTGGATGCGGCTCTGGACTACGCGCGCCGTGGCTGGTTCATCTTTCCGCTGCAGGCCGGAACCAAGGGTCAGAACGCCGATGGAACACCCTCCCACCTGCTCGCTCGGGGGCACAGGGATGCCTCGGACGAGGAGGCGCAAGTGCGGGCATGGTGGACCCGATGGCCCGACGCCAACATTGGCCTGAACCTCGCCGCGTCCGGTCTCGTGGCGATCGACGTGGACGCCTACAAGGCGGATTGCGCCTGGGAGACCTTCAGGGACGGTCGCACCTTGCCCCTGACGCGCGTTCAACGCAGTGCCCGCGGCGGTGTGCACTACATCTTCCTCGCGGAGGACGGCAGGCGCTATCCTGGGCGGCTGTGCGATGGCGTTGATGTCAAGCACAACGGGTACATCCTGCTTGCGCCCTCCACCTTCGATGGGAAGCCCTATCGCTTCGAAACCGACGCGCCTCCCGGACCCGCCCCAGGCTGGTTTTGGGAGGCGAAACCACAGGTATCCGAGAAGAAACAGGCAGCACAGCTGAGCCCGGGGAATGCCAGCATTGCCATAAATCCGGACCGGCGGGCTGATGTCGCGGAGGTGGAGAGCCTGCTGTCCTACATCAACCCGGATGCTGACGGCTACCATGCCTGGATCGAGGTGTTGCAGGGCTTGCACGATCACTTCGGCGGGAGGCCGGAGGGCTTGTCGATTGCGGAACGCTGGTCTGAGCGCGGCTCCAAGTTCACGCCCGGCGAAGTGGCCCGGAAATGGCAGGGCTTCACCGAGGGCGGCGGCGTCACGTTGCGCACAATCGCCCATCGCGCGCGGATGAATGGTGCGGACATCTCTGCAATTGCACGGCGCCAGAACGAGGAGCACAGGATCATTCGGCAGCCTGCAGACGATGATGACACCCCGGACCTGTCACATGACCATCTGGCCCTCGACCTGGGCGAGCGCAGCTGGAACGCCTCGGCCCGCCATGTCGCCCTCTGGGGCAAGTGGTTGTTCTGGACCGGAACCCACTGGCAACGGGATGAAAAGCTCGAGCACCTGACCCGAGGCCGGGAATTCCTGCGCAGTCGTGCCTCGGAGTTGATGCGATGGGCCGAAAACAGGGTCGCCGAGATGTCGGCGCGTGGCGACGCAACCGGGGCCAGTAAGCTGATGAAATCGGCGAAGGAGCAATCCCGGTCGCTGCGCAGCAAGGCAACCCTCGTGGCCGTGACCGATATCGCCCGGGCCAACCCGCGCAGTGCCGCCTCGCATCTGGATTTTGACAGCGACCTGCTTCTGCTCGGCACACCGGGCGGGACCGTAGACCTGCGCACAGGGGAGCTGCGGCGGGCCTCGCGAGAGGACATGATCAGCCGTTTGACGCATTGTGCACCGGCGGCCGCGGGAACACGGCCGAAGCTGTGGTTGCAGTTTCTGTCCCAGATCGTCGACGGCGATACCGAAATGACCGCCTTCCTGCAGCGGGCCGCGGGCTATGCGCTGACCGGCTCAACGGCAGAACACAAGCTGCTCTTCCTCTACGGGTCCGGGCGCAACGGCAAGTCGGTGTTCCTCAACACGCTGCTGGATATCTGGGGCGACTATGGCCGCCGCGTACCGGCGACGACCTTCCTGCACTCGACGACCGAGCGGCATCCGACGGATATTGCCGGGCTGCAGGGCGCACGTCTTGCGGTGGCCTCAGAACTGCCGCGTGGCAAGACCTGGGACGAGGCTGTCATCAAGGACCTGACCGGGGGTGACCGGATGTCGGCCCGCTTCATGCGGCAGGACTTCTTTGAGTTCGATCCGCAGATGACCCTGATGATTGCCGGGAACACCCAGCCCTCCTTCCGGGGCGTGGACGAGGCAATCCGGAGCCGCGTGGTGCTTGTGCCGTTCACGGTGACCATCCCAGCCGAGAAACGCGATACCGCCCTGCCGGACAAACTGCGCGCCGAAGCGCCCGCCATTCTGCGCTGGTGCATCGACGGCGCGCTGGACTGGCAGAGACAGGGGCTCGCAGTACCTCCATCGATTGCTGCGGCATCGAAGGCGTACTTCGACGAGGAAGACACGGTCGCGCAATTCCTCGAGGACGAGACGTTTGCCGACCCTCACGCCATCGCGCTGACAGAAACCCTGATCACACGGTTCAACGGGTGGTCTGAGCGCCAGGGTCTCGGCTCCTGGGCCAAGCGAACGCTGGTGAAGGAGCTGAAAAATCGCGGCTACACGGACACCAAAACGAACGGCCATCGTGGGCTGCGCGGGCTCAGATTGAAGTGAAAGGGTCAAAAAGGGTCAAAAGAATGACTATCCACCGTAGGGCAAATTCGGAAAGGTATACGGTAGATAATGGAAAAACTGTCCCTGTTTGTCCCTTTGGGCGGTCCGAGTGATTTTGGCGCTCATTTTGTCTCCGACTTTCTTTTGAACCGGGTCGTTCGCGAGGCATCCATTCACCCCCGCGGCCGCCTTTCCGTGGCCGTCCGTTTCGACAAGCGCCCGGACTTTCGCGGCAAGGGTTGGGTGCCTTGCGCCAAGCCTCCCTTTAGCGGTGTCGGCCCGTGTCGCCGTCTGGCGAAAACTGTCACAATTACAATGGGATAGACCCTGTGCTAGACTGCCCGGGAGGCAGGCGAGGACCGCAATCCAAATGAAAGGCGGGGTCATGGCGAAGCGGGCGGTGGATGGGTTTGATGGGCAGGAGGCCCCTGGCGCAAAGGCTGTCGCGTGGCGGGCGGTGGCTGATTTGATCCCTTACGCCAACAATGCGCGGACCCATTCGGAGGCGCAGGTGGCGCAGATTGCCGGGTCGATCCGGGCGTTCGGGTTCAACAATCCGGTGCTGGTCGATGGCGGGAACGGCATCATCGCGGGCCACGGGCGGGTGCTGGCGGCGCAGAGGCTGGGGCTGGAGCGCGTGCCGGTGATCGAGCTGACCCATCTGAGCGATGCCCAGAAGCGCGCCTACATCCTCGCCGACAACCGGCTGGCGGAACAGGCGGGGTGGGATCGGGCGTTGCTGGCGCTGGAACTGGGCGACCTCGCGGCGCTCGACATCGACCTTGGCAGTCTCGGCTTCGATGGCGCGGACCTCGATGCGTTGCTGGGCCACGGCACAGGCGATGCGCGGGAGGAGGAGACGCCGGAGCCGCCGTCCAATCCGGTGTCCAGACTCGGCGACCTCTGGCAGCTCGGGTCCCACCGGCTGCTCTGCGGGGATGCCACGGACGGGGCGGCGGTCGCGCGTCTGCTTGGTGGGATACAGCCGCACCTGATGGTCACGGACCCGCCTTACGGCGTGGATTACGACCCCGCCTGGCGCAACGAGACCGGCGCTGCGAAGACCAAACGCACGGGCAAGGTGCTGAACGACCACCGGGCCGACTGGCACGAGGCCTGGGCGCTGTTCCCCGGCGATGTGGCCTATGTCTGGCACGGGGCGCTGCACGCGACCACGGTGGCGGAGAGCCTTGTCGTCTGCGGCTTCGAGATCCGCAGCCAGATCATCTGGGCCAAGGAACGGTTGGTGCTGTCCCGGGGGCACTATCACTGGCAGCACGAACCGTTGATCTATGCCGTCCGCGGCAAGGGGCACTGGACCGGCGACCGCAAACAATCGACGCTTTGGAGCATTGCGAACCGCGATCAGGACGCCACCACCGTGCATGGCACGCAGAAGCCGGTCGAATGCATGCGGCGGCCGATCCTGAACAATTCCAGCGCCGGTCAGGCCGTCTACGAGCCCTTCGCCGGGTCGGGCAGCACGCTGATCGCCGCCGAGACCACGAAGCGGGTGTGCTACGCCATGGAACTCAGCCCGGCCTACGTCGATGTGATTATCCAGCGTTGGCAGGGGTTTACCGGCAAGCCCGCCGTGCTGGACGGCACCGGGCAAAGCTTCGACGCCGTCACCAGAGATCGGGAAGGCATCGCCGCATGAGCCAGTCCCGCAGCCAATCCGCCCTCGAGGCCCTCGCCAATGTCGTCGTCGGCTATTGCACCGCCTTTGCCCTGCAAGTCGCGCTGTTCCCGCTGGTCGGCCTCGCCGCTGGGCTCGGACAGCATCTGGCCATCAGCGCGGGCTTTACGCTGCTCTCTCTCCTGCGCAGCTACGCCCTGCGCCGTCTGTTCGTCCGGCTGGGCTGATGCGGCGCGGACGCAAACCCTGTCCAAAGTCGGGCACCCTCGCGGAAACGCCGCTCAACGCGCCTCCTCGCTGCCCGGACCACCTCTCCCCCGTGGCGAAGAAGGAGTGGCGACGGCTGGCCACGCCGCTGCACCGCGCCGGCCTGCTGACCATCGCGGACCGTGCGGCGCTTGCGGCCTATTGCCAAGCCTGGGGGCGCTGGGTGGACGCCGAGCAACGCCTTGCTGACACCCCGGCGCTCCTGAAGACGCCGAGCGGCTATGTCCAGCAGTCGCCCTGGCTGACGATTACCAACAAGCAGCTGGAGCTCATGGGGCGCTACATGACCGAGCTTGGCCTGACGCCCGTGGCCCGGACCCGCATCGACATGCCGGTGAGCGGCGCGCCCGAGCCAGTCGACAAGATCCAGATCACGATCGTGGGCATCGATGAATTCGGACAGCGCTTCGAGAAGCCGATGGACGGCTGGAACCCGAAACCGCCCCGGACCGACAAGCCGAGGGAGCCGGTTCAGATTACCCTCGACAGGGATCTTTGATCTTTCGGGACTACACTTCGGAGCCCTGTCGAGCGACGTACAGACCTGCCAAACGAAGGTTACGCAGGTGTGTACATGGCCCGCAGCACTGCCCCAAACCGGCTCGTCGCCTACGAGCGCGTCTCCACCGCCCGCCAGGGCCGGTCCGGTCTCGGGCTCGAGGCGCAACGGGCTGCCATCGATGCCTTCGCCGGGGCGCGGTCGGCCGAGGTTCTCGCCCGCTTCACCGAGGTCGAAAGCGGAGGCCGCAACGACCGCCCGGAACTCGACAAGGCCCTCAGCCTCGCCCGCCTGACCGGCGCCACGCTGGTCATCGCCAAACTCGACCGCCTCTCGCGCAACGCCGCCTTCCTGCTCACCCTGCAAGCCAGCGGCGTCCGCTTCCTCGCCTGCGACATGCCCGAGGCCAACGATCTGACCGTCGGCATCATGGCCCTCGTCGCCCAGGCCGAACGCGACGCCATCTCCCGCCGCACCAAGGAAGCCCTCGCCGCCGCCAAGGCCCGCGGCGTCCGCCTCGGCAACCCCAACGGCGCCGCCGCCCTCAAACGCGCCGGCAAAGGCGGCACGGCGCTCCACGAGACCGTCCGCCACAACGCCGACAGCTTCGCCCGCGACCTCGCGCCAGTGATTGCCGCCCTGCAATCCGAAGGGCATACTTCGCTTCGAGCATTGGCCACAGAGCTCAACGCCCGCGGCATCCAGACCCGGAGAGGCGGGCGGTGGCATGTGTCGAACGTCAGGAACCTGCGCTCCCGGATCGCGCAGCTTCACGCCGTGACCTGACCTTCGGCCGGGTTCATCGACACAAACATTGGACAGGTCGGCCCGTGTCGGCATTTGTCGGAAACTGACAGGATTCCAATGAGCAAGCGTCTGGGGTATAGTTATTCCAACCCCCGGGGGTGGGTCTATCTTTGCACGTTCTCGACCGCGACCGGCGGGGGGAGCACAATTTCCAGGATGCCAGAATTCGAAGAGGGGGTCATGCGCGGACGCAAACCCAAACCCAGCGGGCTGAAGCTGGTCACCGGCACCGACCGCGCCGACCGTCGCAATCCGGGTGAACCCAGACCAGTGCCGCGCTGCCCGGACCCGCCCCCGCATCTGACGGCCGAGGCCTGCGCGGAGTGGATCAGGATCAGCCAACAACTCTGCGCCCTCGGCATCCTCTCGGAAATCGATCGTGCTGCCCTGGCGGCCTATTGCCAGGCCTACGGCCGCTGGGTCCAGGCGGAGACTGCCCTCGATCAGATGGCCACCCGAGACCAGCTGACCAAAGGCCTGATGATCCGAACCAAAGGCGGCAACGCCATCCAGAACCCGCTCGTCGGCACCGC
>NZ_JBNAGK010000030.1:0-7983 GCF_049803835.1 Tropicibacter sp. S64 | reverse complement strand
GCGGTGCCGACGAGCGGGTTCTGGATGGCGTTGCCGCCTTTGGTTCGGATCATCAGGCCTTTGGTCAGCTGGTCTCGGGTGGCCATCTGATCGAGGGCAGTCTCCGCCTGGACCCAGCGGCCGTAGGCCTGGCAATAGGCCGCCAGGGCAGCACGATCGATTTCCGAGAGGATGCCGAGGGCGCAGAGTTGTTGGCTGATCCTGATCCACTCCGCGCAGGCCTCGGCCGTCAGATGCGGGGGCGGGTCCGGGCAGCGCGGCACTGGTCTGGGTTCACCCGGATTGCGACGGTCGGCGCGGTCGGTGCCGGTGACCAGCTTCAGCCCGCTGGGTTTGGGTTTGCGTCCGCGCATGACCCCCTCTTCGAATTCTGGCATCCTGGAAATTGTGCTCCCCCCGCCGGTCGCGGTCGAGAACGTGCAAAGATAGACCCACCCCCGGGGGTTGGAATAACTATACCCCAGACGCTTGCTCATTGGAATCCTGTCAGTTTCCGACAAATGCCGACACGGGCCGACCTGTCCAATGTTTGTGTCGATGAACCCGGCCGAAGGTCAGGTCACGGCGTGAAGCTGCGCGATCCGGGAGCGCAGGTTCCTGACGTTCGACACATGCCACCGCCCGCCTCTCCGGGTCTGGATGCCGCGGGCGTTGAGCTCTGTGGCCAATGCTCGAAGCGAAGTATGCCCTTCGGATTGCAGGGCGGCAATCACTGGCGCGAGGTCGCGGGCGAAGCTGTCGGCGTTGTGGCGGACGGTCTCGTGGAGCGCCGTGCCGCCTTTGCCGGCGCGTTTGAGGGCGGCGGCGCCGTTGGGGTTGCCGAGGCGGACGCCGCGGGCCTTGGCGGCGGCGAGGGCTTCCTTGGTGCGGCGGGAGATGGCGTCGCGTTCGGCCTGGGCGACGAGGGCCATGATGCCGACGGTCAGATCGTTGGCCTCGGGCATGTCGCAGGCGAGGAAGCGGACGCCGCTGGCTTGCAGGGTGAGCAGGAAGGCGGCGTTGCGCGAGAGGCGGTCGAGTTTGGCGATGACCAGCGTGGCGCCGGTCAGGCGGGCGAGGCTGAGGGCCTTGTCGAGTTCCGGGCGGTCGTTGCGGCCTCCGCTTTCGACCTCGGTGAAGCGGGCGAGAACCTCGGCCGACCGCGCCCCGGCGAAGGCATCGATGGCAGCCCGTTGCGCCTCGAGCCCGAGACCGGACCGGCCCTGGCGGGCGGTGGAGACGCGCTCGTAGGCGACGAGCCGGTTTGGGGCAGTGCTGCGGGCCATGTACACACCTGCGTAACCTTCGTTTGGCAGGTCTGTACGTCGCTCGACAGGGCTCCGAAGTGTAGTCCCGAAAGATCAAAGATCCCTGTCGAGGGTAATCTGAACCGGCTCCCTCGGCTTGTCGGTCCGGGGCGGTTTCGGGTTCCAGCCGTCCATCGGCTTCTCGAAGCGCTGTCCGAATTCATCGATGCCCACGATCGTGATCTGGATCTTGTCGACTGGCTCGGGCGCGCCGCTCACCGGCATGTCGATGCGGGTCCGGGCCACGGGCGTCAGGCCAAGCTCGGTCATGTAGCGCCCCATGAGCTCCAGCTGCTTGTTGGTAATCGTCAGCCAGGGCGACTGCTGGACATAGCCGCTCGGCGTCTTCAGGAGCGCCGGGGTGTCAGCAAGGCGTTGCTCGGCGTCCACCCAGCGCCCCCAGGCTTGGCAATAGGCCGCAAGCGCCGCACGGTCCGCGATGGTCAGCAGGCCGGCGCGGTGCAGCGGCGTGGCCAGCCGTCGCCACTCCTTCTTCGCCACGGGGGAGAGGTGGTCCGGGCAGCGAGGAGGCGCGTTGAGCGGCGTTTCCGCGAGGGTGCCCGACTTTGGACAGGGTTTGCGTCCGCGCCGCATCAGCCCAGCCGGACGAACAGACGGCGCAGGGCGTAGCTGCGCAGGAGAGAGAGCAGCGTAAAGCCCGCGCTGATGGCCAGATGCTGTCCGAGCCCAGCGGCGAGGCCGACCAGCGGGAACAGCGCGACTTGCAGGGCAAAGGCGGTGCAATAGCCGACGACGACATTGGCGAGGGCCTCGAGGGCGGATTGGCTGCGGGACTGGCTCATGCGGCGATGCCTTCCCGATCTCTGGTGACGGCGTCGAAGCTTTGCCCGGTGCCGTCCAGCACGGCGGGCTTGCCGGTAAACCCCTGCCAACGCTGGATAATCACATCGACGTAGGCCGGGCTGAGTTCCATGGCGTAGCACACCCGCTTCGTGGTCTCGGCGGCGATCAGCGTGCTGCCCGACCCGGCGAAGGGCTCGTAGACGGCCTGACCGGCGCTGGAATTGTTCAGGATCGGCCGCCGCATGCATTCGACCGGCTTCTGCGTGCCATGCACGGTGGTGGCGTCCTGATCGCGGTTCGCAATGCTCCAAAGCGTCGATTGTTTGCGGTCGCCGGTCCAGTGCCCCTTGCCGCGGACGGCATAGATCAACGGTTCGTGCTGCCAGTGATAGTGCCCCCGGGACAGCACCAACCGTTCCTTGGCCCAGATGATCTGGCTGCGGATCTCGAAGCCGCAGACGACAAGGCTCTCCGCCACCGTGGTCGCGTGCAGCGCCCCGTGCCAGACATAGGCCACATCGCCGGGGAACAGCGCCCAGGCCTCGTGCCAGTCGGCCCGGTGGTCGTTCAGCACCTTGCCCGTGCGTTTGGTCTTCGCAGCGCCGGTCTCGTTGCGCCAGGCGGGGTCGTAATCCACGCCGTAAGGCGGGTCCGTGACCATCAGGTGCGGCTGTATCCCACCAAGCAGACGCGCGACCGCCGCCCCGTCCGTGGCATCCCCGCAGAGCAGCCGGTGGGACCCGAGCTGCCAGAGGTCGCCGAGTCTGGACACCGGATTGGACGGCGGCTCCGGCGTCTCCTCCTCCCGCGCATCGCCTGTGCCGTGGCCCAGCAACGCATCGAGGTCCGCGCCATCGAAGCCGAGACTGCCAAGGTCGATGTCGAGCGCCGCGAGGTCGCCCAGTTCCAGCGCCAGCAACGCCCGATCCCACCCCGCCTGTTCCGCCAGCCGGTTGTCGGCGAGGATGTAGGCGCGCTTCTGGGCATCGCTCAGATGGGTCAGCTCGATCACCGGCACGCGCTCCAGCCCCAGCCTCTGCGCCGCCAGCACCCGCCCGTGGCCCGCGATGATGCCGTTCCCGCCATCGACCAGCACCGGATTGTTGAACCCGAACGCCCGGATCGACCCGGCAATCTGCGCCACCTGCGCCTCCGAATGGGTGCGCGCATTGTTGGCGTAAGGGATCAATTCGGCCACCGCCCGCCAAGCAACAGCCTTTGCGCCAGGGGCTTCCTGCCCATCAAACCCGTCCACCGCCCGCTTCGCCATGACCCCGCCTTTCATTTGGACTGCGGTCCTCGCCTGTCTCCCGGGCAGTCTATCACAGAGGCTATCTCATTGTAATTATGACAATAATAGACAAGTATCGCCATGTGCCGCCACGGCGGCGTCAAGACTTCCCGGCAACATGGCACCTGCCAAACGCAAGCAGCTTGCGGGATAGCGCGGACACGATGGCAATTATCGGAACGGATCGGGCCGCCAGGCAGCCAGCGCACCAACGGCATCCTCCAGCTTGCTCCTGGCCGCTTCGGAAGGACCTTCGATCCACCAGCAGCGCTGCCACCCTCGGCCGCGTCCTGGACGCTTGTAGGAAGCCGATTTAAGGGACAAACCCTTATATATACTAATAAGGGTTTGTCCCTTAAATCCGGTCCTTGCGAAGACCTTCTTAGCTTGTTCTGCGTTAGCAAGAATATCCGGGTGCAGCGTTGCCGCATCTGCCGGACTGTCGACCGCGATGCCGGCCAGAAGCATTCGCTGCAGGATATCCGGCTGCTCTGTCTCCCAGGTCAGAAGCGCGTCGTGCACCAGCGGCAGGGCTACATCCGCCAGCAGATATACAATGAGCGGGTTTTCCGCAGTCCGGTTTACGCCGCGCCCGCGGCCGATGGCCTGTATCAGTTCATCATCGCAAACGGCGGCTCTGAGACTTTCCGCAGCCTTCTGCGGATAGCGCATGGCCCGCACCGCCTGAGGGGGCCCTTGGCGCATGTGGACGCCGATCGGGGTCCACACCGGAGCTTCCTGCACATCGTCTCCAAAGAACCCGTAAGCGAGTGTGTCGAGCGCGCCCGGCGACGGCATCGGGCGTCCGACCACGATCAGTTGCGCAACGGTTCCGAAGCAATCCAGTCCGGCCAATCCGTTGAAGTGCGCCGTCACGACGGAGGGGATGGCAGCGAAGGTCGCTTCCAGAGATCTGTGCGTCACGACCAGTGTGCCACCGCGGGAAGGCATGCGGGCTTTCCAGGACACCCAGTCGACCACAGCCCGGAGCCGTCGGTGACAGGCGCGTTGCTCGTCTGCCGCCATGTCGTCTCGCGCGATGAGGGCGGATTTGCTGAAGCGGCCATGAACTTGAGTCAGATGCATATGCGGCGCGACAACGTCCAGGTGCCGGTTTTCCATCGGCGGCAAGACTGCCGATGCAAGGTCGGGCCGCAGGGTTGCATCGAGGTGCAACAGGGGCACGTTTGCAAAATCCGGATGCATGCTCTGCAAACGCGTGACATGCAAGAGGTGCGCGCCGCTGTCCGGATCAGGCGGCAGGACCTTGAGGCCCGGGATGATCTCCGCGCCTGAGACCAGCCCGTCCCGGGCGAGGCACCAGATGCGCGCCAACCGTCTCGCCTCGACATTGCGCGCAGCAACGAAACGCGCTCTTTGCAGGTCATTCGCATCTGCATCCGGTCGCAGGCCGGTGTTGTTGATCCGTGCATATTCCGCGGTCATCGCCTGCTCGCAGACCTCGGCCGTCAGGCCCCGAGCCAGAAGCGCTTCGGCCGGGACAGGTCCTGGCGACGACAGGGCGTCGCGCAGTCTGCACCTCAGAGCATCGAGGTCGGCTTGCCGTGCGGCGTCCGTGACCTTGCTCATTGTCCGACGCCGTCCGGAGAGCCCGGTGTATGTCAGGCTTTCAACCGTCATGTCTTCATCGGTTTCCAGCGCACGGCTCCAGCATCCTTCGTCGATCAGCAAGACACCCAGATCAGCGAGGCTTTCCGCAGGTTTGTTGAACAGCAGATCATAGGGGGCGACGACAATCTCTGCTCTTGCGACCTCAGCCTCGTTCTTCTTGCGCTGGCAGCCCTTCAGGTGGACGCATGTGACCTCCAGCGATGCCTTGCAGCAGGTCGGCGGCACAGGTTCTCCGGCGTCAAGCGCGATGCGCACAGCATTGAGGTTGCGACACATCGGTGCGCCGCTCTGAGGGTCCTTGCGCTCATACCCGCGCAGGACAGCAGCGGTGCGCCCGAGCTCCCGCCACTTCCCGGCGGTTTCCTCCGCAAGCGCGTGGGAGGGCGTGAGGAAGAGCACCCGATGCGGCCGGTTTGCGGACTGCAGACGATCGATCAGTGACAAGAGCGCTTCGCGCGACACAGCGCTCTTGCCCAGACCAACAGTGGCCCGCAGCCCCAGGCGTGGCGGCGGGTCATCCCGCTCGGGCTGATCGTGCCACCATGTGAAAGCTTCGTCGGCAAAGGCGAGAAGCTCCGATCTCAGCTGCGCCCGCCCGTCCTCGACGGACAGCGTCGGGGCGGAATACTCCGGCACCGGAAGCGCACCCATGCGGACGGGAAGTCGGCCCGCCTCGCTGAGCCGCAGCTTGTCCTGAACCTTTTTCGTGGCATCGTCCGGTCCATAGGCTTGCCCGGATGCCGACGACGGGCGCGACAGGTCCGCGGTCTCAAGAAACCGGAACCACGCCGCATTGGCGATAGCCTCGATGTCTCCTGCACGCCCCTTGTCGATGGCATCCCAGACTGCATGAAAGGCAATCGTGCTGAGCCAGCTGTCCCGTCCATCGACCACGCGACCGGAGGCTTCGCGCAGTGGAGCGGAGCCCTGGCCAGGCGACGTCGGCCTTGTCCGACAACCGGCGTGACCACCAGGCAGCGGCTGCGTGATCTCCGCGAGGAATGCTGATGCGCGCTCCACATCAAGGCTTGGCAGATCGTCCAGCGCGACGTCGAGGGGCGTGTCGCCCGTGACCCAGCGATAGGGCTGATGAGTTGCGGGATGTCGACCGAAGGTCACGAACTGCTGACCCGCGCCGAGGAGCTCCACCTGGCCGACCTTCATCTTCGCGAAGGGTGCGTCCGTTCGATAGAGCAGCAATCGTTTCGGCCAGAGCCCGACGCGCACCAGGGTTTCGCCGAAGCGCCGTTCCGCGAGCGCTTGCACCTCATGGGCAAGATCCGCGTCGAGGATGTCGATATCGAGACCGACCAGGCGCCCGGTCCTCAAGCCAACACCGCACCGAGCGTATTTCTGGCGCCAACCGTCGATTGTTGACGGGGTCATCAGGACACTGGACCAGCGCGAAACGGCCGGGACTTTCTGTCCCGGTTTCAACGGCAGGGGTTCGTAACCAAGATCGACCAGACGCTCGCAGGCTTCGCCAAATGTGACATGTCCAGCGCCTTCGGGGCGGCCAACGGCCACCCTGTCGGTTGTCTGATGGTCAGCCGGGTCGATTTGGTGTGACCCGGCCAAGGTTCAGGGCTCGCGACGATGGCGGGCCTCGTAGGCCTCGACGTCGCTCATCAGGTAGCGAACGCTACCACCCACCACGATCCAGGCCGGACCGAAGTGTTCTGCCCTCCAGCGTTCCAGCGACCGCGTGCTGAGGTTCCAGCGCTCGGCCAGCGCCCGAGTGGTGAGGGTGCCTTGCATTTCCGGCATCACCCGGCCTCCCGCTGGCACCAGACGGCATAAAGCGCCTGGCCATCCTCGGTGCGGCCGCCATCTTCGATCAGGTAGGTTCGGCCGGCCTCCAGCAGCATGGCAAAGTCCCAGGCTGCGTAGAGCCCGGGCAGCCGTTCGAAATTCTCATCAAAACCAGTCATCGGTGTCTCTCCAGACGACAGGCGGGATTGCCTGTCTGAACTGGAAAAGCCGGTCTTGAGGCCGGATTGGGACATCACGGGTTTTCTTTTTTCAGCCTCACCAAGAGGCGCTGACAGCGTTTGCGAGCGGCGTCATGGCTCAGGCCCAGCCGCGCCCCGGCGTCCTTTTGACTGAACCCGGCGACATGCACCGCGACCACGAGAACACCATCGGCACCGAACTCGGCCTGTGCCGCCTTCAGGATGGCTTCCGCGTCATCCGGTGTTGCGACGCGCAGGGTGAGCTCGGTTGCCAGTTCAGCCCTGGTGAGGCCTGGCACCTCTTTTCGGTACGCCCGTCTCAGGTCACGCTCGACATTGCGCAGTAGCGTGGCGGCGACCGAAATGATGCGGCTCGGGTGTGCTTGGCGGATGGTTACCGTGACCTGCGCGAGCAGATCGGCCTCCAGAACAGCGGTCTCCCGAAACGGCAGCAGTCGGCGCCGGATGACGCTGAGCCCGGGCCAAAGCGCGAGGATGAGCAGTTCGACAGCGAGGTCGGTGTGGGCACGGCCGGATGCGTACCCCAGCAATCGCGACAGCACGGCGTTCCGTGCGTCCCGATCCCCGCAGCGGCCATGCAGCCAGTCCAGCATGCGCGCCGGATCGCGGAAGCCAGAAGGGGGATGTTCGGCTGGAAAAAGTTCGGAGAAAGCCATCATACGGGAATGCCGGTTCACCGAGCGGACAAGGCGCGCGTAGAGCGCGGACCAGTTCGAGGACATGAGATGCCGGGTCTGGGGCCGGGCATCTCGCGCCTCTCATCGGGCCGGGTTCGGGCGTCGCGCGCCTCTGGAAAGGAATGGAAAAGGGGCGGCCGGAAAACCGACCGCCCGTCAGATCACGGCAGCCGCGTCAGCTCGTTCAGCGCGCCGCAGCCGCGGCACACCGACGTCACCGGCGCACTGACCAGGTACGGATGGCTCCGCGAAACAAGAATGCGGATACGGCCGTTCTCGATACGGCCAAGCAGCTTGCCGCAGCAGGTGCAGCGCCAGTC
>NZ_JBNAGK010000029.1:0-16322 GCF_049803835.1 Tropicibacter sp. S64 | reverse complement strand
CATGTCTCATGCGGCTTTCGCTTTTGTGGCGGGCATTTTTGCCAGCGCGTCGAGGAAGAAGGGGCGGAAGCCCTCGGGGTGTTCGCTCATCGGGAAGTGGCCGAGTTCGTCCATCACCGCCAGCGTGGCGCCGGGGATGGCGCGGGCGGTGCGGGCGGCGTCTTCGGGGGTGCAGGTCAGGTCGTAGGCGCCGACGAGGACATGCACCGGCGTGCGGCCCGTGTCGATCTGGCCAAGCCGCGCGATCAGGCTGTCGTCCTTCGTGTAGAACGACAGATCGCCCCGGAACACGCCCGGCCCGCTTTGCATGAACATCCACAGCGTGTTCCAGCGCTCGGCCTCCGGCGCGAAGGGCGAGATATTCGCCGAGACCAGCGCCGCGCCCATCTCGCCGCCATGGGCGTCGGGGCGGTGGAACCAGTCGATGTCATACCAGGCGGGCTGGAAATCGGAGGCCTCGATGGCGATGAACCCGCTGAACTTGTCCGGGTGCAGCGCCGCCAGTTGCAGCGCGATGCGTCCGCCCATGGAACAGCCCGCCAGAACCGGCCTGTCCAGCCCCAGCCCGCCCGCCACCGCCAGAACGGTTTCGATATAGGCTTCGGTGGTCAGCAGGTATTCCTGCGTCTCGAAGCCTTCGGGCGGCAGGGATTTGCCATGCCAGGGCATGTCGAAGGCGATCAGGCGGTTCGACGCGGTGACGGCGGCATCGGTCATCAGGTGACGCCACTGGCGCGTGTCGGCCCCGGCGGTGTGCAGGCAAAGGACGGGACGCCCCTGCCCCGCCTCTTCGAAATAGATGCGGCGGGGGGCGCCTTCGACGGGGACGGTCAGATACCGCCCGCAAATCGGCTCGATGCTCATGCGGCTTGCTCCTGTCTTGCGCGCGCGAGGCCCAGGACCTCCTTGAAGAAGCGCAGGTTCTTGACGAGGCTCAGGATGTCGCCGTCGATCCGGCCCCGGCCGATCTTGACCAGCCCGAACACGTCGTGAAAGCCGGGCGCGGGGCGCGGCTGCCAGAACTCGGCCAGGGCTTCAGCATCGGTGCGCAGGGCAAAGCGCCACGGCGTCTTGCGGCTGGGACCCTGTGCGACGGACGTGATCCGGCCCTTGTCGAAGGTCAGGTAGTACTCGTCCCCGTCCACCTCGATCAGCACCGTCTCGGAAAACAACCGCCCCAGCCGCAGCAGGTGCGGGGTGCGGTCCAGTTGCGACTGGATCTGCGTCAATGTCTCGATCACTTGGGCCTCCCTCGGATAACGCACCCCCCTGCTGCCACGGACGGACGGGCGTGCGCCATGCCGTGACGGGTATGGGGCGATACTGCGCCGGATCGTGCCCGCCGGTCACGGTATCAGCCGATACCGGCGCAGGCATTGGGTGACGGCCCGCGATCCGTCACACCAGATGCCAACGGGGCAGCCCGTCACCCCAGAGACCGCCAAGGAGGAGGAAACCCATGGGTATCGTCAATCAGGACAACATCACCGACGTCGTCATCGACAGCCTCGGCAAGTCCGGCCCGATCACCGAGCGCCAGCGCGAGATCATGACCGGCGTCATCAAGCACATGCACGCCTTCATCAAGGACGTGAAGCTGCAGCATTCCGAGTTCCTGGAGGCCTGCGCCTACCTCGAACGCGCCGGCAAGCTGTGCAACGACAACCGCCAGGAATTCATCCTGCTGGCCGACATCATCGGCGTCGAGGTGCTGGTCGACATGATGACCAACCCGGTTTCGGGCAACGCCTCGGAGTCCA
Source organism: Tropicibacter sp. S64 (assembly GCF_049803835.1). NCBI lineage: Bacteria > Pseudomonadati > Pseudomonadota > Alphaproteobacteria > Rhodobacterales > Roseobacteraceae > Tropicibacter > Tropicibacter sp. S64. The sequence continues at coordinate 14,562 of NZ_JBNAGK010000029.1, read as the reverse complement.
CTGTGCTCGGCCCGTTCTACCGGGAAAACCCGCCGGTGCTGCCCAAGGGGGCATCCACGATCCAGAAGCATTTCGACAACGAGGAAACCGCCTGGTTCGAGGGCTATATCCGCGACGAGAACGGCAACGGCATCGCCGGTGTGACGCTGGATGTCTGGGAAGACGCGCCGAACGGCATCTACGAGAACCTCGACCCCGACCAGCCGGAATACAACCTGCGCGGCCGCTTCGAGACCGACGAGACCGGACATTACGCCTTTGTCGCCGTGCGCCCGGTGCCCTACCCGATCCCCGAGGACGAGACCGCCGGCGAGCTGCTGCAGTTCATGGGTCACCACCCGAACCGCCCCGGCCACATGCACTTCATCATCTCCAAGGACGGCTACCGCCCGCTGATCAGCCAGATCTACGACGCCGACAGCGCCTGGCTCGACAACGACAGCGTCTTCGCCGTCAAGGAAAGCCTGATCGGCACGTTCAAGCCCGCCGCGCCGGAACTGGGCACCGACCTGCACTTCGAGTTCGACTTCATCCTGCAGACCGCCGCCGCCGAAAAGGCCATCGCCGCCGAGTAAGCCCGCGACCTCCCTGTGAACTGGCCCCCGCACAACGGGGGCCTTTTCCGTTTGAGCATAAACAACTTTGGCCTAACACTGGTCTGGCGTGGAGGAGCGCGAGACATGAACTTCAAACAATTGACCTATTTCATCGCGGTCGCCGAAGAACTGCATTTCGGCAGGGCGGCCGAACGGCTGGACATGGCGCAGCCGCCGCTGAGCCGGGCCATCAAGCAGTTCGAGGACGACCTGGGTGCGATCCTGTTCAACCGCGGTCGCAGTTCCATCAGCCTGACGCAGGCGGGGGAACGGCTGTTGACGCGGGGCAAGTCGATCCTCGCGCAGCTTGAAGACACGCAGCTTGAGGTCCGCCGCCTTGGTCAGGGCGCCGAAGGGCGTCTGCGGATCGGTTTCGTCGGATCGGCGACCTTCGGCATTTTGCCGATGATCGTGCGGTCCTATCGGGCCAATTTCCCGGATGTCAACCTCAGCCTGAACCCGATGAACAATGCCGATCTGCACCGGGCGCTGGTGTCGCGCGAACTGGACGTGGTCTTTGCCCGGCCAACACTCAAGGACCCGGAATTCCTGTCGAAACATCTGGTCGACGAAAAGCTGATCCTTGCCCTGCCGGACGTCGTCGACACCCAGTCGCGCACGGTGGCGCGGCTGGAACGGCTACAGGATCACCATCTGATCCTGTACCCCGAACGCCCCCGGCCCAGTTATGCGGACATGGTGCTGAAGGCCATCGAGGATGCGGGCTATTCGGCGCCGCTGCGCATCTGGTGCATGGATCTGCAAACCGCGCTCAGCCTCGTGGCGGTGGGCGAAGGCGTCTGCGTGGTGCCTGAATCCGTCGCCAGCGCGCCGCGCAAGGGCATGAAATTCCTCAAGATCGAACCGGAGATCGCCCGTACCGAACTCTCCGTCAATTACCGCGTCGACGAACAGGGGGTGCACGTCAAGAATTTCGTCGCCATCGCCCAGAAAGTCGCCCGGAAGGTCATCTGACCCTCCGGACCTGCCTTACACGCCCAGCCAGGTGTGCTGGGCGCCCTCGTCGGCGCGGATGTCCGCGGCGCTGCCGGTCCAGACCACCTGCCCCTTGCCGACCACCACCACGTCATCGGCCAAGGACGTGGCAAAGCCGAAATTCTGCTCGACCAGCACCATCGACAGGCCCTCGGCCTTGAGCCTTTGCAGCGTGTCGTGGATCAGCTTGACGATGATCGGGGCAAGGCCTTCGGTCGGCTCATCAAGGATCAGCAGGCGCGGGTTCATCAAGAGCGCCCGCGCGATGGCCAGCATCTGCTGTTCACCGCCCGACAGTTGCGTGCCGCCATTGTCCAGCCGTTCGCCCAGACGCGGGAACAGGTCCAGCACGCGGTCCATCGTCCAGTCGGGGTTGGCACCGCCAAAGCGTTTGGCCGCGATTTCAAGGTTCTCGCGCACTGTCAGCGAGGGAAAGATGTCGCGCGTTTCCGGCACATAGGCGATGCCGCTCTTGGCGACGTCGAAGGCGCGCGTCGGGATCGGCTTGCCGTCAAACGTGATCTGTCCCGCGCGCAGCGGCAACAGCCCCATGATGGTCTTGAGCGTGGTGGACTTCCCCGCGCCATTGCGCCCGAGGATCGCCATCACCCGCCCCGCCTGCGCCGTCAGGCTGAGCCCGTACAGAACCTGCGTTTCGCCATAGCCCGATTGGACCGCGTTCAGGTCAAGCATCTTCCCAACTCCCCAGATAGATTTCCTTGAGCAATTTCGACCCGCGCGCCGCCTCGGGCAGCCCGTCAAAGACGACCTCGCCATAGTTCAGCACGGTGATCGTGTCGGCCACGTCGAACGCCAGATCCATGTCATGTTCGATGATCAGCAGCGTCAGGTCTCGCGGCAGGTTGTTCAGCAGGTCGTGGAACCCCTTGGCCATCTCCGGGCCGACGCCGCTGGTCGGCTCGTCCATCAGCAGCACCAGCGGACGGGTGGCCAGCGCCACGCCGACCTCCAGTTGCCGCCGCACGCCATAGCTGATTTCCGACACCTTGGCATGCAGATAGGGCATCAGGCGGACCTGCTCGGCGACCTCGGTCACGATCTCGCGCACCTCGGGGCGGGTCAGGCTGTCGGACCACAGCCGCATGCCGTGCCCGGTATGAACGGCTGCGGCGAGACCAAGGTTCTGCTCGACGGTCAGCCCGTCGAACAGGGTGTTCTTCTGATAGCTGCGCGACAGGCCACGGCGTGCGCGTTTCGCGACGGGCAGCGCGGTCACGTCCTCGCCCGCAAGATGGACCGAACCGCCATTGGGCGTCAGTTCGCCCACCAGCAGGTTGAACAGCGTGGTCTTGCCTGCGCCGTTGGGGCCAAGGATCACGCGGCGTTCGCCCCGTTCCAGTTTCAACGAAACGTTGCGGGTGACATGGACGGCGCCAAAGCTTTTGTCCAGATTGCGGGTCTCAAGCATCGGATGCGACCTCCTCGGGGTCCTTGCGACGGGTGGCATCGTTCAGACGACGGTCCAGCACAGCGCCCCAGCGCGCCTCGACCCAGCCAAAGATGCCGTTGGCGCGGCTCATGACGACGGCGATCAGCAGGACGCCGACGGCGAGGTGCCAATAGGGCGTCACGGCGCTAAGCTCATGTTTCAGCACGACAAAGGCCGCCGCGCCCAGCATCGGACCAACCAGCGTGCCAAGCCCGCCGAGGATCACCACCACCAGCGCCTCGCCCGAGACGGTCCAGGACAGCAGACCGGGCGAGATATAAAGGATGTGCTGCGCGGCCAGCGCCCCTGCCAGCCCGGCGATCATGCCCGACAAGCCGAAGACATCGGCCTTGACGCGCCAGACGGTCAGACCCAGCGCGCGCATCCGCTGTTCGTTATGCATGACGCCGGACAGGCTGCGCCCAAGGCCCGACCGCAGGATCAGCACCGCCGCGCCATAGACCGCGCCCAGCACGGCGAGGCAGAACAGCGCGAAACTCCGGCTGTCGGTCAGGTCGAGGCCGATGGCGCTCAGGTCCAGGCGCTCGATGCCCCCAAGGCCGTCGTCACCGCCCAGCATGGGTGCTTCAAACACCCAGGAATAGGCCATCTGGCCAAAGGCCAGCGTCGCCATGATGAAATAGATGCCATGGCTTCGCGCACAGATCGCGCCCACGGCCCAGCCGATGGCCCCGGTCAGCGCCACGGCCCCCGCCATGGCAACCGATGGCGACAACCCGGCCTTGGCCGAGAGCGTCGCAAAGCCATAAGCCCCGACGCCCATCAGCGCGCCGTGGCACAGCGAGACCATGCCGCCAAAGCCCGCGACCATGTCCAGCGCCAGCACCAGCATGGCGAGGATCAGGATCTCTGTCAGGATTTCGAGACCGAAGTAATCCCCGGTCAGCGCCTGAAACAGCGCGCCCGCGGCCAGCAGGCAAAGGGTGATGTAGCGAAGCGGCGTATGATGGAACATGACGCTTATCCTTTCGCAGGGAACAGGCCCGTGGGCCGGATCACAAGGACCGCCGCCAGCAGGGCATAGATGAGGACAGAGGCCAGCCCGGGTGCCAGAACGGCCCCGAAGGTCTGCACGAAGCCGTAGATCAGCGATCCGGCGATGGCGCCTTGCAGCGACCCAAGCCCGCCGATGACGATGACGATCAGCGTCGGGATCAGGATCTGCAGGCCCATCTCGGGCGTGACGCTCAAGAGCGGCGCGGCGACGACGCCCGCCAGACCGGCCAGCGCGCAGCCGACGCAGAAGACGGTGAAGAACAGCCGTTCGACATTGATCCCAAGACAGGACGCCATCGCGTCATTGTCGACGCCCGCGCGGATCATCACACCCACTTGCGTGCGCGACAGGACGAATGCCAGCGCGGCAAAGATCGCAAGCCCCAGCGCGATCACGAACAGCCGGTAGGTCGGGTATTCGATGCCAAGGAAGGCCACCCGCCCCGACAGCAGCGCCGGTGCGTCCAGCGCCAGCGCCAGATCGCCCCAGAAGATGCGGGTCAAGTCCAGAAGCGCAAAGATCAGGCCAAAGGTCACCAGCACCTGCGCCATCGGCCCGGATTTGCGCATCCGCTGGATCAGCCCGGAATAGAGCAGCACACCCACCCCGGCGACAGCCACGGGAGCCAGAAAGAAGCCCAGCCAGTAGCCGCCCACGGCCGCCAGCGACGCGCCGAAATACGCCCCCATCGCATAGAGCGAGCCATGGGCGAGGTTCACGAAATGCATCAGGCCAAAGATCACGGTCAGCCCGATGGACAGCAGGAACAGCAGCATGGACAGTTGCAGCGCGTTCAGCGTTTGCAGCGTCCAGAAGCCGATATCGAAAGTCATGACGGTCTCCTCCCATCGAAAACGCCCGGCGGGATCTCCGCCGGGCGCATGGGTCAGTTGGTGGTGACGGCGGGCATGGCGCAGCCGTTCAGGGGATCGGCCTCGGCGGGCAGTTGCGCCAGCACCTTCTGGGTCAGGCCAGCCTCGCCCGCGACGGTCTCGTAGACGTAGATCGGCTGGACGAGGTTGTTGGTGGCCGGGTCGATGGCCAGCGTGCCCCGCGGCCCGTCAAAGCGGACCTGGCGCAGCGCCATGGCAAGGCTGTCGCGATCGGTCGCACCGGCCTTGACCGCCTCGACCAGAGCGCGGGCGCTGTCGAAGCCCTGCACCGCATATTCGGACGGCGCACGGCCCGTGGCGGCGGTGAAGGCCTCGGCAAAGGCGGTGTTGGCGGCGTTGTCGAGGGTCGGAACGTAATGCAGCGCGGTGATCACGCCCTCGGCGGCGGGGCCTTCGGCGTTCACATACAGCGGCGAGGTCAGGAAGCCCGCGCCATAGAGCGGCAGATCGGCCTTCAGCCCGAAGCTGTCATATTGCTTGACGAAGGCGATCGCCTCGCCGCCGGCATAGAAGACATAGACCGCGTCCGCGCCGCTGGCCTGCGCCTTGGCGAGGTAGGGGCCGAAATCCTGCGTCTTTTGGAACGGGGTAAACTCCTGCCCCACGATCTCGCCGCCCGCGGCGGTAAAGCCCGCGGCAAAGGCGTCGATCATCTGCCGACCGGCGGCGTAATCGGGCGCGAGGGTGAAGACCTTCTTCACGCCCTGCTCCGCCATCCAGGCACCCATCGGGCGGTTGATCTGTCTGTTCGAGAAGGACATGCGCGTGATGTAGGGCGAACAGGCCGCGCCCGTGGCCTCGTCGTTACCGGCGTTCGCCACGATCAGCGGCACCCCAGCACCGTCGATCATGTCGCGCACCGCGCCCAGAACGCCCGAACTGACGATGCCGGCCATGACGTCGACCTTGTCCTGCAGGATCAGCTTCTTTGCCTTGCCAAGCGCCACCGGCGGCTTGACCTCGGTATCCTCGCGGATGACCTCGAAGGTGGCGCCGCTGTCGGCGCCGAACTGCTCCAGCCCCAGCTGAAAGCCTGCCTCGATGTCATTGCCAAGCGCGGCATAGACGCCCGAGAAGGGCAGCAGCAGGCCGACTTTGATATCCTCGGCTGTGGCGGGCACAGCCATAGTGGTGGCGAACCCGAGGGCCGCCAGAATTGCGCGTTTCATATGTGATTTCCTCCAGTTGTGGACAGGCTCCCTCCGGACCTATCCGAGATCACCCCCACCAACCGGCACGGTAACGCCGGTGATGTACGAGGCCTCATCCGACGCCAGGAACAGGATCGGGCCTGCCTGTTCGTCGAGTGTTCCGTAGCGTTTCATGAACGAGGACTGGATCGTCTGGTCGACGATGGTCTTGTACCAGTCCTCGCGTTGTTCCTGTTCCGCGTTGGGGTTGCGGGGCACCACGCGCGGCGGCGCCTCGGTCCCGCCGGGAGCGGTGGCGACGACGCGGATGCCGCGCTCGGCCACTTCCCAGGCGAGGCTTGCCGTTATGGCGTTCACCCCGCCCTTCGCCGCCGCATAGGGCACGCGGTTCAGGCCCCGCGTCGCGATGGACGAGACGTTGACAATCACTCCCGCCTCCCGCGGCAGCATGTGATCCAGCGCGGCCCGGCAGCAATAGAGCGTCGGGAACAGTGACCGGCGCACCTCGGCGTCGATCTGCTGCGGCTCGTAATGCTCGAAGGGCTTGGCCCAGATCGTGCCGCCGACATTGTTCACCAGGATGTCTATCCGGCCCCAGAGGTCCACGGCCTTCTGCATCGCCTTCTCGCAGCCAGCCCAGGTCTCGAGGTTGACCGAGATCGCCTCGGCAGTGCCGCCGGCGGCGCGGATCGCCTTGACCACGTCCTTGCGAGCGGGCGAGCGGTCCACGATCAGGACCGTCGCGCCCTCACTGGCGGCGCGTTCCGCGACGCTGCGGCCGATGCCCTGCGCCGCGCCGGTCACGACCATGACCTTGTCGGCAAAGCGGGTCATGCCGCGGCCTTTTCTTCGGTCGGGTTAAACTTCTCGAAGTGGAAGCTCGCGGGCTGCACACCCAGCTTGCCGAAATGTGCGCGCACGGCGTCGACCATCGGCGGCGGGCCGCAGAGGTAGACATCGGCATCACCGTCGCACAGGTCATCCGCCGTCAGGTGATCGGTGACAAAGCCGGTGCGGGCGTGCTCGCCCTCGGCCAGAACGGTGATGACGGTGACGTTGCCGATGCTCTCGGCAAGGCGCTGAACGCGGTCCAGCTCCACCAGGTCGGCGGCGCGGGTCACGGCGTAGTAGAGCGTGATCGGATGGTCCGAGCCTTGCTCGGCCACCTGTTCCAGCATCGACAGGAAGGGCGCAAGGCCGGTGCCGCCCGCCAGCCACAGCTGGGCACGTTCGATCGGGCGCAGGTAGAAGGTGCCCATCGGGCCGGTCAGCGTCAACGCGTCGCCGGGCTGCGCGCGGTCCGCCAGATAGGTGCTCATGACGCCTCCGGGAAGGTTGCGGATCAGGAAGGTCGCCTCGTCCGCGCCGGGCGTAGATGAGAAGGAATAGGAGCGGTGCACCCCGGCCCCCGGCACGCTGACATTGACGTATTGGCCGGGCAGGAAGCCCACCGGCTTGGTCAGCTTGACCCGCAGGCCGAAGGACGTTTCCGACAGCTTGTCGACACCCAGAACCTCGGCATCGAAGGCCTCGGGGGCGGTCTTGCAGACGGCAGAGGACGCTGGCACCCGTAGCACGCAGTCGCTTTCGGGGATCATCTGGCAGGTCAGGACATAGCCCTGTTCCGCCTCTTCGACGCTCATGGACTCGTCCATGTAGAATTCCAGCTCGTACTCGCCCTTTTCGGCAAAGCACTTGCAGGTGCCGCAGACGCCGTCGCGGCAATCCATCGGCAGGTTGATCTTTTGCCGGAACGCCGCGTCCGTCACCTTTTCATCGTCATCGCATTGGATGACCCGGGTGACGCCGTCTTCGAAATTCAGGGCTACGGAATAGGTGGTCATGGCATGCTCCTCCCTTGTCCGCGCAGCCTGCCGGGCTGCGCGGGGGTTCTGTTCGGTCCGGTTTGACGGGGTCAGACGTGGTAGACGTCGATCACGTGGTGGATGTTGTCGTTCTTCAGCACCACCTTCTTGTCGCGGATCAGCGGACGCGGCCCGCTGACATCCAGCGTGTAGAAGGACGTGCCCCAGTGCTGGTCGGTGTCGCCGTAGCGATAGCTCAGCGTATGCCAGTTGAAGCGCAGTTTGATCTCGGCCCCCTCACGCGACAGGATCTCTATGCCCGACAGGTAGTGGTTGGTGCGCGGTTCCGGCAGCGAGGTGGCCGAGGAGCGGTCCGTCTTGATGCGGAAGACGCGATCCTCGATCCCCTGCTTGTTGGGGTAATACATCAGCGACATCTCGTTCTGCGGGTCTTCCGTCAGCGTGTCGAGATCGTCCCAGGTCGGCATCCAGAACGGGCAGTCCTTGTGGTAGAAGGTCAGCCAGGTGTCCCAGTCGCGGTCATCCAGCGCGCGCGCCTCGGCAAAGAGGAAGGCCTGGATGTCTTCGTAGCTGATCGTCTTGGTCTCGGGGCGGTCAAGCGTTGCGGTTGTCATTGTCTTTCCTCCTCACTCGGCTGCGACCGACGCCGCAGGCGCGGTTTCGCGTTCCTTGGCGATGGCGTCGCCCATGCGCTGCGACCAGTTGCTGTGCTGGATGACGAACAGGCCTTCGTCCTCGGTGCGGGCACCGGACAGGACCGGGTTGATCCCCAGCGCCTTGGCGTCTTCGTCCGGGCCTTCGATCCACTGGGTCGCGCCACGGGTCAGGTCATTCCACTTGGCGTGGGCAGCACCGGCATAGCCGCGCTGGGTTGCCCGGAATTCCTCGGTGTCATCCGGCGTCCCCATGCCGGAGGCGTTGAAGAAGTCCTCGTACTGGCGGATGCGGCGGGTGCGGGCTTCCTGGCTCTCACCCTTGGGCGCGATGCAGTAGATCGTGACCTCGGTCTTGTCGACGCTGACGGGCCGGAACACGCGGATCTGGCTGGAGAACTGGTCCATCAGGAAGACGTTGGGATAGAGGCACAGGTTGCGCAGCACGCCGACCATCCAGTCCGCCTTGGTCTTGCCGTGCTTCTGGGTCCATTCCTCAAGGCGCGGGTAGCCGGGGCGGTTGGTCGGGTCGGCCCATTCGGTCCACAGCAGGATGTGACCGTTTTCATAGGCGTGGAAGCCGCCCCGCTGTTTGGCCCATTTCGACGCATCGGTGGCCTTGATCGCGTCTTCCTTGCCATCGTCCGTTCGGTGCGCGGTGGTGGCGACATAGTTCCAGTGCACGGCAGAGACGTGATAGCCATCGGCACCGTTTTCGGCCTGCAGTTTCCAGTTGCCGTCATAGGTGTAGGTCGAGGACCCGCGCAGCACCTCGAGCCCTTCATCGGCCTGATCGACGATCATGTCGATCATCTTGCGGGCCTCGCCGAGATACTCTTCCAGGGGTTTCACATCGGCGTTGAGCGAGCCGAAGAGGAAGCCGCGATAGTTCTCGAACCGGGCGACCTTGGTAAGGTCGTGGCTGCCGTCCTTGTTGAACTGCTCGGGATAGCCCGCGCCCTTCGGGTCCTTCACCTTCAAAAGCTTGCCGGTGTTCGAGAAGGTCCAGCCGTGGAACGGGCAGGTGAACGTCTTCTGGTTGCGGCGTTTGAAGCGGCACAGCTGCGCGCCGCGGTGCGAACAGGCATTGACCAGCGCGTGCAACTCGCCGTCCTTGTCGCGGGTGATGACGACGGGCGTGCGGCCCATGGTCAGCGTGAAATAATCGCCCGGGTTCGGGATCTGGCTCTCATGCGCCATGTAGATCCAGTTGCCTTCGAAGATGTGCTTGATCTCAAGCTCGAAGAGTTCCTCGTCGGTGAAGATGTCCCGGCGACAACGGAAGACGCCGTTTTCCGGGTCATCCTGGATGGCGCCGTCGAGACGGGCCTCGAAATCGGTCAACTTGGCTTGGGTAAACATGTGTTTCCTCCTCCTGATGCGCCGGTTTGGCGCGCGTCGTGGTTATTCGCCTGCGATGGCGCGGGTGATCCGCGCGGTGTCTCGGCGGTAGAAAGCGATCTTGTCGGGATCGAGCGTGGCGCCGATGCCCACGCCCTTCGGGATCTCGACGCAAAAATCACGATAGGTGATAGGCTGGGTCAGGATCTCGTCGGTCAGCAGCAGCGGGCCGAACAGTTCGGTGCCCCATGCGAGATGGTCGACCGTGGCGAACAGCTGCAGCGCGGCGGCGGTGGACAGCGCGGTTTCCAGCATCGTTCCCCCATACAAGCCCAAACCGGCGGCCTGCCCGATGGCGATGACCTCGGAGGCGCGCTTCAAACCACCCGACTGGCCGATCTTGACGGCGAACACATCCGCCGCCCGGGCGGTGGCGACTTCCAGTGCATCCTCGGGGCCATTCAGCGCCTCGTCCGCCATCACCGCGATCTCGTAGTCGCGGGCCAGTTCGGCCATCCCGGCGCGGTCACGGGCGGGGATCGGCTGTTCGACCAGCTCGCACCCCGCGTCCTGAAGCCCCTTCAGGCCCCAGCGCGCATCCTGCAGGGACCATGCCGTGTTCACATCGACCCGGACGCTCGCAGCATCACCCACGGCGGCCTTGATCCGCGCCACATGGGCAACGTCGTCGCGCACGGACCGCTTGCCGATCTTCAATTTGAAGATGTTGTGGCGGCGGATTTCAATCATCTCCAGCGCTTCGGCGATATCCGTGTCGGAATTGCCCGAGGCCAGCGTCCACGCTACCGGCAGGCGGTCATGCACCGCGCCGCCGAACAGTTGCGAGACCGGCACACCCAGGCGCTTGCCCAGGCCGTCCCACAGCGCGATTTCCACGGCAGTCTTGGCGATGCGGTTGGCCTTGACCAGCTTGTCGATCAGCTGGATCGCGCCGTTCACGTCATCCGCATCGCGGCCGATCAGAGCGGGCGCGATATAGGTGTCGATGGCGGACTGGATGCTCTCCGGGCTTTCCGCACCGTAGCTGAGACCGCCGATCGTGGTACCTTCGCCCACCCCGGTCGAGCCGTCGGAAAAGCGGATCGTGACCAGCACGGCGGTCTGCGTGCGCATCGTTGCCATGGACAGCACGTGGCCCCGGATGGTCGGGATATCGAGGATCAGGGTCTCGATCTGGTCGATCTTGGTCACGGTGGTCATTCCATCTGCATGTTTCGTTGACATCCAGATGCCCTCTCGACGCGGATTCTGTCGATGATGGCTGGGGTCTCGGGTGATACCCTCGGGAGTCATCCTTGTGCCCAACCCCGGAACGCGAACGGGCGCCGCACATGGCGACGCCCGATAGATCCTTGATGCAGTTCAGCCTTTTGGGCTCAGAACTCGACCTCGATGGCGATGCCCTGCGCAATGGCGCGGTCCACCACCGCCGAGGCGGCGGCCAGATCCTGAAGCCCAACGCCCGTCCCGTCGAACAGTGTGATCTGCGTGTCCGAAACCCGCCCCGGATGCGTGCCGTTGATCACCGCGCCGATCTCGATGATGTCGGTCTGTGCGATCAGCCCCTGCGCCACCGCGTGCTGCGCCTCGCCGATGGTGACGCTTTGCGCCACTTCATCAGTGAACACCGTGGCCCGCATCAGCAAGGCCGTCTCGACCTCCTGTTTGCCCTTGGTGTCGGTGCCCATGCAAGCCAGATGACAGCCGGGCGAGACATGCTCCGCCATGAGCGTCGGCGCAAAGGAGGAGGTGATCGTCACAATCACATCCGCTTCCCGCATCCCCTCCAGCGGGACCGATTCGAACGGGACGCCGGCTTCTTCGGCAACCACCCGCAAACTGTCCAGCCGCGTCGCGCTCCGGTTCCAGGCGATCACCTTTTCGAACGGGCGCTGTTCCAGCGCGGCGCGTAACTGGAACGTCGCCTGGTGCCCCGCGCCGATCATCCCCAGCACCCGCGCGTCCGGTCGTGCCAGATGCCGGATCGACACCGAGGATGCCGCCGCCGTGCGCAGCGCCGTCAACAGGTTGCCCCCGACCATCGCCGTAGGCTGGCCCGTGTCGGGATCGAACAGGAACACCGTCGACTGGTGATTGATCAGCCCCCGGCGGTCCATGTTGTGCGGCCAGTAGCCCCCGGCCTTCAGCCCCAGCACCTGGCCTGCGCCATCGAAGCCGCCCTTGAACCCGTAGAGCGCGTCCTCGTGCCCCAGGGCTTCGCGCACCACGGGAAAGTTGCGCGCCGCCCCCGCCGCCATCGCGGCAAAAACCTGTTCGACGGCGTCGAACGCCGCCTCGCGGGTCATCAGATCGGCGATGACCCGTTCCGGTACGATCCACATGATATGGTGTCCTTCAAACTGCGACGCCCACCCAAGACGTCATCCGGGACCGAGTCCCTGCTTCTTCTTGGTGCAAATACCCCGGGGAGAGCGAGGGGCTGGCCCCTCGCACCCCCTGTCGGCGCTCAATAGGCCTTGCCGCGGGCCGAAACAGGCCAGACGCATTCGACCTTGCCGTTTCGAACACCGACGTACCAGTCGTGGACATTGGCGGTCGGGTCGCAATGACCGGGCACGAGGCGCAGCTTTTCACCCACCTTCAGCACGGCATTCGGATCGGCAATCACACCATGCTCGTCCGAGCATTTGACATATTCCACGTCGTCGCGCCCGTAGATGACCGGCAGGCCGCTGTCGACGGATTGCGCCTTGAGACCGGCGTCGCAGATCGCCTTGTCGGGCTTGGCGTGGCTCATCACGCTGGTCAGGATGAAGAACGCGTTTTCCCATTCGCCCGCGTCGATGCGCTGGCCGTCCTTGTCCAGAATGCGGCCGTAATCCGCGTCCATGAAGGCGTAGGACCCGCATTGCAGTTCGTTATACAGGCCGGAAGTCGACTCGAAGCAATAGGACCCGGTGCCACCACCCGACACCAGATCGGTGTCGATCCCTTCGGCCTTCAGCGCGTCGACCGCGTCCTGCACCTGCGCGATGGCCGCGTCGATCCTGGCCTTGCGCGCGCCGAAATCGTCCATGTGCTGCATCGCGCCCTGATAGGCCTGAATCCCGCGATAAATCAGGTTGCCCGCCGCGACGGCCGCCTTTGCGATCTCGACCACCGCAGGCGTGGTGGTTACGCCGCAGCGCCCCGCGCCGCAGTCGATTTCCACGAAGACGCCAAGGGTCGTGCCTGCCGTGACCGCCGCCGCCGACAGGTCGGCAATATTGGCGACGTCATCCACGCAAACGATCACCTCGCCGCCGCTGATCTTCGGCAGCTGCGCCAGCCGCGCGATCTTGGCCGGGTCGCGCACCTGGTTCGACACGAGGATTTCCTTGATACCCGCGCGGGCAAAGACCTCGGCTTCGGACACTTTCTGGCAGCAGACGCCGATCGCGCCGCCCAGATCCATCTGAAGCTTCAGCACGTCCACCGACTTGTGCATCTTGCCGTGCGCCCGATGGCGCATTCCGTGCGCCTTGGCATAATCGCCCATCTTGCGGACGTTGCGCTCCAGCGCGTCGAGGTCCAGCACCAGCGCGGGGGTCTGGATGTCGGCGGCGTCCATGCCGGGCTTGGCCGGAATGTCATAACCCACCTCGTAGAGGTCGAAATTGGTCAGGTCTTTCATCGGAAATCTCCTCAGCCCATCCAGGGCAATTTATCCAGATCGACGTTTCCGCCGGTGATGATGATGCCCACGCGCTTGCCGCGGAAGGCGTCGGGGTTCTTCAGGATGGTGGCCAGGGGCACCGCGCTCGACGGTTCCATGACGATGCGCAGATGTTTCCAGATCAGCTTCATCGCGTCGACGATTTCCGGATCGGAGGCCGTGTAGATCTCGCTCACGTGGGTCCGGACGAAGTGCCATGTCAGGTCCTTGAGTGGCACCAACAGCCCGTCCGCGATGGTCTTCGGCGCGTCATCGGCGATGATGTGCCCCGCCTTGAAGCTGCGAAACGCGTCGTCCGCCTGTTCCGGTTCCGCCGCGATGACTTGGCATTCGGGGGCGAGCGTCGCCAGCGTCAGGCAGGTGCCCGAGATCATGCCGCCGCCGCCGATCGGCGCGACCACCATGTCCAGCCCGTCGGTCTGCTCCATGAACTCCTTGGAACAGGTGCCCTGCCCCGCGATCACACGCGGATCGTTGTAGGGATGGACGAAGTCGCCGCCTGTCCGGGCCTGCACCTCTGCAAAGGTCGCCTCCCGGCTGCTCGTCGACGGCTCGCATTCCGTGATCACGCCGCCGTAGCGCCGCACCGTGTCCTTCTTGGCCTGCGGCGCGGTGCGCGGCATGACGACGTTGCAGGGAATGCCCCGCAGCATGGCCGCGTAGCTGAGGCAGGACGCATGGTTGCCGCTGGAATGCGTCGCCACGCCCTTGGCCGCCCGCGCGTCGTCCAGCCCGAAGACCGCGTTGCAGGCCCCGCGCACCTTGAAGGCGCCGGGTTCCTGGAAGTTCTCGCATTTGAAGAAAAGCTGACAGCCGGCCAGATCGTTCAGGTAATCCGAGACCCGCACCGGCGTGCGCCGGATATGCGGCTTGATCCGTCCATGCGCGGCAAGCATGTCGTCATAGGTCGGGATGTCCAGAAGGTCCTTCATGCCGCGGCC
>NZ_JBNAGK010000028.1:0-19608 GCF_049803835.1 Tropicibacter sp. S64 | reverse complement strand
CTCCCCATCTTTTGGCCAGTTTCCGGGGTGGTTTAAGCTACTCTCTGCCCCTGCTGGTCGGTTTCGATCTGGTTGAAGTAGACCACGGCGGGCGGCTGTCCGCCATGGGCGGCGTGAGGCCGCTGGTGGTTGTAGAAGGTGATCCATTGGCCAACCCCGGCCTTCGCCTGCGAGCCCGTCTCCCAGGCGTGCAGATAGACGCACTCATACTTCAGGGACCGCCAGAGGCGTTCGATGAAGATGTTGTCGAGACACCGGCCCTTGCCGTCCATCGAGATCCGGGTGCCGATCCGTTTCAGCCGGTCGGTCCAGGCGAAGGACGTGAACTGCGACCCCTGATCGGTATTCATGATCTCGGGCGGGCCGAAGCGGTGGACCGCCTCGTTCAGCGCCTCGACGCAGAAGTCGGCTTCGAGCGTGTTCGAGATGCGCCAAGTCAGCACCTTGCGGGTGAACCAGTCCATGATGGCAACCAGGTAGAGGAAGCCCCGCCGCATCGGAAGGTACGTGATGTCGGCGCACCAGACCTGGTTGGGCCGTTCCACCCGCAGGCCACCCAACAGGTAGGGGTAGGTTTTGTGCCCCTTGGCCGGTTTGCTGGTGTTCGGCTTCTGATAAATCGGCATCAAACGCATGAGCCGCATCAGCCGCCGGATACGCTTCACGTTCACAGCGTGGCCCTCGTTCTGCAGGTGCCAGGTCATTTGTTGGACGCCGTAGAACGGGGTTTCGAGGAACTGCCGGTCGATCAGTTGCATGAGCGCCAGGTTCACTGCGGTCTCGCCCAGCGGTGCGTAGTAGAACGACGACCGCGAGATCGACAGCAGGCGGCATTGCGCCCCGACCGACAGCGTGGGGTGAGAGCGTTCGATCATCCCGCGCCTCACTTGCCGGTCCAAGGCTTGAGCTTTCTGGACAAAAAATCGTTGGCGACGGCCAGTTCCCCGATCTTGGCGTGAAGCGACCGCACCGTCTCCTCGTCGACCTCGGCCTTCTTCTTCCCGCCGCGCTCGAAAATGTCAGATGCGCCTTCAAGCAGCGCGCTCGCCATTGTTCTTGAACCAATGGCGCACAATGGCTCGCTCCACTGATGGATCATGGTCGGATGCACGCCGTATTCCGCGGCCAGCTCCGACACCGTGCGCTCGCCCTTCAGGGCTTCCAGCGCCACGCGAGCCTTGAAGCCCGCGTCATGGTTCCTGCGTTTCGACATGTTCTGATCTCCTCGTTCTTAGAGACCAGCAGACGTCAGATAGTAGCTTCCGTCACTGTCCGATTTTCGGGGAGGAGCTCAGACTATGCGCGAAAAGGTCTCGTCGCTGCTCTCGGTAATATGAAGAAAAGACCCAGAACTTGGCAGTTACTGGGTCTCTTTCCTGTCGAGCCTACGACGCAAGGCGATCTGTTCGGTTAATCCTTAGCTGTCCATCTTCAACGCTGAAATAAACGCTTCCTGCGGGATCTCGACTTTGCCGAACTGGCGCATCTTCTTCTTACCAGCCTTCTGCTTTTCCAGAAGCTTCTTCTTCCGGGTCGCGTCGCCGCCGTAGCATTTGGCGGTCACGTCCTTGCGCAGGGCGGAGAGGGTTTCGCGGGCAATCACCTTGCCGCCGATGGCCGCCTGGATCGGGATCTTGAACATGTGGCGGGGGATGAGGTCCTTGAGCTTTTCGCACATGCCGCGGCCGCGGGATTCGGCGCGGTCGCGGTGAACCATCATGGAGAGGGCGTCGACCGGCTCGTCGTTCACGAGGATGGACATCTTGACGAGGTTGTCCTCGCGGTAACCTTCGAGCTGGTAATCGAAGCTGGCGTAACCCTTCGTTACGGATTTCAGCCTATCGTAGAAGTCGAAGACCACCTCGTTGAGCGGCAGGTCGTAGACGGCCATGGCGCGGCCGCCGACGTAGGTCAGGTCGAGCTGGATGCCGCGGCGGTCCTGGCAGAGTTTGAGCACGTCGCCGAGGTAGTCGTCCGGCACCATGATCGTCGCCTTGATGCGCGGCTCCTCGATGTGGTCGATGGTCGAGGGATCGGGCATGTCGGCGGGGTTGTGCAGGTCGAGCTTCGTGCCGTCGCGCATGTAGACGTGATAGATCACCGAAGGCGCGGTGGTGATGAGGTCGATGTCATACTCGCGGTCGAT
This sequence comes from Tropicibacter sp. S64, assembly GCF_049803835.1. Classification (NCBI taxonomy): domain Bacteria; kingdom Pseudomonadati; phylum Pseudomonadota; class Alphaproteobacteria; order Rhodobacterales; family Roseobacteraceae; genus Tropicibacter; species Tropicibacter sp. S64. The sequence continues at coordinate 17,462 of NZ_JBNAGK010000028.1, read as the reverse complement.
GCGGTCGCGGATGACTTCGAGGTGCAACAGGCCAAGGAAGCCGCAGCGGAAGCCGAAGCCAAGGGCAGCGGAGGTTTCCATCTCAAAGGAGAAGGAGGCGTCGTTGAGCGCGAGTTTCTCGATGGCGTCGCGCAGGTCTTCGAACTCGTTGGAGTCGACGGGGAAAAGGCCGCAGAAGACCACCGGCTGCGAGGGTTTGAAGCCGGGCAGGGGCTCGGTGGCGCCCTTCTTCTCGTGCGTGATGGTGTCGCCGACGCGGGTGTCGCGGACCTGCTTGATGGAGCCGGTGAAGAAGCCGATCTCGCCCGGGCCGAGTTCATTGACGTCCTGCATGGCGGGGCGGAAGACGCCGAGCTTGTCGACGCCGTATTTGCCGCCGGTGCGCATCATCTTGATGTTGTCGCCCTTGCGGATGGTGCCGTCCATGACGCGGATCAGCACGACCACGCCGAGGTAGCTGTCGTACCAGGAGTCGACCAGCATCGCCTTGAGCGGCGCGTCCGGATCGCCGGAATGGGGCGGGGGGAGGCGGTGGACGATGGCTTCGAGCACGTCGGGGATGCCGAGGCCGGTCTTGGCGGAGATCAGGCAGGCGTTGGAAGCGTCGATTCCGATGACGTCCTCGATCTGCTCCGCGACGCGGGCGGGCTCGGCGGCGGGCAGGTCGACCTTGTTGAGGACGGGCACGATCTCGTGGTTCGCCTCGATGGCGGTGTAGACATTGGCGAGGGTCTGGGCCTCGACGCCCTGCGAAGCATCCACGACCAGCAAAGAGCCCTCGACCGCGCGCATGGAGCGGGAGACCTCGTAGGCAAAGTCGACGTGCCCGGGGGTGTCGATCAGGTTGAGCACATATTTCTCGCCGTTGTTGGCGGTGTAGTCGATGCGGACGGTGTTCGCCTTGATGGTGATCCCGCGCTCGCGCTCGATGTCCATGGCGTCCAGCAGCTGGGCCTTCATGTCCCGCTCGGCCACGGTGTTCGTGGACTGGATCAGCCGGTCGGCCAAGGTGGACTTCCCGTGGTCGATGTGGGCTACAATGGAGAAATTGCGGATGTGGGACAGGGGTGTGCTCATGGCCTGCGATATGCTGCGGATTGGGGGTTTGGTCAAGGTCTGATGATGTCCGCCAAAGGCGGCAAAACGCGTGGGGCGCGTTTTGTTCATCGGACGGGCGGAGCCCCGTCAGGGTGCAACATCCGACGGCGGCGAAACGTCCGGTTTTTTGCCCTTTGATCGGTTGATTGGACGGGGGGCTGGTCAAGGTCTGGGTTGTCTTGCCATCTGGGCCGGGTAGGGTGTGTGTCGGGTGACCGGGTGAGGGCAGGGTGGAGTTTTCCTCAAACAAAGATTTGGAGAGTTGGCTTGCTGGGCAGAGCCGGGAAGTATGTGGTGCAATTGCTTGCAGAGCAGCGTTGCGGGTATGGCCTTTCGTTCATGGGCTGCGGTTTTGGCGCACGATTGGTGCAGCCCAAGAAGAGTTGGCTCTTGTAACCGGACGAGCGATCATACTTTCCGGGCTTTCCTCCGTGTTATCGAATAACAAAGTTCAAGAGCTAGCAATTTCGGTGGGAAGCCGTGTTTCCCAATCTGTCGAAAAGGCGCACCTTGGAGCAGAAGACACTGCAAGCTTCTCCGCGGCGGCATTCAGCGCACGAGCTGCAGCGAAGGCCGCTCAGTCAGCGGCAAGTTCTTCAGGCGCAGCTTTGCGCGCGTGTGAGGGGATATGCGCTGAAGCGGAGACGGCCGTAACGTCGCTTCTTGCGAAAGTCGGCTTTACAGGCGGGAATAGTTCCCTGAAGTCCGGTCTTTACTACGCTGGAAGAGACGCGAACTTTCGGGCCACCGAGATTTTTTTCCAACCGTTGTGGCACGAGGTGTCGGCAGAAAATGGGCTGCTTCCATTCAAAGTCGGAACAACCCTGCTCGACACCGATCCGCATTTCGACTTCTTCCGCCGCTGGTACGAGGGCATGGTACGCGGCGAGCCGCTGGATTGGGAACTCCAACGTCGGGTGGCGCTGATTGACGATGCCATCTGGGAGGCTGGCGCGGAGGCGGTCGCGGCGGAGATTGCGCGGATCGAGGCGGAGTGGCTGGCGGAGCAGTTGCCGCAGGCGGACGAGCTGGAGTTCGATGGGGAGACTGCCGTCTTCGTGAGCAAGCCCGCACCGCGGAATGCAGAGGGGTTGGTTGAAAGCACGCTGCGGCAGGTCGAATTTGCGGTGAAGGTTGCGCAGTCCAGTAATTGCGGAATCAACGCGAGTTCGACAGCCTGTCTGTATATCGACTTCACGCTTTCAGATTGTCGAACTGACGCAAATGCCATCGAGCAGAATTTCGAGATTGCCTTGCGCGATCTGGAAGAGGGCGTTTCAAATGGCTCCTATCAGGAAGATGGGAAGTTGTCGGCCTTGGCGCGGGTGCTGGACCGGGCGGTCACGGATTTGCGGGCGCATCATCCCGAAGTCTCGGCAGCATGGGAAATGCGCATCCGGCACAAGCTTCGGGTGGCGGAGGCCGATCAGAAGCAGGTGATCGTCGAAAAGGCGACCGAGTTGATTGCGATCAGCGATGCGAGGCTCGGGAAAGAACTGACGCTCGACGCCAAGACAATTGCGGAAGCAGGCGGCGAAGCGCAGGGCGGGGCTATTCGTCGTTTCTTTGGTCGCGTTGCCCAGATGCGGATCATAGTTCGGTCGGCGGAGGTCATCAAACGGATCGACGCCAGTAGCGGGTACAAGGGAACGCGGATCGCGCAGACCTTGCAGAGTTTGCTTGATCTAGTGATTCAATTGTTTTGAACCTGAGGTTCCGGGGCTTCGCGCCACCTTCCCGGATCAATCCGCCGGAAGTGGGTTGGAATCCCACCCTACGGGCCATGGCGGACGGGGAGACCTAGGCGCGGCCCGTCGTAGGGCGGGGCTTTGCCCCGCACCCGCGCAAGAAATCCCGAATTGATCCCTGCCGCGATTTGGGGCATGATCCGCGCAGAGGGCAGACAGGCCGGACAGACGGGAAAACCCGCGCGGCGCAGACAGAACGAGACAGGTCAAGATGAAAGCAGCGGGAATGCTGATGGTGGCCGTGCTGGCGCTCTCCGCCTGTGGAGGCGGGGATCGGAACCGGGCCAGTTATGGTGGAACAGTGACACGGTCGGCGCAGATGAGTTTCGCCATGGGGCCGATTTCGAAGGCCTGCCTGAAAGCTGGCAGGAAGGGTGCGAATGCGCAGCTTTGCGGTTGCATTCAGGGGGTTGCAAACCGCGATCTGTCGTCCTCGGACCAGCGGACGGCGGTGAAGTTCTTCACCGATCCGCATCAGGCGCAGGTGATCCGGCAGTCAGACAATCCCGGGCATGAGGCCTTCTGGCAGCGCTACAAGGCCTTCGCGGCGCGGGCGGAGCAGACCTGTCAGGGGCTTTGATACCGGGGCATTCGCTCAGCCGTTGACGACTTTCGGGACGGGCGCCTGCGGCAGGCGGGCCTCCGCCGTGAGCGCGTGGCCGGTCATGCCTTCGGCGCGGGAGATGGTGGCGGTGGCTTTTGCCAGATCGGGCAGGGCGGCCTGGGTCACGCGCTGGTAGGTCACGGTTTTCAGGAACTTGTGGACTGAAAGACCGCTGGTATGCCGGGCGGCGCGGGAGGTGGGCAGGACGTGGTTTGGTCCGGAGGCCTTGTCGCCGAAGGCCACGGTGCTCTCGGCCCCGAGGAACAGCGAGCCGTAGTTTTGCAGCCGGTCCTGCCACCACGGCAGGTCCTGCGCCTGTACGTGCAGGTGCTCCGGGGCGTAGCGGTCGGCAGTTTGCGCCATCTCCTCGCGGGTCTCGCAGAGTAGGATCTCGCCCATGGCCTCCCACGCGGCGCAGGCGGCGGCGCGGTTGGGTTCGGGCAGGAGGGCGAGGGTCCGGGGGATGGCGTGCAGCGTCGCCTCTGCGGTGCGGGCGTCATCGGTGATGAGCCAGCAGGGCGAGGTCGGCCCGTGTTCCGCCTGTCCGATGAGGTCGAGCGCGAGGCGCTGCGGGTTGGCGGTGGCGTCGGCGAGGATGGCGATGTCGGTGGGCCCGGCGACCATGTCGATGCCGGTCGGGCCGTAGAGTTGCCGTTTGGCCTCCGCGACATAGGCGTTGCCGGGTCCGCAGAGGATGTCCGCCTCGGGCGTGCCGAAGAGTCCGAAGGCCATGGCGGCGATGGCCTGCACGCCGCCGAGGGTCAGGATGGTATCGGCGCCGGCGAGGTGCATCGCGTAAAGCGTCGCAGGGTCGATTGCGCCGGTCCGGGGCGGCGCGCAGGCAGTGATATGCGTAACCCCTGCGGCCTTCGCCGTGGCGATGGTCATCAGGGCGGAGGCTATATGGGCATAACGCCCGCCGGGGACATAGCAGCCTGCCGACGCGACGGGGATCACCTTCTGCCCGGCGACGAGGCCGGGGCGGAGTTCGGTTTCGAATTCGGTGAGCGACGCCCGCTGGGCGAGGGCAAACGCGCGGATGTTGTCGTGGGCATAGTGCAGCGCGTCCTTGAGGGGGGGCGGGATCTGCGCAGCGGCTGCCGCGATGTCCTCCGGGGTAACGATGACAGGTCCGGACCAGCCATCGAGCCGCGCGGCATAGTCGAGCACGGTGGCCGCGCCGCCCAGCCGGATGCGGGCCAGCATGATCTCGACGCTGTCGCGGATGCCCGTTTGTGCGTCGGGCGGCAGGCCGGGGGCGGATTTGATGTGGCGGGGCATGGGGGAAATCCTTGACGGGGCGGGTTCAGTTTCGGAAAACGCGAATGTAGCGGCGGGCAGGACGGGGCAGACGATGCTGATGAAAGGCGTGACCCTGCGGGGGCTGGAGGTCTTCGAGGCGCTGGCGGCCAGCGGCTCCGTGGCGGGCGCGGCCGAGGCGACCGGCCTCAGTCAACCCGCTGTCAGCCAGCAGATGCGCAACCTGGAGACAGCGCTTGGCGCCGATCTGGTGGACCATGCCCGGCGTCCGATGCAGCTGACCCCGGCCGGGCGGGCCTTCCTCGAACGCACCCGACATGTGCTGGCGCAGCTGCGGCTGGCGCAGAACGAGCTGACGGTGATGGACCTGACGCACCTCAGTCACCTGAGCCTCGGGGTGATCGACGATTTCGACAACGACCTGACGCCACGCCTCGTGACGCTGTTGGCGGAGAGCATGACGCGTTGCCGGTTCCGGCTGCAGACCGCGCCCAGTCACCAGATCGCCGAGGAAATGAAGGCGCGGCGTCTGCATCTCGCGATTGCCGCCTCGCCGAGTGCCGCGATGGAGGGCGTGGTGGAGTATCCGCTGGTCCGCGACCCGTTCATTTTCGTTTGTCCGAAGGGGTCGGCGGCGGAAAAGGGCAGTCTGGACGGGGTGATGCGTGATCTGCCGCTCTTGCGCCACGACCGTGATCTGCTGCTTGGCAAACAGGTGGAGGCACAGCTCGCCCGGCACAAGTTGCGCTTCGCCGAACGCTTCGAGATCGGCGCGCATCTGTCGTTGATGACGTTGGTGGCGCGGCGTGTCGGCTGGACCATCACGACGCCGCTCGGCTACATGCGCGCCGGGCGATTCCATGACCGGATGGAGGTTCACCCGTTGCCTTTCGCCCCCTTCGCGCGCAGCATTTCCCTGCTGGCCTCCACCGATTGGGCCGACGAGGTGCCCCGCGACGTGGCCCGGACCGCCCGCATGCTGATCCGCGAGATGGTGGTGAAGCCCGCATTGGAGCGGCTGCCCTGGCTGGAGGGCGAGCTGCGCATTCTGGAGGGGTAAGCGGGGCATGGCGGTGGTCTGCGTCCGAAGGTACGGAAACAGGTTGTCGCTTTGCCGCCCTGTCGCAAGGGGGCGCGTCGCCGATTTCGGAAAGGGGACGCGCAGATTTGGGAAACGTGAAGATGCGCGGGTCAAGTGCCTGCGGATCGGGCGGCGAGGTCGCGGATCCGCCAAGCGTTTGCCCCGGCGTGCGGCGCGTGCCATCTGGCCCGGATCAGCCCCGCGACCGCGCCTCTCGGTCCTGCAAGGTCTGCAGCGACGGGTTCAGCCGGCCATGTTCAGGAACGCCCGCACCGATGCCTCGAACTCCCGCGGCTTCTCCGCATGCAGCCAGTGGCCTGCGCCGGGCAGTTTCGCGAAGCGTGCCTTGGGGAACAAGGCCCGGATTGCCGGGCGATGCTCCGGCAGGACATAGTCGCTCTCGGCGCCGGACAGGAACAGCGCCGGCCCGTCGAACTGTCCAGCAAGTGACGGGAAAGACAGGATCTTCGGCATTTCCGCCGCCAGCACGTCGAGGTTCAGCACCCAGCGTTTCGCCTTCAGATCCAGCGACTGCGTGAAAAACGCCTGCAGCGTCTTGTCCTCCACCACCTTCGCCAGTTGCTCCGTCGCGTCCGACCGCTTCTCGACCGTGGTCAGATCGACGGACCGCATCGCCTCGATGAACTGGATCTGGCTGTGGCCATAGGCCACTGGCGCGATGTCCGCCACGATCAGCCGGTTCACCAGCTTCGGCCGCGTCACCGCCAGCACCATGGCCGCCTTGCCGCCCATGGAATGCCCGACGACATCGACCGGGCCGCCGAGGCTTTCGATGACCTCGGCGAGATCGCCCGCCATATCCTCGTAGGCATGGCTGTCCTTCCACGGGCTGTCGCCGTGGTTGCGTTGGTCGACGGCGATGACCTGCCGCTCATCCGAAAGGCGCTTGGCGATGACACCCCAGTTGCGGGCCGAGCCATAGAGGCCGTGCACGATCAGGAGCGTTGGTTTGTCGGTGGCGGAGCCGTGGGGGATGGTGTTGAGCATGGCCCTTTCTTGCGCCGATGGGCCGCGACCGCAAGGGCACGCGCGCCTCTGCTTCTTTGGTCCTTCAAATACCTCTGCACGACCGCGCCACGTGCCCGGCGCTGCGGGGTGCGAGACCCGGGGGTCGCAGGGGGCGGAGCCCCCCGCCTCGCCTCAGAAATCCGTGGGTGCGCCGCCTTCGGATTTCCGCCGCGCCACAAAGGCCTGCAGTTCCTCGCGGATGCCCTCGTCCATCGGCGGGGCTTCGAAGTCGTCAAGAATACGCTTGAAGGTGGTGTGCGCCCGTTCCGGTGTCCAGACCGCCCCCGCCGCCTCCCAGGCCTCGAAGTTCTTCCAGTCGGACAGGAAGGGCTGGTAGAAGGCTGTCGTATAGCGGTCCTGGGTGTGCTGCGTGCCGAAGAAATGCCCGTGCGGGCCGACTTCCGCGATTGTGTCCAGCGCCAGCGCGTCGTCCGACGTGTCCCAGATCTCCGGCTCCATGTAGCGCTGCATCTGCTGGAGCACCTCGCAGTCCATGATGAACTTCTCGGGCGAGGCCACCAGCCCGCCTTCGAGCCAGCCGGCGGCGTGGTAGACCATATGCGTGCCGGACTGGATCGCTGCCCAGAGTGAATGTTCGGTTTCCCACATCGCCTGCCCGTCGGGAATATTCGCGGCGCAGGTCCCGGAAGAACGCAGCGGCAGGCCATAGAACCGTGCCATCTGGCCGGTCATCTGCGTGGCCCGCATGTATTCCGGGGTGCCGAAGGCGGGCGCGCCGGATTTCATGTCGACGTTGGAGGTGAAGGTGCCGATGACGCAGGGCACGCCGGGCGAGATGATCTGCGCCAGGACCACTGCCGCCAGCCCTTCGGCCAGCGATTGCACCACCGCGCCCGCCATGGTCACCGGCGCCATGGCCCCGGCGAGGGTGAAGGGTGTGACCACCAAGGCCTGCCTGCGACGGGCGAGGCGCATCCAGCCGTCGAGCATCGGCCAGTCGTGTTTCAGCGGCGAGGTGGAGTTGATGTTGGTGTACATCCGAGGCGTGGCGTCGAAGTCCTTGTGCGTCAGCCCCCCGGCGATGCGCACCATCTCCATGACATCCTCGACCCGTTCCGGCCCGAGCGAGTAGGCGTGTACGACCTTGTCGCACAGCGTCAGCTTGTCATAGAGCACGTCGAGATGGCGGACGGAGGCGTGCAGGTCCACCGGCTCCACCGGGTAGCCGCCCGCGAAATGGATGCAGTTGAAATACTGCGTCAGTTTCAGCAGGTTGCGGCATTGCTCGCGGTTGCCCGCGACCTTGGAGCCGATTTCCAGGTCGTAGTAGTTCGGTGGTGAGGAGACGTTGCCGAAGAGGATGTGTCCCTTGCCGATGGTGATTTGCCGGTCCGGGTTGCGCGGGGTGATCGTGAAGTGATCGGGTGCGAGGCGGACGTAGTGCATGACCATGTCGCGACCCATGCGGACGTTCTCGCCGTTGACCGTCGCACCCGCCTTGCGCAGGATCTCCACCGCCTCGGGGTGCAGGAATTCGATGCCGATATCTTCGAGCAGCCGCATGGTGGCCTCGTGGACCCGCGCCACGCTCTCTTCGGACAGCGGCTCGGTCGGGCGGTCCCGGTTGACCGGCAGCCGCCAGGGCATCTGTTCGATGGCGGCGGTGCCGCGCCGGGTGGCGTGACCGGCGCGGCCGCCACTGCGGCGCTTGCGGGGGGCTGTGAGGGGCTCGTCCATGGCGCGCGTGTCCTTGCTCTGAGACCACCATGAGGCCACCGGGCCGCCGCGCATACCTTTCAGATTGCGACCGGATCAGTCGTTTTTGGGGAATCCGGTGCCAAGCCAGACCGGCAGATGCCCGATGTCGGGCAGGATGACGTCCGCGAAGGGCGCGAGGGTTGAGGCGCGGGCGGGGCCGGTGAGCACGCCGACCGTCTTCATCCCGGCCGCGCGGCCCGCGACCAGATCATGCACGCTGTCGCCGATCATCGCGCAGGCTGCGGGGGCATGGCCGGTGGCCTCGGCAAAGGCACGCAACGGGCCGGGGTCGGGCTTGGCGCCGAAACCGCTGTCGAAGCCGGCGACGAAATCGAAGCTGTCGGCGAGTCCGGCCCGGCCGATATGGCTGCGCGCGGCTTCCTCGGTGTCATTGGTCATCAGGCCGAGCGCAAACCCGGCGGATTTCAGGGCAGCGAACAGGCCGGGGAGGTGCACCGTTGGGACAAGCGGCGCATCCTTGGCCAGATCGGTCAGCAGCGCCTCCAGTGCGGCCAGCGGAAAGCCTGGCAGGGCGGTCATCAGGCACTCCGCGGCCTCGCGGTTGGTGCCGGCGATGATCGGGCTGGACGGATCGAAGCGCTGCGTGTCGAGATCATAGCGCGCCGCGCGGGCGAGAGCCTCGCGCCGGGCTGCATCCCCCCCGGCCAGCCTGTCGATCACCGCCAGCGCCCAGGCATTCCAGGTCTCGCCGAAGTGGAACAGCGTGCCGTCCTTGTCGAAGAGCAGCGCCCTGGTGGCGGGGCGTTTCACGTCCAATGGACCTGCTCCCCGCCGGGCAACGCCGCCCGGGCACGCATCACCTGGTCGTAGGGTAATGATTCTGCGTCGCAGAATTCCATGACCCATTGATCACTCATTAACAGGAAGTCGAGCACCGACGCCTGAAATTCAACATCTTGGACACTTTCGCGAAAATCCGCACTACTCGCGCCGGTCGACCCCATAAACACTTGTAAAAGGTCATCATTTCCAGCCAGCCAGCCGATGGCGCGCAGTCCGATCGCTTCGGCGGATTCTTGCTTTACGCTCATTTGGTCCGTTTTCCGAAAGGGTTTCTTAACCAATCTCCAGCAAATCTGAACATGCGATAATGTGCAAGCGCGCGCAGCGTGTTGCCGAGGGTGAATTGTATGACAGGACGTATCTTGGTCGTCGATGCGGTGCCGACCAACCGCATCATCCTGCGGGTCAAGCTTTCGGCTGCCTTCTACGAGGTGAGCCAGGCGGCCAGCGGTCATGCGGCGCTCAACCTGTTCCGCAAGGCCCGGCCTGACATGGTGATCGCGGCGGCGAAGCTGCCGGACATGTCCGGGCGCTCGCTGATCGAGAAGGTGCGGGCGGTGGCCGCCGATCCGCGCCTGCCGGTTGTCCTGATGCATGACGAGGATGACGTGAACGAACGGCTGATCTCGCTGGCAGCCGGCGCCGATGACGTGCTGACCAAGCCGCTGGACGAGCTGGTGATGCTGGCTCGGCTGCGCTCTCTGCTGCGGGCCCGCGACGCGGAGGCCGAACTGCAGCTGCGTGACGATACCCGGCGGGCGCTGGGACTGGCCGAGCAGGCCTCGGATTTCGAGATGCCGGGCCGGGTGCGGCTGGTCGGCACGGGCCGCGCCGGGCCGCTGCGCAGCCTGCAGGCGGCGTTGGCGCAGCGGATGCAGGACCGGATCGAGATCAGCCCGATGGACGAGGCGCTGAAGGTGGCAGAGGACGCGGTGCCGGACGTTTTCGTCATCCTCGAAGGCGAGACCTCGGTGGGCGAGGGGCTGAAACTGCTGCCGCAGATCCGCGCGAACCGCGCCCTGCGGCATTCGGCGCTGATCTACGTTGCCTTGCCGGACCAGCGCGAGGAGGCCGCTGCGGCGCTCGACATGGGGGCGAACGATTTGCTGGCCTCCGGCGCGGACCCCGAAGAGCTGAGCCTGCGTCTGAAGAAACAGATCGCCCGAAAGCGGGTCAACGACCGCCTGCGGGCCAATATGCAGGACGGTCTGCGGGCGGCGGTCTGCGATCCGCTGACCGGGCTCTACAACCGGCGCTACGCGCTGCCGCATCTGAACCGGATGGCGGAGCGGGCGCTGGCGCAGGGGCGGGACTATGCGCTGCTGCTGCTCGATCTAGATCACTTCAAGTCGATCAACGACACCTATGGGCACGCGGCTGGGGACGTGGTGCTGCAGGGTGTGTCGAAGCGGCTGCTGGACAATCTGCGGGCGGCGGACCTCGTGGCCCGGTACGGCGGGGAGGAGTTCCTCGTGGCGATGCCGGACACCACGCGCGAGCAGGCGCAACGCACGGCGGAACGGCTGTGCCGCGTGATGGAGGAGCGACCGATCCTGTTGCCCGGCGGCAGCGCGGTGACGGTGACGCTCAGCATCGGCGTGGCGTTGGGCCGCGCGGGGCAGCGGCAGGACCCGATGGAGCTGATCGACGGGGCGGACCAGGCGCTATATGCGGCGAAGAACAAGGGACGCAACACGCTGGTGATGGCCGACACGGTGACCGCGCTGACGCGTCGCCAGCCGGGGGGATCGGATGGCGGCTTCACCGGGCTGCGCCAGATCGGCCCGGAGCCGGAGCCGGTGGCCTGGCCGATGAGCCGGGATGTGAAGACCGGCGGCTAGCGAAGGGTCCGGCAGGCGTTCGAGTTTCCAGTCCCGGGGCGCGCGCCTGCGGGATTTTTTCTTTGCGGCGGGCGGCGCGTGTGTCCGTGTCCACTCCGATCGTCCCCACCCCACCCCGGCCCTCCCCAAGGGGGAGGGAGACCGCGCCCGGGTGTTGCCCGGTGCGCTGCGGCGGGAGGTCAGCGGTCGTCCCGTGTACGGCCTTCGCGCCAGCGGTTGCGGCGCTGTTCGAGCTGGTCGATTTCCTGCGCAAGGCGAGCGGCATAGGCGGCGCGGTCGGTGGGCGACAGCGAGGCGAGATAGGCGCTCAGCACTTTCTGCCCGGTGACCTGCCGGTCCGTGGCGCGGGCGGTCTGGCGTTCGAGCACGGCCATCATCGCCGCCGGATCGAAGGGATCGGCCCGCAGTACATCCAGGGCGTCCCGGTAATCGGCGATCATGTCCGGCCCTGGTGCATCCTGCCTGCGCTTGTCCCGGAAATCCTGACGCAGGTCGCGCCAGACCGCGCGGCGCTGGTCCTCGTCGAGGGCGCGGGTGTAGGGAATGACGTAGTCGGCGCCGCCACGGGGCGGATGCGGCGGCCCGCCGCGCAGGACCAGCCCGACCGCCAGTCCGACGACGACAAGGTTGAGCGCCAGGGAGACGAAGAGCAGCGCCCGGAGCCAGGGACGCGTGCGGGGCGGTTTGCCGGGGGGCGGGGGGGGCTGGAGATCGGTCATGGGCTCAGCCCTCCATCATCGCGAGGTCGAACCCGGAGAGCGGGTCGACGCCGTAGCTGTCCAGCCCGGCGGCATCGGTGCCGATATAATCGGTGAGGCCGGCGGGCGGGTTGATGCCCATCCAGAGGCCGACGGCGCAGGCGGTGGCGAGCCCCGCCGCCCCGGGCCAGCCGCCCAGCACCTGCAGCAGCTGGCGCAGCAGGCCGGGCGACGGCGCGGGGCGGGGGAGTGCGGCGAGGGCCTGCGCCTCGAGACGGGCCATGAAGTCCGCGGTGGGACGCGGCGCATCGGTCCGCGCGGCCTCGAAGAAGTCGCCCAGCCCGGCAGCGCCGGTCCACAGCCCGCCGTCGGTGTCCTTATCCTTGTGCGTCGTCATCGTCTTCAAACCCCAGGTCCTCGCGCCGCCCCGACAGCAGCGCTTCCAGCATTCTCTTGCCCCGGGCGGTCAGACTTTCCACCGCGCGAGGGCCAATGTCCATGATCTGCGCGATCTCCGGGTTCGAAAGCCCCTCGATGTGGCGCAGGATGACCGCCTGCCGCTGCCGCTCGGGCAGCTGGTTCAGCGCGTCTTGCAAAGCTTCGGCGCGGGCGCGCGTGAGCATCGCCGCCGCCGCCGAAGGTGTCTCGTCCACCGGCTCGGGGATCGCGTCGAGCGCCGGTCCCGTGCGCCGCTTGCGCATCCGGTCGATGCAGAGGTTGGCGGTGACACGGTAGAGCCAGGTGGTGACCTGGGCTTCCCCGGGGCGCCAGTCCGGCGCGATCCGCCAGAGTTTCATCAGTGCGTCCTGCGCCACGTCCTCCGCCTCCGCCCGGTCGCCGCCAAGCATGCGCAGGGCGTGCGCAAAGACCCGGGGACCGAGCCGCAACGTCAGCGCACGGGAAGCCTGGGCGTCGCCTGCCGCATAGGCCGCGAGCAGGTCATCGTCGCTTCTCTCGGTCATGGCGTCATAGGGCATCGGGTCCATGTCCTCGCGCTACCGCGCCCGAAGGCGCGGCGCAAGCGGCGCGGGTCAGGAGCGGGCCGCCTCGCTGCCGGATGTCGGGGGACACATCGCATCCGGATCAGGTCAGGCGGCGGCCCGCCCCGTCAGGCGCGGGTTACTGCATCCACCAGGGCATGCGGTCGCCCCCGCCCATGCGGCCATGGCCTCGCTCGTCACCATGACCGTGTCGCTTGCCGCCCCAGTGGCCGTGCTCGCGCTCGCCGCGGTCGCCGCCCCAGCGGCGCATGCCCGCCTGCGCGGTGCGGATTTCCTTGAGACTCACCGCGCCGTCCTTGTCGGCGTCCAGCCGCTCCAGCATGCCGTCCCGGCCCGGCATCATCGCCGCGGCCTCCTCGGCGCTGACCTTGCCGTCCTTGTCGGTGTCGATGCGGTCCAGCATGGCCTGCGCCCGGGCCTGCTTGCGCATCGCCTCGCGCTCCGCGCGCATCTTCTCGCCATAAGCGCTCATCTCGTCGGCGGAGAGGAAGCCGTCGCCGTCGGTGTCTGCCTCGGTGAAGCGGGCCTGCTTGAAGGCCTCGATCTCCTCCGGGGTGACCTTGCCGTCGCCATCGGCGTCGACCTTGGCGAACCAGGCTTCCATCATGGCGCCGCGGGGACCCATGCCCCGGCCCATGTCGTCGCCCCGTGCCTGGGCCATGCCGGCGGTGCCGAGGATCAGGACCAGGGCGCTGGTCAGCGCAATCTTTGCGGATGTCTTCGTCATAGTCAGGTTCCTTCCATCTCGCGTTTTCGCGGGTTGGAGACCCCTCGTTCGGGTGTCTCATGTTGTCTTTCACGGGGCAGGTCGGACGTTCCGTCGCTCCCGCGCAAACTTTTTTCACGGAACGGCGGCGCGGGCGGCGCGTTCCGGGTCGTGTGACATCCGGACGCACGGACAAAATGAACACTTCATACGAAGGGGCGGTTTGCGCATTTTTGCGCGGGGAGATGCGAGGATTGCGATGACCGACACGGAAATGGAAATCGAGCGTCCGTTCTGGCCTTCGATGTGGAAGGGTTGGCGGCGGAAGTGCCCGAAATGCGGGTCCGGGCCATTGCTCACGGGCTATCTCAAGGTGCGCGATCATTGTCCCGTCTGCCGCGAGGACCTGCATCATCACCGCGCGGATGACGGACCGGCATATCTGACGATCCTGATCGTCGGGCACCTGATGGCCCCGCTGCTGCTGGTGGTCTTCACCCGGTTCCGGCCCGATCCGCTGATCCTGTTCACGATCTTTGCGGTTGGCTCGGTCGGATTGTCGCTTTATCTTCTGCCGAGACTGAAAGGGGCGATCGTGGCCTTCCAATGGGCCCGTGGCATGCATGGATTTGCACCCCCTTCCTCGTGAGAGGGACCGCCGGGGGACGTATGACCAACACCGAGACCATGACCGATCCGGTCGACAAGACCGCCATCCGCGACGCCGCGACCGTGATCGTCGTGCGCGACCGGGGCGCGCGCCCCAGCGTCCTGATGGGCCAGCGCGGCGCGAAGGCGGCCTTCATGCCGAACAAGTTCGTCTTTCCCGGGGGCGCGGTGGATGCCGACGACGCTCGTGTGGCCCTGGCCCGGCCCTTGCCGGCGCTCTGTGCCAGCCGTCTCGAGGAGGAGTCGCGGGCGGGCATCGCCCCGGCGCTGGCGGTTGCGGCGGTGCGCGAGCTTTGGGAAGAGACCGGCCAGATCCTCGGCGCACCCGCGCCCTGGCCGACCGAGATTCCGAAGGACTGGCTGGGCTTTGCCGGAACCGGCCACCGCCCGGCTGCGGACGCGCTGCAGTTCGTGTTCCGTGCCATCACGCCGCCGGGCCGACCGCGGCGTTTCGATGCGCGGTTCTTCCTCGTGGATGCGGAGGCGCTGCAATCCGATCCCGACGACTTCGGTGCCGCGGCGGACGAGTTGTCCCATTTGCAATGGATTCCGCTCGACGAGGTGCGCGGCTTCGATCTGCCGTTCATCACCGAGGTGGTGCTGGCCGAGGTCGCCGCACGGCTGCACGAAAGCGGCCCGCCGCCCTCGGTGCCCTTCTTCCGCAATGACGACGAAGAGAGCCTTTTCCTGCGTCTGAGGGGCGGTGCGCGGCCGGATTGACCGGAAATTTCGGTGCAATTGTCATTGTTACGCCGCTGTTAAGAGTCGATCGGCGAAAAGGACCCAGAGGAAAGGGTGCTGACGTCGCGATGATACATGGGCTGGTGTTGAAGACATTTCAGGTGTTCATGGAAGACACCTATGGCGCGGCCGCCTGGGAACGCGTCGCCCGCGAAGCAGGTTTGGAACCGAACGAACTGGAAGCCATGCTGAGTTACGAGCATACGCTGCTGCGCTCGCTTGTCGGCGCGGCGGAGCGGGTTCTGGGCAGGCCATGCACGCAATTCCTGGAGGATATCGGCACCTACCTCGTGTCCCATCCGAACCGGGAGGGGCTGAGGCGGCTGCTCCGCTTCGGCGGCGTGGATTTCATCGAGTTCCTGCATTCGCTGGACGATCTGCCGGGGCGCGCCCGGCTCGCGGTGCCGAACCTGGTGCTGCCGGACCTCGAATTGATCGACGAGGATTCCAATCACTTCGTGCTGACGGTGACCGGCAACATGATTTCCTTCGGCTTCGTGATGATCGGCGTGCTGCGCGCCATGGCAGACGACTATGGCGCGTTGGTGCTGCTCGAACACCATGGCTCGGATTGCTCGGCGCAGAGGATCGAGATCACCCTGGTCGAGAATGCCTTTGCCGAAGGGCGCGAATTCGACCTCAGCGGCCCGGGCGGCATGGCAGAGGTGACGATTTGACCGTTTCCGGAACCATCCTCGACAGCCTGTGCCCGATGCACGTGCGGCTCGATCCGGAGGGCTGCATCGTCGGCATGGGCGCGACCCTATCCAAGCTCGAACTGCCGCCCTTGAAGGGAGAGCCTTTCCTTGAGGCGTTCGAGCTCCACCGCCCACGCACGATCAAGACAATGCGCGATCTGCTGGAGACGCGGGGGCGCACCCTGTACATCCGCCTGCGCACGCCCAAACGCACACCGCTGAAGGGCATCCTGGTGCCGGACGGCGAGGGGGGAGCGGTCATAAACATGTCCTTCGGCATTTCGGTGATCGATGCGGTGCGCGACTATGCCCTGACGAGTACGGACTTCGCAGCGACGGACCTCGTCGTCGAGATGCTCTATCTCGTGGAGGCGAAATCGGCGGCAATGAATTCCTCGATCCACCTCAATACCCGCCTGCACGGCGCCAAGACGGAGGCGGAGCGCCGGGCTGCGACGGACGGGCTGACCGGGTTGGTCAACCGCCGGGCGCTCGACCAGGTGCTGGCGCGGGCCTGCAAGAGCGCGGAGAGCTTCGCGATCATGCATATGGACCTCGATTACTTCAAGCAGGTGAACGACACCTACGGCCATGCGGCCGGGGACCTGGTTCTGCGCCGCGTGGCGGAGATCATGATGGAAGTGACACGCAAGGAGGATACGGCGGCGCGGGTCGGCGGCGACGAATTCGTACTGATCTTCCCTGGGCTTGTGAACCGCGAACGGCTGGCGCGCATCGCCGAGCGGCTGATCGAGCGAATCGAGATGCCGGTGACTCACGATGGCCGGGCCTGTCACGTTTCGGCCAGCATCGGCATCTGCATCAATCTTGGAACCGACACCGATCCTGCACTGCTCCTCGATCGCGCGGACAAGGCGCTTTATGCCTCGAAACGGGCTGGACGGGCGCAATTTTCCTTCTATCGCGCGGACGATTCACGCGGCGAATCCGGCTCCGGAACGGCAATGGCGGGCGAGTGAAAATTTTAGCCGAACAGGGCTTGATCCCCGGTGAATCGCAAAGTAGATAGCGCGGCACGGTTGGGGTGTAGCCAAGTGGTAAGGCAACGGTTTTTGGTACCGCGTACCGTAGGTTCGAATCCTACCACCCCAGCCAGTTCTTCCTGACATGATGCGGCTCCACCTGATCGGAGCCGGAATGCCCCACGAAATGCCCCCGTCCAGATGGGCAAGTTTGTGACCGCCCCCTTGTGATCCTGCCCCTCCTGTGTCCGGTACTTGCCTACCTAAAACAGGTATAAGTAATGGATAAGAAAGCAGGAAAGAGAGGGTAAGAAGGGGTATCCTAGTAGGTAGCCCTACCATGTCCGATATGGTGGAAGGCTGACTGCTGTACAAAAAAGTCAGCCATCAGTTGAGAATTTCACTCTACCCAAGGATGCACCCGGAACGTTTGCAGCACCACCCCAAGATCAGCAGGAAACAGGCATTAGTAATGGATAATATTGCATGGAAGAGACCCTAAGAAGGGGTATCCCTGATGGGTCTCCATAGGAAGAGTGGCAAGCTATCCTCCTGGGGTTGAGTGCCTGTCACAAGTTGGGGGCTGCAACGATGCAAGCAAGCTCCTACTTGCTGAGGTCCCTGCTGCCACTCTCCTGGACCCCGGCCTTGCCCCCTCGGAACGACTACTTCGCCAACGCTGTTCGCCCCATAGACAACCCCTACTACTCCCGTCCTATCGACGTGCATCGGTGGTCTGACCATCCAGAGGTCAAAGAACTGACCGACAAGGTGTGGGATCA
>NZ_JBNAGK010000027.1:0-24269 GCF_049803835.1 Tropicibacter sp. S64 | reverse complement strand
CTCCCCATCTTTTGGCCAGTTTCCGGGGTGGTTTAAGCTACTCTCTGCCCCTGCTGGTCGGTTTCGATCTGGTTGAAGTAGACCACGGCGGGCGGCTGTCCGCCATGGGCGGCGTGAGGCCGCTGGTGGTTGTAGAAGGTGATCCATTGGCCAACCCCGGCCTTCGCCTGCGAGCCCGTCTCCCAGGCGTGCAGATAGACGCACTCATACTTCAGGGACCGCCAGAGGCGTTCGATGAAGATGTTGTCGAGACACCGGCCCTTGCCGTCCATCGAGATCCGGGTGCCGATCCGTTTCAGCCGGTCGGTCCAGGCGAAGGACGTGAACTGCGACCCCTGATCGGTATTCATGATCTCGGGCGGGCCGAAGCGGTGGACCGCCTCGTTCAGCGCCTCGACGCAGAAGTCGGCTTCGAGCGTGTTCGAGATGCGCCAAGTCAGCACCTTGCGGGTGAACCAGTCCATGATGGCAACCAGGTAGAGGAAGCCCCGCCGCATCGGAAGGTACGTGATGTCGGCGCACCAGACCTGGTTGGGCCGTTCCACCCGCAGGCCACCCAACAGGTAGGGGTAGGTTTTGTGCCCCTTGGCCGGTTTGCTGGTGTTCGGCTTCTGATAAATCGGCATCAAACGCATGAGCCGCATCAGCCGCCGGATACGCTTCACGTTCACAGCGTGGCCCTCGTTCTGCAGGTGCCAGGTCATTTGTTGGACGCCGTAGAACGGGGTTTCGAGGAACTGCCGGTCGATCAGTTGCATGAGCGCCAGGTTCACTGCGGTCTCGCCCAGCGGTGCGTAGTAGAACGACGACCGCGAGATCGACAGCAGGCGGCATTGCGCCCCGACCGACAGCGTGGGGTGAGAGCGTTCGATCATCCCGCGCCTCACTTGCCGGTCCAAGGCTTGAGCTTTCTGGACAAAAAATCGTTGGCGACGGCCAGTTCCCCGATCTTGGCGTGAAGCGACCGCACCGTCTCCTCGTCGACCTCGGCCTTCTTCTTCCCGCCGCGCTCGAAAATGTCAGATGCGCCTTCAAGCAGCGCGCTCGCCATTGTTCTTGAACCAATGGCGCACAATGGCTCGCTCCACTGATGGATCATGGTCGGATGCACGCCGTATTCCGCGGCCAGCTCCGACACCGTGCGCTCGCCCTTCAGGGCTTCCAGCGCCACGCGAGCCTTGAAGCCCGCGTCATGGTTCCTGCGTTTCGACATGTTCTGATCTCCTCGTTCTTAGAGACCAGCAGACGTCAGATAGTAGCTTCCGTCACTGTCCGATTTTCGGGGAGGAGCTCAACAGGAACGCGCCCGACAAACGCAACGACAATGTGGGCTTCCGTCCTGCCCGAGCTCCCGACCGGTGTGGCATCGCCGGGCCTGACCAGGCCTGTTTTCATGGCGTCCGGGGTAAAAGCCGTTCGCCGAAACCGAAAGGCTGCCGGCGCGCTGGTAGGCGGGAGATCCCGTGCGAAGGCTCGCTGGCGGCCGACCTGGGTTCGGAAGGCGAAAAAGAAATGACTGTTTGGTTGGTGCAGTATCGTTTCGACAAGAACCGCTCTCTTGAAAAGCGATTGGCGCCCGGTCTGCGAGAGAAGTGGCAGATCAGCCCATATGGACCGAAATTTATCAGCCGCGAGGCGCGAGACGGCGATTTTGTGATCATCTGGCGGACTGTTGATCGTGTTAGCCCGGGATACCGCCCCAGAGACGACGGAGGAATTGTTGGTTGGGCGCGACTTAAACTGGACACGCGGCATCGAATGCAACCGCACATTTATTTTGAGGTGACCCACGCATTTCCGGAAAAGCCGATACTCCGAAATGACGTCTATGCAGCCCTCGGGATCGACAGGTGGGATGCATCACGTTGGCCAGGCATGGTATCGCTCCTCAAGGTCGAAGAAGATCAGGCGAGGATCCTAAGCGGTTTCTTTCCGATACAAGAGGCACCCCCACAACCACAATGGCACCCGCTGGCCTCCGGCTACCCTCCGGATTGGGCCAGTGGTTGGGGGCAGGACGAATGCGGCGTCTTCGTTGAGTTTGCGGTGGGCGAAGTCACGCAGAGAATGCGCTGGTGCCCGCCCGGTCAATTTCTGATGGGGTCGCCAATAACCGAAGACGAGCGACATGATGGCGAAGGACCGCAAGTCGAAGTCACATTCGCCGAAGGGTTCTGGCTGTTCGACACTCCGGTTGCCAATGCGCTTTTCGATGCCGTTATGGATCACATGACAAGCGCGACGACAGACACGGACTGCCCTGTCACGGAGGTGATTTGGGACGAAGCTCAGGAATTCTTGCAGCGCTTGAATGCATTGATCCCGGGATTAGAACTCCGCCTGCCGTCGGAGGCTGAATGGGAATATGCATGCCGTGCAGGGTCGCGCACTCCTTTCGAGCCCACTGTAGCTCGGCAATTCTCCGGCCAAACGATCACCCCTGAGGAGGTGAACTACGACGGGAACTATCCCTACGATGATGCGCCCAATGATGTGTATTGGGGAAAAACTGTCGCCGTGAAGCCCCACAGGTTCCGTCCAAACAAGTGGGGCCTGTGGCAGATGCACGGCAACGTTTATGAATGGTGCGCTGACATCTGGAGCGACAACCATGAGGGCGCTGCGCCTGACGGCTCCGCCCGGCAAGCATCTCGGCGAGATGGCGAGTCGTACCGCGTCCTGCGCGGCGGCTCCTGGTGCAACGACGCCAGGTTCTGCCGGTCCGCGTACCGCGCCGGGTACGCGCCCGACAACCGCTTCGGCGATGTGGGCTTCCGTCCTGCCCGAGGTCAGCAGGGAGCTCAGGCAAGTGCGGCGGAGCCGCCGTCGGGAGTGGCAGAGAGCGAGGCGTAGGCGGAGCCACGCCCCGCGACCAGCCACTCCCGACCGCGCCGAAGGCGCGGTGTATTCCACTCGCCATGTTCGCCCAAGTCCGCTCCCTGCGCACTGCTGTGGATCGTGACATGCGCGGCGAACGGTAGGTCACCGTCCTCCCTTCCTACAGTGCCTGCAACAATGCTGCACTGCGGAAATCTCAATGCTTCGATACATACCCGGACAATCAGCGAATGTTCGATTTCTGCTCCACCTCAGGGAACGCGACTCCGGTCGAAGTGTTCAGGTTGCTCTTCCGGAAAGTTCTTTTTTTACAGGTTCTTGCAAAGAATTCACCAAATCAGCGCACTCATCAGGTCCAGAGAAAAACCGGCTGAGAGAACGGATTTTGGGTCAACGGCCGCTGCGAAGGTGTTCAGCCTTCCCCACAAACCCCTTTGAAAACACGGGAAAATATTCCCGGCAGCGGGCGTGGAGAAACAGTTCCCTAGGGCATATGGCGGAGGGGGTGGGCCTCACATCCAACCTTCTCCACCGCTTGAGGCCGCACATGCATTGTGGCGCCGGAGCGTTTCCTCCGGCGCCAAACCTGTCAATCCGCGGTTTCAGCTCCGCCCGGATCCTTCTCCACGGTCCCCTGAACTGCGGTGAAGCCGTCGGCCTGGACCGAGACCGTGACGTGCTTTCCGGCAAGGCTGGTCACATAGAGCGAGTTGGGGTTTGCCCGCAGATGGCCCGGTGCGGCGCCTTCGTCGATGTGGATGCGGGCCTCTCCGCCGGCGGGCACGGTCACCTGCGGGTGGTAGAGGTAGATTTCCTTCGCTCCGCTGTCGGCGTCGGTGATCGTGTAATAGACGGTCAGCCCCGAGAGATCAGCGGCGCCGTCGTTCAGGACCTGGATCTCGAGGTGATCGGGCGCGTCCTTGTGCGTGGCGGGATCGACGTTGTTCTCGACCAGAACTTCGCCAATCCGGTATGTCGCCGCAGCACCGCCTGCGACTGTGGGATCGGCGGCGTTCACCGGATCGTTGTCAGCAAGATCGTTCTGACCGTCGCCATCGGTGTCGGGGTTCATCGGGTCGGTGTGCAGAAGCGGTTCGGAGATGTCGGGCACGCCGTCGCCATCGGTATCGGTCGTCGTGGTCTGGGCATGCGCAAGGCTGGTGCTCAGAAGCAATGCTGTGAGGGTCATTGTCGTGATCGTCTTCATGTCAGGACTCCTTGGTCAGACGGTCGGGATTGATCGGACGCAGCAGCGCGAGGCCGCCCAGCCCGAGGGAGAAAAGGAAAAGGAAGAGCAGGTCGCCCTGCTTCTCGGCCATCACCTTGGCCAGCGGCGCACCGGTATAGGTGTCCTTGATGCCGAGGACGGCGAAGGTGAAGCGCTCGAAGTGCTTGGTGACAGAGGCGACTTCGATCCCGTTGCGGAATGTCTCGTATCCGGCGAACCCGGCCTTGATCCGGTCTTGCTCGGCCTTGGGGATCGAAAGCTGGGCAAATACGCCGCCCGCGACCTGGTTGTCGGGGTCCATCGTGTCGCCGATCTGTGGCGCGACGAGCACGACGAGGATCCAGAGCGCGAAGGCGTAGATAAGGCCGCTGGCGGGGCTTTTTGCCCAGAGGCTGAACCCGAAGCCAAGCGTGAAAAGAGCAGAAAGATACAAGACGCCAGCCGCCCATGTCAGGACCAGCCGTCCGACATCGCCCATGGTCAGCCCGATTCCGGAAACGATAGGCAAGAGGATCGCCGTGGCGAGGAAGACGACGGCCAACGAGACCGCCGCAAGGCCCATGCCACCGATGATCTTGGCAAGGGTATAGGCCCAATGCGGCATCGGCCGGGTCAGGATCAGCGCGAGGGTCTGCCGCCCCCTCTCCGCCGCCGCGGCGCGGTAGCCTGCCACCAGAGCGATGACGGCGCCCATGATCTCGATCTGCTCGATCATTCCGCGCATGAGTTTCAGCGGGTAGAACTCGGGCGCCGCGATGGCGGAGGCGTCCTTGCCGAGCGCCAGAAGCTGCGCCCGCGCGGCGGCATAGGTTGCGGCATCGCCATGGAGCGCGATCGCGCCCGTGACCAGCGATACGGCCGCGGCGGCGATGAGGGCCAGCGTCGCCCAAAGAAGAAACCGGTCGCGTAGCTGCTCGCGGGCATCGCGCAGGGCGATGGTCATGACGCTGCCGGACAGGCTGGGAAGGAGTTCAGGCATCGGGGCCTCCGGCGTTGAGATTGAGTTTCGCGGCAGAACGCGCGGCGAAGAGGCCGGCGAAGATCAGCGCCACTGGAAGGGTAACAGCGGGCGGGATCGGACCTCGGGAGGTCAGGCCATCGGGCAGGAAGCTCAGGAGGTCCCCCGAAGCCCAGGCAAAACCCTCGGCCAGCGACAGCGGCCCCAGCACCCGCGACATCAGATGGAAGAACCCCGAGTCAGGGGTGTTCGCCAGCGTCGAGACCGGGTTGATCGCGGCGGTCGGATGCACGTTCGCGGTCAGTTCGGGCAGGACGAAGGTCATGACCAGCCAGACGACGGTTGCCGCAATCAGGCCGCTCGCGGTGGCGGGCATGCGGGCAGCGGCCCCAAGCGCCACGAACCCGAAGATGGTGATGTAGGCCCAGCCAGCGACCAGAAACAGCGCAAGGCGCAAGAGGTCCACCGGTCCGACGACCAGCGAGGGGATGGTGAAGAGGGTCGCGACCGAGATGACCCCGGCGACCGCCATCATCGCCCCCGTTGCCGTCACCAGTGCCCGCATTTTGCCAAGGGCGAGATCGCGGCGCTCGAATGGGCGCGCGCCGATCAGCGGCAAGGTGCCTGCGCGGCGGTCGGTCTCGATCAGAAGCTGGCCGATCACGATGGACCCGAAAGCGCCGATCAGGCTGATGTAGACGCCGAGGTTGCGCAGCACCGCGAGCGGCGCGGTCTGGCTGACCGGGTTCGGCGGCACAGGCTGGCCCGAGGCGGACAGATACGTCGCCGCGTCGGCATAGATCGCGTTGACAGTATTCGTCGCCGACCAGCCCAGCCAAGCCGTGACCAGCACCATTGCCGCGAAGAAGACGATCAGGATCAGGACGCTCCTGTCCCGCGCAAGTTCGGCCAGCGATTGCCGGGCGATGAGCCGCGCCGGGGTCATGCCGCCACCACTGGCGTGCGCTCCGCGACCCCGACATAGAGGTCTTCGAGGCTGCGCTCGTCGTATTTGTCCGCGACGGCCTGCATGCTGTCTTGGAAGACCAGCTTGCCATGGGCCAGCACCCCGATCGAGGTGCAGCTCCGCGCGACCTCGGACAGAAGGTGCGTGTTCATGAAGATCGTCATGCCCCGCGCGTGCAGCTTCTCGATGATCTCACGCAACTGGCGCACCCCCATCGGATCGAGGCCCGATGTCGGCTCGTCGAGAAACAGGACCTCAGGCTGATGCAGGATCGCTTGGGCCAGACCGACGCGCTGCCGCATCCCCTTGGAAAAGGTGCCGACGCGGCGGTCGGCCAACGAGGCGATGTCGAGGAAGTCGAGCGTATCGCCTACGGCGTCCGCCGGATTGACGACGCCGGACAGTCGAGCGAAGAAGGTCAGGTTCTCGCGCGTCGTGAACCGGTCGTAGAGACGCACGTTTTCCGGCAGGTAACCGATGGCGGCGCGGACTTTCAGCGGATCGGAAGCGATGTCATGGCCGGCGACGCGTCCGACACCCGAGCTGGGCGCGAGCAGCGTGGTCAGCAGGCGGATCGTCGTCGTCTTGCCGGCACCGTTGTGGCCGAGAAAACCGAAGACCTCGCCCTTCGGCACGTCCAGAGACAGGGGATGCAGCACAACTGCGTCGCCGTAGGATTTGCTGAGGTTGGAGGTCGAGACGGCGGGAATAGCATTGGTCATGGCCGAGGTCCTTTCAGGGAAGGCGCGGTCCCGGCGTAGGCCGGAACCGCACGTGTTTCAGGGGTGGAAGGTCATTCCGCGAGGTCGGGCGCGGCTCTGGTAGTCATCAGCACCACGGTCCCGGCGATCACCGCGAGGAAGGCAAGGCTGGTGACGATGGTGCCCAGCCCGAGGCCGCCAAACTCGGTCGGCTGTGCCAGGAAGTCACCGAAGGAAGCGCCAAGCGGGCGAGTGAAGATGTAGCAGAGCCAGAAGGCCCACATGCCATCGAGGCCGAGCGCGAAGTAGCCGAGCGCGAGCGAGGCGATGATCAGCCCGAACAGCACTCCGGTTCCGGCGAAGCCGACGCCGAAGGCCTCGGAAATCAAGTCGCCCACGGCGGTGCCAAGCGCGAAGGTGAAGAGGATCGCCAACCAGTAGAAGGCCTCGCGGCGGAAGGTGAAGACCTCGTGGATCGAGAGCGTCCGTTCGACTGCGAACCAGACCGCGAAGGTGGCGGCGAGCGCCAGCGTGAAGCCGATGGTCGAGGTGATGAGCGGGATGCCAAGCGCGTCGGTCATGTTGTCGGTGATCAGCGTGCCGACGACCGAGATCAGGACCACCGCGATCCAGTACGTGGCAGGAACGTAGGCCTTCTGGCGGAACTGCCAGAGCATTGTCACGACAAGGACGGCGGTCATCAGGACCGTCGTCGCGCCGAGGCCTAGGCCGAGGTTGACGGCGAGGAAGTCGGCGGCGGTTTCGCCCATGGTCACCGCCATGAGCTTGATGAGCCAGAACCCGGGGGTGACTTCGGGCACCCGGTTCACGCCCGAGGATTGCGACACGGGACCGTCGAAGTCGGCAATAGCTGTATTGGTCATGATGGGATCATCCGTTCAAAAGGGCCAGCGCCTGCGCCGAGAAGGCGTCGGCATGGGCGTCGTCATCGGCATTGCAGCGCTCGAGTGCCTTGGTTTGCAGATCGGCGACAGCGGCGACCGGTGTCGTGCTGCCGATGGCGGTGCGAAGCTGGCCGATCAGAACCTCGCAGGGGATCGCGCGGCCGCTCTCATCGGTCACGGCGATGCCAGAGACGTATTGAATGGGGCTAGAGGCTGCGGCCGGCACGGGGGCATCGAGCGTCTTGGACAGGGCAGCAAGCGCGGCATCGACCGTCGCTTGGTCGGGAGTTCCCGCGCGCAAGGCCGAGAACGCCTCGTCGGCGGCCGCATCGACCGTATTCCAGGCAGCCCGGTCGGCCTGACGCAGGGCCGAGGCGTTCTGGTCCCACAGAGTTTCGAGGTCGGTGATGCGGTGTTCGGCGGCTGCGAAATCGCCGGTGGCGGCGATGGTCTGGGTGTCGGCCACGATAGTCTTGTAGGCCGAGAGGTCGCCCAGCCCGGGCGATTGCGTTGCTGCGGTGCTTTGTGCGGCGGGCGAGATCATCATCTCGGCCAGCGCGAATCCTGCGGCCGGGACAGCTATCAGCGTCGCCGACAAGGCAAGGTTCCTAAGGGTGGAGTTCATGGGAGGCGTCCTGTCGATATGCACGCGGGCCTCCAACCGAGGTCCGTATGCGCAGGTCTGACAGGGACTTTCCCGAAGCGTCTGGCGTACTTCTTACACTTCGGTAAGAAGGCGATTTTCTTAGGGAAGGAAGATGGACACGACGTTGTCCGAGGTGTGCGACGCGGCGAGGACGGTCGCGCCACGTGCCACAAGGCCCTGAACAAGAGTATCTCGGAGCATCGGGCTGGCCCCAATGGTCTGCGTCGTTTCCGTCTCTCCTGCCTCGTCGACACCCACGGTTCCGACAAAGGCGCGCAACCCATCGGCGGTGACGAATTCGGTGCGCCAGAAGCGGAGTTTCGGATCGGCCAGCGAAGGCGTCGCCCCGGACGCACGCTGAACGAAGGCGAGATCGTTGGGCTGCCCGCGCCAGAAATGCGAGACGGTCTCGACGGTTGGATCTTCGCTGCCGCCGACCGCTGCGAAAATTGCGTCGAAGACAAGGCCCGGAGTCGGCAGCTGCGCCGCTGTCCAGTCCGATGCGAGGACAGCATCGGAAAGAGCAAATTCGTCTCGGGCGAAAACGACGAGCGAGACCGGATGCACCGGCGAGCCCATCAGCGACTCGGTTTGCGCAGGGAGGCCCATTTGCGCCAGAGCAGCAGCATCTGACAGAACCTGATTAGCGACCTGGACAGGCGCATTGCGGGGATGATCATAGCGCCAGACGTTTGACGCGGCCAGGACGGCCAGTCCTGCGGCCACCGCGAGTGCTGCGATCCTCGCCCTGCGGGCCATCGGCGCAGTTTCAACGGACGTCCGCGACAAACGCCATTCCGAGATCGCGATGCCGACCGTCACCCAGAGCGCACCGACCAGCCAGCCGTTCAGGACGTCGCTGAGGTAGTGCTCGATCAGGTAGATGCGGCTGACGCCGATGGCGAAGGCCATGAGGCCAGCCAGCAGAAGCGCCGTCTCGGCACGGAGCCTCCCCGCCCGCCAGACGACATACATCAGCATTCCATAGGCTGCGACCGAAGCCGCGGCATGTCCGGAAGGGAAGCTGCCAGAGGTCTCAACAAAGACACCGAGGGGCGAGCGCGGGCGCCCGAAGGCGAGTTTGAGCACCGCGACGGTAAGGGTGTTTCCGGCCACCGAAACCGCCAGCCCTGCCGCAAGCGCGCGCCGCCCTTCCGTCATCAGCCAGATCAGCGCTGCCACGATGACCGGCAGAACGACCTGCCAGCCTCCAACGGCGGTGATGAACGACGCTACCCGGATCGGACCCGGCGACTGGAAATGGTGGATCAACTCGGACAGACGGTTGTCGAGCCCAAGCAAGGGATCGCCGAGGAGAAACTCGAAGACGGAGTCGAGCCAGACCGTACCGATGTAGAAGAAGACCACCGTCAAGAGGCTGAGCGTCAGCCCGGAAAACGCATTACGGTCGAGTCGCGCCTCGACCCAACGTGCCATCTCGGGGTGGTCCTTGATCCGACGCCGGACCGCAGGCAGGTCTGCGAGATTGCGCAGCGCGGCAGACATGACCGCCCATGCGAGCGGCAGAAGTCTCAGCGCCGAATAGAGCGTGGTCCAGAGGATGAGCAGCGCCAGCAGAACGATACCGGTCAAGACAGCGACCCGGGTCAGCGATCCGCCGATCCGGCCCATGACATCGCCTAGGAAATAGCCGATGGCGACATGGGCAAGGGCATAGGGAATGCTGCCCAAGATGTTCCAGATCAGGAACTTGCGGCGGTCCATGTCCGCCATGCCCGCGACGAGCGGCACGAGCCCCGCCACCGGCCCGAGGAACCGGCCGATCACCAGCGCCATTCCGCCCCGCCTCTCGAAAAGTCCTTTGGCGCGGGCAAAAGCGGCGGACTCCCCGAGGCGCCGGCGGCCCGGAAGGCGGTTCATGGCCAACTTGCCGGTCCAATAGCTCAGTTCCGATCCAAGGACCGACCCGAGCGCGACGAACCAGGCGAGATCGAAGAAGTCCAGCAACCCGCGCTGGACGAGGATGCCGCCGGCATCCACGATCAGTGTTCCGGGAACGACGACGCCGGTGACGAAGAACGCCTCAAACATCGAGCCCAGGCCGATGAGCCAGTAACTGAGAACGCCAATCGCCTGGAGTGAAGGGAGGATCTGGTCGAGAGACAAGTTCATGAAGTCACTTCGCAATCAGGCCGCGCGCCGAGCCCGCAATCAGGAGGGCCACGTCACCCATTCCGCGCATCGGCGAGACGTTGGGCGGCAGCGCCAGATAGCGCGGGCGCCAGTCCGGCTGAAACTTCTGCTTGAAGGTCCTGAGCCCCTCGAAGTTGTAGAATGCGCCGCCGTGACGATAGATGAGCCGCCCGAAACGGTTCCACGATCGCGCGACCGACCGCTCGGACAGCCCCGACAGAGGCGCTGTGCCGAGGCTGAATTCCAGCGCTCCTTTCGCCTTGTAGTGTTCGATCAGGCTGAGGAACATGTTTTCCATGAGGCCCGAGGCCTCTTCGGGCAGATAGCGCATCAGATCGACGGCCAAGTGTGCGCCGCTCTTTGAGGCCAGAATATTGGCGAAGGCGACGATGCGACCGTCCTTTCGCACAACCGAGATATCGAACAGCGCCAGGTAGTCCGGATCGAAGCGCCCGACAGAAAAGCCCTTCTCGCGTCCGGTCTTGCCGCCGAGCCACGCATCCGAGATTGCACGAAGTTCTGCAATGAGTTCGGGGGTATGGGGCGATGTCAACATGGTGAACTCGTACCCGTCCCGCTGGCGCTTGTTCATCGCAGCGCGCATAGTCTTGAACCGACCGCCCGCGAGGCTGAACTCGGGAAGTCGGACGACCGCTTCCTCTCCGACCTTGTGCAGAGTCAAGCCGAGTTCGACCCAGAGCCCAAGGTTGCGCGCGCTGACCTCGTAGAAGACGGGGCGCGCGTTGGACCGGGCGGCCTGGTCGGCAAAGGACCAGACAAGGGCCTCGAACTCAGCCCGATCGCCAACCGGGTCGCCGAGCGCAATCCACGATCCGCCCCGGACGGCATACATGATGAAGGCATTTCCGGTTTCGGAAAACAGGAACCGCTTGTCTCCGGTCTGGCTCAGCCAGGCCTGCGGGTCTTCGGACATGTCGCACAGGACGGCGGCCTGGGACATTACTTCTGGCCGCGCCTCCTCGGGCGGCTTCCGCCGGATCGGACGCGTCAGCAGGTAGATCCCGAAAAAGAACATGAGCGCGGTCGCTGCGAGCCCCGCTCGGAGCGCGCGGGGTGTGTTCGAGTCGTGCGAGAACTCCGACCACAGGTCATTCGAATAGGGGACGGCTTTGTGCACGAAGAAGAAGAACGCGGCGGCTGCGACCCCGACGCCGAAGACCGTGGCGAACCATCGGGTATCGAAGACGCCGGCCGTCAGGCGGCCGGGTCGGTCAAAGGCTTTCCGGAACGGCAGGAGCAGAATCGCACCGGCCCCCAGGAAAGCCGCGTTCTCGAACCCGAAATCATTCAGGAGAGAAGCGACAGCCCCGGCCAAAAGAGCACCAATGGCGAACCACCAGCCAGAGGAAACCCGGCGCGCGAGGCCATGTGACACGATGATCAGCGCGACGCCTGCAATCGCCGACGCGAGGGTTCCGCCTTCGAGCAGAAGCACACCGACGAGGTCGCCTTCCGCCATCTCTTCCGCGCGCACGGATGGCAACATCGTGATCAGCAAAAGCCATGCTCCGAACCCGAAAGCCACGGTCGCGACGAGACCCGGCGAGAACCCGTGCAGCGTGGCAAAGGCCGGTTGCAGGGCCGGCGCCCCGGCAAGAAGGCGGCCGCCAAAGCCGCTGGCCAGCCGAATTTCGTTCAGGGCGACCAGCAGGAACGCCAGTGCGAAAGGCACCAGATAGTAGACCAACCGGAAGAGGAGCAGTGCCGCAGCTGCATCTCCGACCGGCACCGAGGCCGGAAGCGTACCGATGACCACCGTCTCGAAGACACCGATGCCGCCGGGCACGTGGCTGAGCACACCGATCATCGTGGCAGCGGCATAGACGGCGACGAAGGTCGCGTAGTCGGGCTTTCCCGCAGGCAGAAGAACCCACAAGGCGAAGGAGGCAGCGGCGATGTCGATCAGGGTGACGACAAGTTGTCCGGTAAGGTCGGCCGGCGGCGGCAGGTGCAGTTCATGACCGCGAATGCTCAGCGAACGCTGCGAGACGGACATCCAGGCGATGAGGGCGACCGAAACCGCGGTAATCCCGGCGGCAACGATCTGGATAGTCGATGGGGCATAGGGGAGCCAGGCACCGACTGCGCCGGGATGGACGGCAAGGGCCGAGATGCCAACGAGGGTCAATCCAGTGCCGAGGGCGACGGCAATGTAGCCTGAAACGGCGGCCACCTCGAATGCGTTCAGGCCGACGGCGGAATAGATCCGGTATCGCACCGCGCCGCCGGAGATGACGCTGACGCCAATCGTGTTGCCGAAGGCATAGCCGAGGAAACCGCCAAGCGCCACGATGCCCCGGTCAAGCGTTTTCCCGATGAACCGCAGGCCGAACCAGTCATAGAACATGAGCGCGACGTACCCGATGACGGTGGCCCCGAGCGCCGCGGCAAGCGCACCCATTGGAGTCGCCCTGATATGCGCTGCGACGTCGGCCGGGTTGACGGGCTTCAGGAGGTGATAGAGCGCATAGAGCCCCAAGGCGAAGAGACCGGCGCCCAGAACGATGGGCGCGGCGCTTCGCAGGAATTGTAAGTTCAGTCGGGCCATCCCCACTCCGGTCCGCTCGGCGTTTCGGTGATCGGGATGTGACTACTCTCGGGAAACCCTATCTGAAAACCGCAAATGTCACAAATGTCTGGTTCTTACGAAGTTGTAAAAAGCCGGTAAAGCGATCCGTGGTACCGGTTCTCAATTGTAGAATGCAGGCGACGAGACCTGTGCTCTACAAGGAACCTATCCCATGCTTCGCAAGACCATGATCCTCCTGCCCGCCGCGCTCCTTGGGGCCCTGCCGTTCGCGGCATCGGCCGAAACCATGGACCAGAGCGAGCTCGACATGTTCCGCTCCGCATCGCTCACGATCCAGCAGGCAAGTGATGCCGCCCTTCAGGCACATGCCGGCACGCTGGCGGCCGTCGCCTTTGGCGACGAGAACGGGCGCGCGGCCTACGAGGCGGTGGTGATCGGCGGCGACGGCCAGCCCTGGACCGTTCTGATCGACGCCAAGACCGGCGAGGTCTTCGCCTCGGCGCTGTCTTCGTCTATGGATGATCACGAGGATCAGGGCGACGGCCAGGACGAAGAAGATCACGACGGCGAAACGAACGACGGTTGATCGAACGTCCCCTCGAAAATTCAGACCATTGCCCGGCCGCGTCAGGCGGCCGGGGCGCATTTTGGAAAGACCGCGGCGCATGAAGATTCTTTTGGCCGAAGACGATAGCGAAACAGCCGCCTATGTGGTGAAAGGTCTCTCTGGGGAAGGCCATGTCGTCGACCATCTGACCAATGGGAAAGATGCGCTGTCTCAGGCGATGTCGGGTGACTACGAGCTCTTGATCCTCGACCGGATGATGCCCGGGCTCGACGGTCTGTCGGTGCTGAAGTCGCTGCGCGCGGCCAAGATCGACACGCCTGCGATCCTGCTTACGGCAATGGGTGCGGTCGATGACCGGGTGGCGGGCCTGCGGGGCGGCGCCGACGATTACATCGTCAAACCCTTCGCCTTCGTCGAACTGCTTGCACGGATCGACACGATCTGCCGAAGGCCAGCGACGCGCGATGAGGTGCTGGAACTTGTCATCGGCGACCTGCGGCTCGATCTGCTGAAACGCGAAGTGACGCGTGATGGCGATAAGATCGACCTTCAGCCGCGCGAATTCCTGCTCCTGAAACATTTCATGGAACGGCCCGGCCGCGTTCAGACCCGCACCGTGCTGCTTGAATCGGTCTGGGGGCTGCACTTCGACCCCAAGACCAGTGTGGTCGAGACCCATATCAGCCGGCTGCGCAACAAGATCGACAAGCCCTGGGGCAAGCACTACCTCGTCACGCTGCACGGGGTCGGCTACGTGCTCCAGCCATGAGGCGGCCGCTCTCTTGGTCGATGCGCTTCGCGCTTGCGCTGTCGGCGGTGTTTGCCATCGGCACACTGTCGGCGGGAGGGCTCGCCTACCTGTTCCTGTCGCGAGAGATGACTGCCCGCCTGTCCGCTGACGTCAGGTCGGGGACTGAAAGTCTCGCCAGGATCGCAGCGACAGGGGACAGGACTGACCTGCGGGAACAGATCCTCGCGCAGGTGCGATCCAGCCGGGACGGTTCTAGCCTTTTTTCCTTCGTCGATGCCGGATCCGGTCAGGCACTCGGATCCCTGCATGTTGCCGAGCCGTTCGAAGGCGCGCGACGGCTGCTGGTCGGTCAGGACATTCCGGAAAGTGACGTGACCGGCACAGAGAACGCCGAGGCCTATCTTGCCTACGGCATCCGGACCGACCTCGGCTGGGTCATCGCGGCACGAGACGAAGCATGGGTGGCTGAAAGCGGCGAAATCCTGATCCAGACAACCGCCTGGTCGCTGGTGCTTGCCGCGCTTCTGTCCATGGGACTTGCCGTGGTCATCGCCCGCAAGAACGAAAGGCGCATCGACGGGATGGACCGGGTCCTTGACGAAGTTGGCGAAGGCAGACTTGACCGCCGGATCGGTGACACCGGCAGCGACGATCTGGCGGCGCTTGCTGCCCGCGTGGACCGGATGTTGGATCGGCTCGAAGCAGGCGTCGCATCGATCCGGCAGGTCTCCACCGATGTCGCGCACGACCTGCGAGCCCCACTCGCACGGCTCCGGATGCGGCTCGAGCCTCAGGCCCTGTCCTCCGACGTGCCGACCGAGGCCCGGCACGAAATCGGCTCGGCCCTGATGGACATCGATGCCATCTCTGCGACGTTCGATGCGATCCTGCGTCTTGCCCGCCTGCAATCCGGCACGGTGGCGCGGCGCGACGAAGCCGTCGACTTGGCAGCGCTGGCCGCATCGGTTCACGAGATCCTGCAAGCCTCTGCCGAGGAAAAGGGCCACACCCTTGATCTGGACATACCCACGATGCCCGTCGAGGTACAGGGAGACGAGGACATGCTCTCGCAGGCCCTGACCAACCTCGTCGCTAACGCCATCGAGCATTGTCCGTATCCGGCACACGTCCGGATCAGGGCCGGCCTGCGCGATGCGCGGCCCTTCCTTGAGGTTTCGGACAATGGCCCGGGTATTCCCGAAGCCGACCGCACCCGGGTGCTGGAGCGGTTCGTGCGGCTCGACGCGAGCAGGTCGGTTCCCGGAACCGGGCTGGGCCTCAGCCTTATCGCAGCCATCTCCGCTCTGCATCGAGCCCAGCTGGTTCTCGAGGACAACGGACCAGGATTGCGGGCTTCCATGGTTTTCCAACCCCTCGAATCGAAGCATACGGTTCTTACGAAAGTGTAAGGTGGCGGCAAGGCAATCCGGGACGGCGGCTGCCATATGAGGGGAACAACCCGCCAACAAGGCTTCCCTCCAATGTCCCTCGCACTTGAAACTCCACAGCCGGATCAGCACAGCCTCTCGACCCGCCTCGTCCATGCAGGGCTTGCCCTGTCCATCTGCACCCAACTCGCCACAAGCCTCTTCATGCAGGGCCCGACCGACACGACGGCAGGCGACGCGATCTTCCAGCTTCACCGCTACTCCGGTTTCGCGGCGCTGGTCTTTGCCCTTTTGTTTTGGATGAACCTGACGTTCCGGCATCGCGGGACGGCACCCTCGGCGCTTTTCCCCTGGTTTTCGAGCGAACGACGCCGCGCCTTCGCAACGGACGTGGGCAACCACTTGCGCAGCCTTATGCACGGACGACTGCCCGCCTATGAGGAAACCGGTCCCTTCGCATCGGCTGTTCACGGGCTCGGTCTGCTCCTGATGACGGCAATGGCGGTCAGCGGCGGGGTCTATGCGGCGCAGGTCTGGGCAGGCCTTCAATCGCCCGAGCCTGATGGTTCACTGGCGATGACCGTTCACTTCGCACTCGCCAACCTTGTCTGGGTCTATCTAATAGCCCATGCCGGAATGTCGACGATCCACCACTTTGCCAGGTCGGCCCCATTGGGCAAGATGTGGCGGCTCAAACTTTGAGTTTGGCTTCGCCAAGGTTTTTCCTGACAATCTGACCTACTCCGGTCTAGTCAATAATCCGTCTCCACATAGACCCCCGAGCAATCGTATGCGACCGCCGCCGCCGTCGCGCCGTTGTTCATGTAGTTGCGCGGGCTCAGGAGCTGCGTGGCGGCGGGAATGTCGGTGTCGAGCATAGCCTCGACCACCGCCCCGCTGACCACCTCGACCACCCGAACCCCGATCTCGCTGCTGTTCGGGGCGGCGAGGAGCGTGAGGGTCAGGACGTTCGTCGTGCTCGCCACCGGGAAACTCGCCCCGAGATCGGTGAGCGTGGGCGCGCCGGAGGCATCGTTCAGCACCGACTGCCATTTCCGTGTAGGTGCCGCGCTGGAAGCCGATGCCGATGCAGTTGACCACGGCCGAAAGTGTCAGGGTCGTGGCCAACGCTGTTGTCGAGCCGTAGAGTCCGAAGAAACCCATGCCGGTCGCCTCCAAGGTCACCAACGAAAGACGGTTCACATAGGTGAAAGCCCGGCATGAAGATGCCGGGCTTTCGTGTCATCGGGTGTGGAAGGTGTCAGACGGTGCGGCGGCGACGACGGAGCATGGCGAAGCCACCAAAGGCCCCTATAAGCAGGGGCTAGGTGGCCGGCAGCGGGACGGCTGAGACCGTGGGACCTGCGGCATAGGATGCACTGACCTCCGCGGCCGAGAGCACGCCATCCCAGACGTCGACCTGATCGATCCGATCGTCCATGCCGCCAGCCAGTGTGGTGGTGGACAGCGAGGGCGAACTCGGACTTGGACAGTCGCCGGTGTGCCGCTGCATGTCTGGCGCGAAGACGGCACCGCCGCCGTCAAGGTGGAGAACGACCCATCCAGCCCTACCGCCGCGCGCGAGATGTTCAACATGACGAACAACGGTGGATCGTATTTCACGCTCGACAATTCGTTGTCCAAGACAACCTGGTACTTCGTGCACGAAAACGCCGCGCCCAACCGCTTCATCATCACCGATGGCGTGGCCGACGGGCCGGAGATGACGCTGACGGCGGAAGGCGATCTGACCATTCTGGGCCAGCTCTTCACCGCCGGGAGCTGCGCCGCCGGCTGTGACCGGGTGTTCGATGCGGGTTATCCGCTGTCGAGCATCCCCGAGCAGGCGGCGCTGATGAAGGCGCTGAAACACTTGCCGAACGTTGGCCCTACCCCCGAGGACGGCCCGTTCAACCTGACGCAGATGACCGGCGGGATGCTGAACGAGCTGGAGAAGGCGCATCTTTATATCGCCGAACTGGAAGAGCGGGTCGTGCGGCTGGAGGCCCTTGTCTCGGCCCTGTCTGCGCAGTGACCTGCGGAATTTGACAGATCGGCACCTGCGATGCCAAAGTTTCCGCAGGGGAAAGGTGCAAAGGGCTCTCGGGTGGAGGGAACCGGAGGCCTGACGGACCCCGGAAAACGCTCCGCCTTCCCGACCCGCACACCATTTTCTGCGGGCACCTGCGCGGGACATGTCCCCGCATCTGCGATTTCGCGACCTGATCTCCTGACGGAACTCAGGGTCGCCATATTTTGAGAAAGGTATTGATCCATGGCTCCCATTTTCCCGAAGGTCGCACCGCACCGCCGTCTGGGCTTCTGTATCCTGGCTGTCGTCCTGCCATGTTCGGCCGGTGCGCAGGATGTGCATGCGCAGAACACGACGATCTACGATCACCTGTGCATCGGTGCGGATTGCCTGAACCCGGAGACCTATCCGAACAGTGTGGGCAACGCGCTGAAACTCAAGAGCGTTGTTCCGGGCATCGAATTCCAGGATACCTCATCATCCACCGGCTACCCGAGTACGGATTGGAAGATTCAGGCCAACGGGGCGTCGGCGGATAACCAGAACCAGTTGTTGTTCCTCGATAACGACGTGGGCAGGGCGGTCCTTGCGCTTGAGGCCGGGGCGCGCAGCAATGCCTTGTTCGTGAGCGGTCAGGGGGCCATCGGGGTAGGCACCAGCCTCCCGCAAAGCGAAATGACCCTTTACGATTCAGCGGTCAACGGTTTCGGAACCGCGCTCGAGCTGATTGCCGAAGACACCACCGGGAGTGTCATCTATTCCGACACCGCCCGGATCGCCATGGGCGCCAGTCTTTTCGGAGAGGGCGTGCTGACCATTCTGGGCGGCGCCGGTCTCACCGCGCCGGTGAGCTTTGCGCTCGGCGCGCCCACGGACTCGCTGCGGGTTACGGACACCGGCGGTGTCGGCCTCGGGGCGTTTCAGGTCGACACCGCGCTGCACGTCGAGCGCGGCGACGGCACCGCCGGGATCAAGGTTGAGAACAACAGTAGCAGTTCGGTCGCCGTCCGCGAAATGTTCAACATGACAAACAACGGCGGGTCTTATTTCACCCTTGCCAACACGGCGAGCGGCACGACCTGGTATTTCACTCACGAACAGGCCTCCCCCAACCGCTTCATCGTCACCGATGGCGTGGCGGACGGGCCGGAGATGACGCTGACGGCGGAGGGCGATCTGACGGTGCAGGGCGAGATTTTCACCACGGGAAGCTGCACCGCCGGCTGTGACCGGGTGTTCGATGCGGATTATCCGCTGCCAAGCATCCCCGAGCATGCGGCGATGATGAAAACGTTGAAACACCTGCCGAATGTCGGGCCGACGCCGGAGGATGGTCCTTTCAACATCACGCAGATGACCGGCGGCATGCTGAACGAGCTGGAGAAGGCGCATCTTTATATCGCCGAACTGGAAGAGCGCGACCGGATGCGCACCGCAGAGGCCGAACGGATGAACGTCCGCATCGCGCGGCTCGAGGCGCTGGTGGAGACGCTCGCGGCCCGCTGACGGGGGCAAGGGTTTGACAGGGCGGACCCGCACCTTGTTAACTGGCCGGATCAGATCGCGGGTGTCCGGCCCTTTCGAATTCCGATCACCGTGCCAGCACCTCCGGACGTCAGGCAGGCACATCATTTCCGGGAGCCTGACGTGACATTTCGCCAAAGCGCCTTTTCCGCCCTCTTCATCGGTGCGGCCCTCGCTGCCCCTGCCTTTGCGCAGGACATCTTCAACAACGGCGTCGAAATTCAGGATGGCAACATCAATGTTGCCGATCTCTACGTCCGGGATAGCGCCAGCTTCGGCAGTGCCTGCCTCGGTCTGCAATGCGGCAAGAACGTGTCTTTGAACGGGACCGTGCCGCTGGTGGTCTTCGGCGTCCCCGAGGCCTGGGCCGAGTTCCGCAACAACCAGGTGTCCGGCACCGGCGGCATACCCGGGCGCGATTGGCGGCTGCGGGTGAACGACAACTTCAACGGCGGGATAGAGCGGTTTTCGATCGAGGATCTGGATGCCGCCACTGTCCCCTTCAGCGTCGACGGCGGCGCGCCCGAGAACGCGCTCTGGATCGACAGTGGCGGCGGCATCGGGCTGGGCACCATGCTGCCGCAGGACCGGCTGCACATGGTCGGCTCCTTCGGCCCCAGCCTGCGGCTCGAGCAAACCGGCAACGGGCTGCTGCCGCCGCAGAGCTGGCGGGTGATCGGGCAAACCGGGTTCAGCATTGCGGACGTGACCGCAGGCACCACGCCGATCCGCCTCGAACGGGCGGCACCGGACAATGCGCTTTACGTCGATGATGCGGGCGGCGTGGGGCTTGGCACCGGAACGCCCGCCGTGCCGCTGCATATCGCGCGCGACGACGGCACCGCCAGCCTGACGGTCGAAAACACCGGCGGCGATGCGGGTGTGGCGCGCGAGATGTTCAAGATGGCCAGCAACGGCGGGTCTTATTTCACGCTCGACAACACTGGCAGCGGCACGACGTGGTATTTCGTGCATGAAAACGCCGCGCCGAACCGGTTCATCATCACCGACGGCGTGAACGACGGGCCGGAGATGACCCTGACCGCCGATGGCGACTTGACGATCGAAGGCCAGCTATACACCGCAGGGAGTTGCTCGGCGGGCTGTGACCGGGTGTTCGACGAGGATTATCCGCTGCCGACGATTGCCGAGCAGGCGGCGCTGATGAAGGCGAACAAGCATTTACCGAACGTCGGACCGACACCCGAGGACGGGCCGTTCAACCTCACCGCGATGACCGGCGGCATGCTGAACGAGCTGGAGAAGGCGCATCTTTATATCGGGCAGTTGCACGAGGAGAACGCCGCACAGGCGCGACAGTTGGACGAACAGGCGGCCTGGATTGCGGCACAGGATGACCGGTTCGCTGCGCAGGAAGCGGAGATCGCGGACTTGTGGGCTCTGGTCCATGCCCTCGTCGCGGGACGATAAAGAGCGAATGACACCGCTGTTACCCGGCACGCAGGATAGCAAACCTCTGATTTCTTGACGGTGATATCAATGACTTCCCGTTTCTGACAGGTCTATGCACCTTGAGGACATGCTGAGACCGCCCCCCGTGCCAACATGCGAACGGCAGATCACAGGCCTGCCAAACTCTGCAGCATTGGCATCCGGATGGCCAAAGCAAAGTGTGAATGGCGGTAGCGCGGGAACCGGCAAGGGACACCTGCGGTTCACAGCCCCCATTCCGCCAATTCCGAGCCGATGGCATGGGCGTCATTCTCTGCACTGATCCGGGTTCTTGCGCTGGGGGTCATGCCGAACTCGGCGGCGTAGCGCATCATGTCGGACATCGCTTTGTTTGCGGTGCCGACGAGCGGGTTCTGGATGGCGTTGCCGCCTTTGGTTCGGATCATCAGGCCTTTGGTCAGCTGGTCTCGGGTGGCCATCTGATCGAGGGCAGTCTCCGCCTGGACCCAGCGGCCGTAGGCCTGGCAATAGGCCGCCAGGGCAGCACGATCGATTTCCGAGAGGATGCCGAGGGCGCAGAGTTGTTGGCTGATCCTGATCCACTCCGCGCAGGCCTCGGCCGTCAGATGCGGGGGCGGGTCCGGGCAGCGCGGCACTGGTCTGGGTTCACCCGGATTGCGACGGTCGGCGCGGTCGGTGCCGGTGACCAGCTTCAGCCCGCTGGGTTTGGGTTTGCGTCCGCGCATGACCCCCTCTTCGAATTCTGGCATCCTGGAAATTGTGCTCCCCCCGCCGGTCGCGGTCGAGAACGTGCAAAGATAGACCCACCCCCGGGGGTTGGAATAACTATACCCCAGACGCTTGCTCATTGGAATCCTGTCAGTTTCCGACAAATGCCGACACGGGCCGACCTGTCCAATGTTTGTGTCGATGAACCCGGCCGAAGGTCAGGTCACGGCGTGAAGCTGCGCGATCCGGGAGCGCAGGTTCCTGACGTTCGACACATGCCACCGCCCGCCTCTCCGGGTCTGGATGCCGCGGGCGTTGAGCTCTGTGGCCAATGCTCGAAGCGAAGTATGCCCTTCGGATTGCAGGGCGGCAATCACTGGCGCGAGGTCGCGGGCGAAGCTGTCGGCGTTGTGGCGGACGGTCTCGTGGAGCGCCGTGCCGCCTTTGCCGGCGCGTTTGAGGGCGGCGGCGCCGTTGGGGTTGCCGAGGCGGACGCCGCGGGCCTTGGCGGCGGCGAGGGCTTCCTTGGTGCGGCGGGAGATGGCGTCGCGTTCGGCCTGGGCGACGAGGGCCATGATGCCGACGGTCAGATCGTTGGCCTCGGGCATGTCGCAGGCGAGGAAGCGGACGCCGCTGGCTTGCAGGGTGAGCAGGAAGGCGGCGTTGCGCGAGAGGCGGTCGAGTTTGGCGATGACCAGCGTGGCGCCGGTCAGGCGGGCGAGGCTGAGGGCCTTGTCGAGTTCCGGGCGGTCGTTGCGGCCTCCGCTTTCGACCTCGGTGAAGCGGGCGAGAACCTCGGCCGACCGCGCCCCGGCGAAGGCATCGATGGCAGCCCGTTGCGCCTCGAGCCCGAGACCGGACCGGCCCTGGCGGGCGGTGGAGACGCGCTCGTAGGCGACGAGCCGGTTTGGGGCAGTGCTGCGGGCCATGTACACACCTGCGTAACCTTCGTTTGGCAGGTCTGTACGTCGCTCGACAGGGCTCCGAAGTGTAGTCCCGAAAGATCAAAGATCCCTGTCGAGGGTAATCTGAACCGGCTCCCTCGGCTTGTCGGTCCGGGGCGGTTTCGGGTTCCAGCCGTCCATCGGCTTCTCGAAGCGCTGTCCGAATTCATCGATGCCCACGATCGTGATCTGGATCTTGTCGACTGGCTCGGGCGCGCCGCTCACCGGCATGTCGATGCGGGTCCGGGCCACGGGCGTCAGGCCAAGCTCGGTCATGTAGCGCCCCATGAGCTCCAGCTGCTTGTTGGTAATCGTCAGCCAGGGCGACTGCTGGACATAGCCGCTCGGCGTCTTCAGGAGCGCCGGGGTGTCAGCAAGGCGTTGCTCGGCGTCCACCCAGCGCCCCCAGGCTTGGCAATAGGCCGCAAGCGCCGCACGGTCCGCGATGGTCAGCAGGCCGGCGCGGTGCAGCGGCGTGGCCAGCCGTCGCCACTCCTTCTTCGCCACGGGGGAGAGGTGGTCCGGGCAGCGAGGAGGCGCGTTGAGCGGCGTTTCCGCGAGGGTGCCCGACTTTGGACAGGGTTTGCGTCCGCGCCGCATCAGCCCAGCCGGACGAACAGACGGCGCAGGGCGTAGCTGCGCAGGAGAGAGAGCAGCGTAAAGCCCGCGCTGATGGCCAGATGCTGTCCGAGCCCAGCGGCGAGGCCGACCAGCGGGAACAGCGCGACTTGCAGGGCAAAGGCGGTGCAATAGCCGACGACGACATTGGCGAGGGCCTCGAGGGCGGATTGGCTGCGGGACTGGCTCATGCGGCGATGCCTTCCCGATCTCTGGTGACGGCGTCGAAGCTTTGCCCGGTGCCGTCCAGCACGGCGGGCTTGCCGGTAAACCCCTGCCAACGCTGGATAATCACATCGACGTAGGCCGGGCTGAGTTCCATGGCGTAGCACACCCGCTTCGTGGTCTCGGCGGCGATCAGCGTGCTGCCCGACCCGGCGAAGGGCTCGTAGACGGCCTGACCGGCGCTGGAATTGTTCAGGATCGGCCGCCGCATGCATTCGACCGGCTTCTGCGTGCCATGCACGGTGGTGGCGTCCTGATCGCGGTTCGCAATGCTCCAAAGCGTCGATTGTTTGCGGTCGCCGGTCCAGTGCCCCTTGCCGCGGACGGCATAGATCAACGGTTCGTGCTGCCAGTGATAGTGCCCCCGGGACAGCACCAACCGTTCCTTGGCCCAGATGATCTGGCTGCGGATCTCGAAGCCGCAGACGACAAGGCTCTCCGCCACCGTGGTCGCGTGCAGCGCCCCGTGCCAGACATAGGCCACATCGCCGGGGAACAGCGCCCAGGCCTCGTGCCAGTCGGCCCGGTGGTCG
The DNA here is from genome assembly GCF_049803835.1 of Tropicibacter sp. S64. Lineage (NCBI taxonomy): Bacteria > Pseudomonadati > Pseudomonadota > Alphaproteobacteria > Rhodobacterales > Roseobacteraceae > Tropicibacter > Tropicibacter sp. S64. The sequence continues at coordinate 596 of NZ_JBNAGK010000027.1, read as the reverse complement.
TTCAGCACCTTGCCCGTGCGTTTGGTCTTCGCAGCGCCGGTCTCGTTGCGCCAGGCGGGGTCGTAATCCACGCCGTAAGGCGGGTCCGTGACCATCAGGTGCGGCTGTATCCCACCAAGCAGACGCGCGACCGCCGCCCCGTCCGTGGCATCCCCGCAGAGCAGCCGGTGGGACCCGAGCTGCCAGAGGTCGCCGAGTCTGGACACCGGATTGGACGGCGGCTCCGGCGTCTCCTCCTCCCGCGCATCGCCTGTGCCGTGGCCCAGCAACGCATCGAGGTCCGCGCCATCGAAGCCGAGACTGCCAAGGTCGATGTCGAGCGCCGCGAGGTCGCCCAGTTCCAGCGCCAGCAACGCCCGATCCCACCCCGCCTGTTCCGCCAGCCGGTTGTCGGCGAGGATGTAGGCGCGCTTCTGGGCATCGCTCAGATGGGTCAGCTCGATCACCGGCACGCGCTCCAGCCCCAGCCTCTGCGCCGCCAGCACCCGCCCGTGGCCCGCGATGATGCCGTTCCCGCCATCGACCAGCACCGGATTGTTGAACCCGAACGCCCGGATCGACCCGGCAATCTGCGCCACCTGCGCCTCCGAATGGGT
>NZ_JBNAGK010000026.1:0-31925 GCF_049803835.1 Tropicibacter sp. S64 | reverse complement strand
ATCACATCCGCTTCCCGCATCCCCTCCAGCGGGACCGATTCGAACGGGACGCCGGCTTCTTCGGCAACCACCCGCAAACTGTCCAGCCGCGTCGCGCTCCGGTTCCAGGCGATCACCTTTTCGAACGGGCGCTGTTCCAGCGCGGCGCGTAACTGGAACGTCGCCTGGTGCCCCGCGCCGATCATCCCCAGCACCCGCGCGTCCGGTCGTGCCAGATGCCGGATCGACACCGAGGATGCCGCCGCCGTGCGCAGCGCCGTCAACAGGTTGCCCCCGACCATCGCCGTAGGCTGGCCCGTGTCGGGATCGAACAGGAACACCGTCGACTGGTGATTGATCAGCCCCCGGCGGTCCATGTTGTGCGGCCAGTAGCCCCCGGCCTTCAGCCCCAGCACCTGGCCTGCGCCATCGAAGCCGCCCTTGAACCCGTAGAGCGCGTCCTCGTGCCCCAGGGCTTCGCGCACCACGGGAAAGTTGCGCGCCGCCCCCGCCGCCATCGCGGCAAAAACCTGTTCGACGGCGTCGAACGCCGCCTCGCGGGTCATCAGATCGGCGATGACCCGTTCCGGTACGATCCACATGATATGGTGTCCTTCAAACTGCGACGCCCACCCAAGACGTCATCCGGGACCGAGTCCCTGCTTCTTCTTGGTGCAAATACCCCGGGGAGAGCGAGGGGCTGGCCCCTCGCACCCCCTGTCGGCGCTCAATAGGCCTTGCCGCGGGCCGAAACAGGCCAGACGCATTCGACCTTGCCGTTTCGAACACCGACGTACCAGTCGTGGACATTGGCGGTCGGGTCGCAATGACCGGGCACGAGGCGCAGCTTTTCACCCACCTTCAGCACGGCATTCGGATCGGCAATCACACCATGCTCGTCCGAGCATTTGACATATTCCACGTCGTCGCGCCCGTAGATGACCGGCAGGCCGCTGTCGACGGATTGCGCCTTGAGACCGGCGTCGCAGATCGCCTTGTCGGGCTTGGCGTGGCTCATCACGCTGGTCAGGATGAAGAACGCGTTTTCCCATTCGCCCGCGTCGATGCGCTGGCCGTCCTTGTCCAGAATGCGGCCGTAATCCGCGTCCATGAAGGCGTAGGACCCGCATTGCAGTTCGTTATACAGGCCGGAAGTCGACTCGAAGCAATAGGACCCGGTGCCACCACCCGACACCAGATCGGTGTCGATCCCTTCGGCCTTCAGCGCGTCGACCGCGTCCTGCACCTGCGCGATGGCCGCGTCGATCCTGGCCTTGCGCGCGCCGAAATCGTCCATGTGCTGCATCGCGCCCTGATAGGCCTGAATCCCGCGATAAATCAGGTTGCCCGCCGCGACGGCCGCCTTTGCGATCTCGACCACCGCAGGCGTGGTGGTTACGCCGCAGCGCCCCGCGCCGCAGTCGATTTCCACGAAGACGCCAAGGGTCGTGCCTGCCGTGACCGCCGCCGCCGACAGGTCGGCAATATTGGCGACGTCATCCACGCAAACGATCACCTCGCCGCCGCTGATCTTCGGCAGCTGCGCCAGCCGCGCGATCTTGGCCGGGTCGCGCACCTGGTTCGACACGAGGATTTCCTTGATACCCGCGCGGGCAAAGACCTCGGCTTCGGACACTTTCTGGCAGCAGACGCCGATCGCGCCGCCCAGATCCATCTGAAGCTTCAGCACGTCCACCGACTTGTGCATCTTGCCGTGCGCCCGATGGCGCATTCCGTGCGCCTTGGCATAATCGCCCATCTTGCGGACGTTGCGCTCCAGCGCGTCGAGGTCCAGCACCAGCGCGGGGGTCTGGATGTCGGCGGCGTCCATGCCGGGCTTGGCCGGAATGTCATAACCCACCTCGTAGAGGTCGAAATTGGTCAGGTCTTTCATCGGAAATCTCCTCAGCCCATCCAGGGCAATTTATCCAGATCGACGTTTCCGCCGGTGATGATGATGCCCACGCGCTTGCCGCGGAAGGCGTCGGGGTTCTTCAGGATGGTGGCCAGGGGCACCGCGCTCGACGGTTCCATGACGATGCGCAGATGTTTCCAGATCAGCTTCATCGCGTCGACGATTTCCGGATCGGAGGCCGTGTAGATCTCGCTCACGTGGGTCCGGACGAAGTGCCATGTCAGGTCCTTGAGTGGCACCAACAGCCCGTCCGCGATGGTCTTCGGCGCGTCATCGGCGATGATGTGCCCCGCCTTGAAGCTGCGAAACGCGTCGTCCGCCTGTTCCGGTTCCGCCGCGATGACTTGGCATTCGGGGGCGAGCGTCGCCAGCGTCAGGCAGGTGCCCGAGATCATGCCGCCGCCGCCGATCGGCGCGACCACCATGTCCAGCCCGTCGGTCTGCTCCATGAACTCCTTGGAACAGGTGCCCTGCCCCGCGATCACACGCGGATCGTTGTAGGGATGGACGAAGTCGCCGCCTGTCCGGGCCTGCACCTCTGCAAAGGTCGCCTCCCGGCTGCTCGTCGACGGCTCGCATTCCGTGATCACGCCGCCGTAGCGCCGCACCGTGTCCTTCTTGGCCTGCGGCGCGGTGCGCGGCATGACGACGTTGCAGGGAATGCCCCGCAGCATGGCCGCGTAGCTGAGGCAGGACGCATGGTTGCCGCTGGAATGCGTCGCCACGCCCTTGGCCGCCCGCGCGTCGTCCAGCCCGAAGACCGCGTTGCAGGCCCCGCGCACCTTGAAGGCGCCGGGTTCCTGGAAGTTCTCGCATTTGAAGAAAAGCTGACAGCCGGCCAGATCGTTCAGGTAATCCGAGACCCGCACCGGCGTGCGCCGGATATGCGGCTTGATCCGTCCATGCGCGGCAAGCATGTCGTCATAGGTCGGGATGTCCAGAAGGTCCTTCATGCCGCGGCCATCCTGTCCGCCGCCAAGGGCACGACCCTTCCGGGCGCACCGGCATTCACCACGCGCGAGGCTGCCACGGTTTCCGACACCATCTCGGCGGTGACCGCAGACAGGGTCCAACCCAGGTGCCCGTGCCCAGTGTTGTAGAACACCCGGTCGCGGACCCCCTGCCCCACCTTGGGCATCATGTTCGGCATCATCGGGCGCAGGCCCGCCCACGGCACGGCATGTTCCGTGCTGACACCCGGAAAGAAGCGTTCGCACCATTTGACCAGCGGCCGGATGCGGTCGTCTCGGATGTCGAGGTTGTAGCCGTTGAATTCCGCCGTGCCCGCGATGCGGAACCGGTCCTTGCCAAGGCGGCTGGTGACGATCTTGGCCTCATCGTCCAGAAAGCTGATCCAGGGCGCGGCCTGCTGGCTGGCCTCGTCATCCAGCCGAACGGTGATCGAATAGCCCTTGACCGGGTAGACATTCACGCGGTCGCCGAGCTGCGCGCCGATGCGGCGGCTTTCGACGCCTGCGCAAACCACGATGGCATCGAACGGATCGGTCTGGCTTTCGCTGTTCCGGCTCCAGGTCACGCGCACGCCCGCGCCATCGACCTTGATCGTCTCGACATCGGTGCCAAAGCGCAGCACGGCGCCGCCTGCCTCGATGGATTTGGCCAGACCCGTGGTGTAGCGGTGGATGTCGCCGGTGAAATCGCTTTCCGTGTAGTAACCTCCGTAGAAGTCGCCGGTCAGCGCCGGTTCGATGCTGCGCACCTCGTCGGGCGTGACGGCGCGGCGCTGAAGACCACCTTCGCCGAGCAGGGTGTTGACCGCGGTGGCATGGGCGAATTCCGCCTTGTCCGTATAGATGTGCAGGATGCCGCGGTCCTCGCAGTCGAAGTCGAAGCCGTGGCGCTCGGCCTTTTCCTTCAACAAGCCCCGCGCGGCGATGGCCATACGGGTGGTCTCAACCGTGTTCGCCCGATATTGCGGGATCGAAGCGACGAATTCCGCCATCCAGCTGTATTTGTGCCAACCGGGCTTGGGGTTCACCAACAAGGGTGCGCCCCGCGTCATCATCCATTTCATGCCCTTGAAGACCGTGGACCAGCGGTTCCACGTCTCGGCATTCGAGGCGGACAACTGCCCGCCATTGGCAAAGGACGTCTGCATCGCCGCATAGCGATTGCGGTCGAACAAGGTGACGTCATAGCCCCGATCCATCAGGCTCGACGCGGTTGTCACGCCGGTGATCCCGGCGCCGATAACGGCTATTCTGGTCATGGTATCCTCCCGCGACCCAAGGTTCCGTCCCGCCCGAAGGCAGGCTTGATCCCCTCTGTCACGGGTGGCGGGCAGAGCGCGCCAGCGCTTCAGACGCCCGTGCTGGTCATGGTCCTTTTGCCTGAGAGGTTCCGGGGGGTTGCTCCTTCGGCGCCGATCTTGTCGGCCTCTCCCATGTCAGCTTGGTAGGCGACAATTGGATCGCAGGATTATATTCTCTTGTCAAGACTATTATTAATCGAGAATAGTTTCAGTCTCGGCGTCCAGAGCCTCGCGATAATCCTCGGACGTGACCCAAGACCCCAGCCGTTCGAGAATCTCATTGAACACGCGCAACTCCTGGCGCGACAGCGGGTCCGTCAACAGCACTTCGAGCCGGTCTGACAGGCGCCGCCCGATCTGGCGGGTGTCTTTTCCCTTCTGAGTCGTGGACAGCAGGAAAACCCGCGCATCCTCTGCCGAATTCTCACGCTGTATCAGCCCTGCCCCCAGCAATGTTTGGATGATTCGAGACGTCAAACTGCGTTCGAAACCGGTGGCTTTCGATATTTCGGCAAAGGTCGTACCCGGCTGGTCGTCGATCAACCTGAGCACCCGAAGGTCGCGAATTCGGCACCCGGTCTCGCGCAGAAAAATCGCATCATTTGCGGTAATCGCTTCCTGAGCGACGATGTTCAACTTGTAGGTCAGCCGCTCATTCCTGAATGTCTTGTCGCGCTGCATGCCTTTTAACTCCGTCAGTTTCATACCGAAACGGTATCACCCCATACCCCGATTTTTAGCACGATTAGTCTTAACAAGAAACTATCTTGTCCAACAAGTATCCGCGTGCAATATTCTCAATGCAAGATCAAAAGAGGCCCGAATCGCATGTTCGACACCTGGTACGACATCCAACGTCAGACGTCCCACGATTGGCTGCGCGACCTGCACCGCCATCCCGAGACCGGCTTTGAAGAGGTCCGGACCGCCGAATTCGTGGCCGCCCGCCTGACCGAGCTTGGTTACGCCGTCGAGACCGGCATTGGCGGCACCGGCGTCGTTGGCACGCTGCACGCGGAAACACCCGGGCGCTGTATCGCCTTTCGCGCCGAACTGGACGCGCTGCCGATGACGGAGTCCGCACAGGTCGACTATGCCTCGACCGATCCGGCACGGTTTCACGGCTGCGGCCACGACGGGCACATGGTGACGGCGCTGACCGCCGCTGCCTATCTGGCCAAGACACGCGAATTCGAAGGCACCATCCGGTTCATCTTTCAGCCCGCCGAAGAATTGCTGACCGGCGCGCGGGCGATGATCGCGGACGGGCTCTTCGACCGTTTCCCCTGTGACGAGATCTACGCCCTGCATAACTCGCCCGACTTGCCCGCAGGCGTAATCGGTATCCCGGCGACTGCCGCGTTGTCCTCCGCCGACAACATCGACATCACAATCCGGGCCAACGGTGCGCATGGGTCGATGCCCCACACCGGCGAAGACGCCATCGCCGCTTGTGCGCATCTGATCACCGCCGTTCAGCAGGCCGCCACCCGCGTGGTGGATGCACGCGCGGCTGGCGTGATTTCCTTCGGCCTGGTCCATGGCGGCACCGCCCGCAACATCCTGCCCGATACCGTGCGCGTCGAAGGCACCATGCGCACCACGGACGCCAACGTGCGCGACCGGCTTGCGCAAGTGGTACAGGATGCCGCCCGCGCGACGGAAACCCTGTTCGGCGTGGTGATCGAGGCCGAGGTCGACAAGGTCGCCCGGGTCACGATGAACTCCGCCGCCTGTGTCACCGCCGTGACGGCATCGGCGTTTCGCACAGCCGGATCGGACCGCGTCACCGAGAAGGCCCGCGCGATGATGGCGTCCGAGGATTTCTCGGAACTCTCGGCGCGGGTGCCGGGAGCGTATTTCTTCGTCGGCCAATCCGGCCCGGCGCCGCACCATCCCGAATTCGTCTTCGACACGGGCATCATCCCGGTCGGGGCCGCCATCTTTGCCGATCTCGCGCGAACGAGGACCAGCAAGTCCGTGAACTCCGAAACTTTCGAATGAACATATCATCCAAGGGAGGAAACCCGATGATCCGACTTTCCAAGACCACCCTCTTGGGCGCCGTGGCCGCCACCACGCTCCTTGCTTCGGCCCATATCGCCAGCGCAGAAATGCTCGCCATGTCCTCGTGGGTGCCGCCGACCCATTTCGTGCACACGGATTTCCTCGTGCCCTTCACCGAGAAGGTCGCGGAAGTCACCGAGGGCCGCGTCACCATCACCATCCTGCCCGCGCCGCTGGCCAGCCCGCCGCAGCATTGGGAACTGGCCCGTACCGGCGTCGCCGACATCACCTGGGGCAACTTCACCTATGAACCCGAACGCTTCGTTGCCATGTGGTTCGCGGAATTCCCCAATGCCGGCACCAATGCCGAGGCGCAAAGCCGTGCGCTGTGGCAGACCTTTGACAAGTATCTGGCGGACAACGCTGCCTTTGACGGTGTCAAGATGCTGGGCGTCGGCATGTTCGGCGGCGGCCAGCTGCACCATGGCTCGGCCCCGATGACCACGCCCGCGGATCTCGCCAACGTGAAATTCCGCATGGGCGGGCCGATCCAGGAAAAGCTGCTGACCGCGCTTGGCGCTGTGCCGGTGGCCGCCCCCGCGACCAAGGCCTACGAGATGCTGGAAAGCGGCGTCATCGACGGCTCGCTGCACACGATGGAATCGGTGGTGAACTTCCGGCTGGAAGACAGCCTGAAGTACCACACCATCTTCCCGAACGGGTTCTATGATGCGACCTTCTTCGTCGCGATGAACGGTGCCAAGTGGGACGGTCTGGCCGAAGCCGACAAGGCAGCCATCGAAGCCATCATCGGCGAACCGCTGTCCGCCGCCTGGGGCCGCAACTTCGACGCGCAGAACCCGGCCGCGATGGGCAAGCTCGAAGCCGATGGCCATGACATCGAGCAGGCCTCGCCCGAGCTGATCGCGGCGGTCGATGCGATCTACGGCGACATGGTCACCGAATGGGTAGATGCCGCAAAGGCCGCCGGCGTCGAAGACCCGCAGGCGATGCTGGACTTCTACAACGACACCTATCGCGCTCTGGAAGCGAAATAAAACCGCGCAGGCAGGGTGGTGCCCCGCCCTGCCCCTTTTGGGAGGAGAGAACACATGCATTCCGTGGCCTGGAAAATCCGCCGCGCAGTGGAGACGGTCATGGCACTGTTTCTTCTGGCGATGGTGGCGCTGACCTTTGCCGACGTCGTCGGCCGGCGGCTGGTCGGGCGTCCGATCTATGGCGCCAATGACATCACCGAGCACCTGATGGCGCTGGTCGTCTTTGCCGGTCTGCCGCTGGTGACGGCGGCCGGGGCGCATCTGACCATCGATCTGCTGGACAAGCTCGTGAGCCAGCCGTGGATGGTCTGGTGGCGCGCCCTGACCGCCGCGCTCGTCACGGTCGTTCTGGCCGTCATCGCCTGGTTGTTCGTCAAGCACGGCCTCAACGCGACCCGCATATCCGAGGTCAGCCAGGCCCTGCGCGTCCCGCGCGCACCGCTGTATTTCTTCATTGCCGCCAGTTGCGCCCTGTCGGCGCTGGCCGCGCTTGCCATCGCCTTCACCGGGCCGATGGTCGACCCCGAAGACACCCACGAGGAGGAAGCCCTATGATCGTCGGTTCCATCGCCATGGCCGCGGCCATCCTGCTGGCCTTCCTGCGGGTGCCGCTCGCCATTTCGCTGCTCGCTGTCTCGGTCGCCGGGATCGGGTTCGCGATCAACTGGACGATTGCGCTGCAATTGCTGCCGTTGACCATCTCGGATGCGGTTCTGTCCTATGACCTCGCCGTCGTGCCGATGTTCATCCTGATGGGCAACGTGATTTCCAAGACCGGGATCGCGCATGACCTGTTCCGCGCCGCCTATGCCTTTGTCGGTAACGTGCGCGGTGGACTGGCCCTGTCCACCATGGCCGCCTGTTCCGGCTTTTCCGCCGTCTGCGGGTCCAGCTATGCCACGGCCGCGACCATGGCCAAGGTCGCCTATCCCAGCATGAAGAAATACCGCTATTCTGACGAACTGTCCGCCGGGACCATCGCCGCCGGAGGCACGCTTGGCATCCTGATCCCGCCGTCGATCATCATGGTGGTCTATGGCATCCTGACCCAGACCAATATCGGGGACCTGTTTGTCGCCGGTGTCATCCCCGGTCTGTTGGGCCTTGGCCTCTACATGCTGGCGATCCGTCTGGTTGCCGCCCGCAACCCCGAACACGCCCCACAGGGCGAGCCGACGCCCTGGCCGGAAAAGATCAAGGCCCTCTCGGGTATCTGGCCCTTCCTGCTGCTGTTCGGGCTGATCATCGGCGGGCTTTACGCCAAGCTCTTCACCCCGACCGAAGCCGCCGGGATGGGTGCGGGCCTCGCGATCCTGATCGCCACGCTTCATGGCCGCCTGACGTGGCGAGTGCTGCGCAAGGTCGTCATCGACACCGCCTATACCTCGGTCTCGCTCTACACGGTTCTCTTCGGCGCACTGATGCTGTCCAAGCTGCTGACCCTGTCCGGGCTGGCCGCCGGTGTGTTGGGGCTCGTGCAGTCCACCGGTCTCGAAGGCTACGCGCTCATCCTGGCCATCATGCTGGTGTTCCTCGTTCTGGGCTGCGTGATGGATTCGATGGCGATCATCCTGATCTTCGTGCCGTTGTTTGCACCAGTCGTGGTGTCCCAAGGGTTCAATCTGGTGTGGTTCGGGATCATCGTGATCGTTGTCACGGAAATCGCGCTGATCACGCCGCCGGTCGGGATGAACGTCTTCGTGCTCAAGGCCGTGCTGCCCGACGTGCCGATCGTGCGCATCTTCAAGGGCCTGGTGCCGTTCATTGCGGTCGACGTGATCCGGCTTGGCCTGCTGATCGCCTTCCCGGTCATCACGCTGTGGTTGGGATCGACGGTTGGCTGATTGCCGACCGGAAGTCAGTTGGCGCCCGACAACCGGACAGGTTGCCTGGCTTGCCGCGAACGAGGACGAGGAAGAACAGGGTGCTGGCAAGCGAAAGAATTGCGGGGCCGGTGTCAAGGCGACGGTGGCACTCGAGGCCATTCGCCGCGAACTGGCGGTCGCAGAACTGGTGATGAAACACGGGGTGAATCCACTGTCGACAGGGCATTCGCATCGCGCATGTCCGGAGAGGAGAGCCTGCTTGACACCGCGGGGAAGGTTTCCCTTTCGGCAGATTGCTTCGCAATCGCCAGCCGGGCAATGGAGGGACCGGCGCGGTCGTTGTATGGACCGCGTCATGATCGAAGGATCATGGCGGTGGATGAAGGACAGCCGCGTCGACCTCCATGCCTTCGAGACCGGGCCGACATCGGCAAGTGAGTGCATCGACTTCCAGATCACCGGGCGCCCGCATTCGGCGCTCGGTGGCCGAACACCGGTCGAGGCGCATCAGCGCTCTGGCCTCCAGGCGACAGCATGAATTGAAGGCACGCTCAACAACGCCGCAAGTCTCTCCAGACAATGGGGGCGACCTCGATGTTCAGACGCCGCCGAAGACGCAGACGCGACCCGTCTGTCCGACGCGATCTACGTGGCCTTTCGCTTGCAGACGATTGACAGTCCCGCCGCGGCCCCACACCCGACGAAGCTCACGGAGCCGGCGACCATGGCCTCTGTCGCACCGCAGGAACCCGGCTATCGTCCCAAGCTGCCAACGGTCATGCTGCGCGGCGGTCAGCCGTCAGACGCGCATCCTGGGACCGTCACCTACGCAGGAGAGACACTCGCCGGACCCTGGACCGTGAATGCTCATGGTGCAGGGGGTCGACAACAAGGGTCGCCAGGCGGGGTCTGGGCCGCGAAATTTCGCGACCTACCGGGCGGGCAGAACCTGCGACCGTTGCTCTCCCAGCCCGGCGATGCCCAGCGTCACAACCTCGCCGCCGTGCAGGTAGCGCTCAGGTGACTGGCCCATACCCACGCCCGGTGGCGTCCCGGTGGAGATGATGTCGCCCGCTTGCAGGCTCATGAACCGGCTGCAGTAGGCGACAAGATGCGGCACCTTGAAGATCAGTGTCGCCGTGCTGCCGGACTGCATCCGCTCTCCGTCCACATCAAGCCACATGTCAAGTTGGTTCACGTCCGCGATCTCGTCACGGGTCACCAGCCAGGGGCCCGTCGGGCCAAAGGTATCACAGCCCTTGCCTTTGTCCCAAGTCCCGGCGCGGTTCAGTTGGAAATCCCGTTCGGAGACATCGTTGATCACGCAGAACCCTGCCACATGATCCATGGCGTCCGCCTCACTGATATAGGCACCGGGCTTGCCGATCACCACGCCAAGCTCCACCTCCCAATCGGTCTTGACCGAGCCACGCGGCACCTGAATGGCGTCATTGGGGCCCACCACAGCAGAGGTCCATTTGTTGAAGATAATCGGCTCTTCGGGGATGGGCATGCCCGCCTCTTCGGCATGGTCGGCATAGTTCAGCCCGATGCAGACGAATTTGCCGATGCCTCCCACGCAGGCGCCCAAACGCAGGTCCTGTTGCGGCGTGCCATCGACCAGCGGCAGGCCTTCGGGATCGAGCGCGGCAAGCCTTGCCAGCCCCTCGGGTTCGAGCACCGACCCGGCAATGTCCGGCACCACATCCGACAGGTCGCGCACGCGCCCGTTTTTGTCCAACAGTCCCGGTTTCTCTGCGCCGGGCGCGCCGTAACGAAGCAGTTTCAAGAGCTTTCCAATCGTTTGAGTTCAGGCCGCGCGGTCGCCGCCAATGCCCGAGATGGCCTGAATGAGGCTGTCTTCGGTGACTTCTTCGGAGGTGAAGGTCCGCATGACGCGCCCGGAATACATCGCGACAATCCGGTCGGAGACATGCAGCACCTCGGGCATTTCCGAGCTGATGACGATCACCGCATAGCCCTGTGCCGCCAACTCCCGGAGCAGTTTGTGAATCTCGGATTTTGACCCCACGTCGATGCCGCGTGTGGGTTCGTCGACGATCAGAACATTGGGATGCATCGAGAGCCATTTGCCGATGACGATCTTTTGCTGGTTGCCGCCCGACAGGTTGCCCACCTTCTGGCGCCAGCCGGGAGTTCGGATGTCGAGCTTGTCGCGGTACTGGTCAAAGATCGCGACCTCCGCGCCTTCGGCCATGAACGGCCCCGCCTTGAGGTCATCCACCTGCGGCAAGGTCATGTTGTCGCGGCAGTTCATGCCAAGGACAAGCCCCTGTCCCTTGCGATCCTCCGGCACCAATCCGATGCCGCGCGCGATGGCGTCGACGGGGGAGTGGATGCGGGCCTCTTCGCCGTCGAGAAAGATCTGCCCCGCAGACGGATCACGCAGGCCGAAGAGCGTCTCGGCAATCTCCGTCCGGCCTGCGCCGACCAGCCCATAAAAGCCCAAGACCTCGCCCCGGCGCACTTCGAAACTGACATCGTTGAAGAGGTCGCCGCAGGACAGCCCCCGCACCTCCAGCGCCACATCGCCCAACTCGTGATGCACGGCGTTGCGGCTGAGGTCCAGCTTGCGGCCGATCATCAATTGCGTGACGGATTCCTCATCGGTGTCCCTGGTCTGAACCGTGCCCTGATACTGACCATCGCGCAGGACGCTGATCCGGTCGGTGATCTTGAAGATCTCCTCCATGCGGTGGGAGATATAGATGATCCCGACACCGTCCCGTTGCAGGTCGGCAATCACGTCGAACAGGACCACCTTTTCCGCATCGGTGAGCGAGGCGGTCGGTTCGTCAAAGATGACCGCTTTGGCATCGACCGTCAGCGCACGGGCAATCTCGACCATCTGCTGGTTGGCGATGGACAGATCGCCGACCCGTGTCCGGGCGTCAAACCCGACATTGAGTTTCTTCAGAATGGCATTGGTCTGTTCCGTCAGCCTGACCCAATCGACCCGGCCAAAGCTCTTGCGCGGCAACTCCCCCAGATAGATGTTCTCCGCGACGCTGAGTTCCTCGGCGAGGCTGAGTTCCTGATGGATGAAGACGATGCCTTTGGCCTTGGCTTCCAGCGGGCCGGACATGACGACCTTGTCATCGCCCATGAAAATCGCGCCATCGTCAGGTTGATAGATGCCGCCCAGCACCTTCATCAGGGTCGATTTGCCCGCGCCGTTTTCGCCCATCAGCGCATGGACCTCACCGGGCATGACGGTAAGGCTGACACCGTCCAGCGCACGGACACCGGGGAAGGTCTTGACGATGCCTTCGAGGCGGAGAACAGGATCTGTCATGCCTTCAACTCCTCTTTGCCTTTGACGTTCAATTGCCGGTCCAGGAACAGCACCGCGATCAGGATGCAGCCGATAACGAGGTTCACCGTCGACGTATCGGCCCCGATATGGCCCAGCCCCTTGCGCAGAAGCTGGATGGCGATGACGCCGCCGAAAGTGCCGATGACACTGCCTGCACCGCCGGTGATCTTCGTCCCGCCCAGCACGACGGCGGTGATGACCCAAAGCTCGTAGAGTTGCCCGTCGTTGGGATTGACCGAGCCGCTTTCGGAATAGAACACCACCGCCGAGAGCGCCGCGAGAAACCCGATGATTGCGAAGTTGATCATCATGTGCGGGCCGACACGGATACCGGCATTGACCGCCGCTTCGCGGTTGTCGCCGATGGCATAGGCGTTGCGGCCATGCACGGTTCTGGTCATCAAGAACCAGATCGCCAGAGTTACGGCGGCGAGGAACCATGTTGCCGTGGCAAAGCCCAGGAACTCGGCCTCGGCGAAATCCACCAACGTCCAGTTGAGGTGGCTGGTCGGGTTCTCGCCATTGAACATGAAGACGATACCGCGATAGCCGAGCATCGAACCCAGCGTGACGATGAAGGCATCGACGCCGGTCTTCCATACGATTAACCCGTTGAGCGCGCCCAGAAGCGTGCCGACCGTCAGCGCCAGCAACCACGCCACCGGGATCACCCAATCGCCAAGACCCGCGAAGATCGGCCATGTCATGCTGTCCAGCAGGATGATGGCGGCGATAGCAAATGTCGCGCCGACGCTCAGGTCGATATTCCCGTTGATCATCACGATGGTCATGCCCATGGCGATGATCCCGATCGGGGCCGACTGCTTGAGCAGCAACAGCATGTTTTCGAAATCCATGAAGGCTTTGTCAGAGAGCGACAGGAATTCTCCCGCCACGCTGAAGAAGATCAGCTCCAACACGATAAAGCCCCAGATCGCGCCGCTTTTCAGCGCTTTGGACAGTGCATCCGGTTGCATATTGAGCCCCCCTTCAAGCTATAGGCGACCAGAGCTTGCCACGCTTGGCTGCGATATCGAGCCAGACAGCAAGGATGATGATGACCCAGGTCACCACAAACTGGACGTAGAATTGCAACCCCAGAAGCAGCAGCCCGTTCTGGATGAAGCCAAGGATCAGTACACCGATCACGGTTTTGAAGATCGTGCCGGACCCACCGAGCAGCGACGCCCCGCCAAGGATGACCGCCGCCAGAACTTCCAGCTCGAGTCCCTGACCAACCGTGTTTTGCGATCCCAAAGACCGGCTGGCCTGCATGAGCCCGGCTGTGGCGACGCAGGCCGCCGAGATCAGGTAGCATTGAAACACCGTGCGCGCCCGGCGGATGCCGGAAAAGGTCGCCGCGGTGCCGTTGCCGCCCACCGCGTAGACTTTGCGCCCAAACGGCGTGCGCGACAACACCAGCCCGAGGACGGCCGCCAGCGCAACGAAAAGCAGGATCGGCACGGGTATGCCCAAGACACTGCCTTGGCCAAAAACGGAAAACCACGTGCCTTCCTTATCGACGATATCCATGTTTTGACCGCCCGAATAGGTGAGCGTCAGCCCGTGAATGGCCGACAGCATGCCCAGCGTCACAATCAGCGAGTTGAGCCTCAGGTAGCCCACCAGAAATCCGATGACTGCTCCAAGGCAAACCGTCATGGCGAACATTGCCGGAATGGCCAGCGCCGGGCCGATCTTGTCATGCAGGTCGAGCACCACGATGGTCGAAAAGCTCATCATGGAACCGACCGACAAATCGAGATTTCCACTGATGACGACAAAGGTCACCCCAAGCGCCATGACTCCGAGGATCGCGGAAGATCGCACAACGCTGAACACATTGTCGATGCTCAGGAATTTCGCATTCGCGAGGGTGAAGGCGATCATGAAGATGGCAAAGGCGATCAGGATGCCCTGCCGCGCCAGAACGCTGCCGATCTTCTGCTTGTCAATACTTGCCATGAACCCCTCCCTCGGGTCTCTGCCGCTTTGGCTGAAATCCGTCATCACTCCCCCCTCCCGAGAAGGCCTCAGACCAATATCATGCCACCGTCGATCATCACGATCTGACCGGTCATGTAATCGCTGTCCTTCGACGCCAGGAATGTCGTTGTCCCCGTTATGTCGGCGGGGGTCGCTACACGTCCCTTGAGGATTTCGGCCGAGAACTCCTCCATCGCCTGCCCGGGGCGGTCTGCGGCACCGATCTGCATCAGGTCCTGATCGACCTGCTCCCACATCTCGGTGGCGACAACACCCGGAGCAAACCCTGTCACGGTGATGTTGTGCCTGGCAAGATCACGCGCGCCCGATTGCGTCAGCGACACTACCGCGAATTTCGACGCGCAGTAGGGCGCGACATTGTCAAAGCCCTGTCGGCTGGCAATCGAGGCGGTGTTGACGATCTTGCCGCCGCCACCCTGCCTGATCATCTGACGCGCGGCCTCCTGCATGCCGATCATGCAGCCCAGACCGTTGACACCCATGATGAAATTCCAGTTGTCCTCGGTGACGTCGAGGAAATTCATCGGCTTGTTCACACCGGCATTGTTGAATTTCACATCGAGACGGCCAAAGGTCTCGACCGTATGCGCGATCATCGCGCGGACCTGTTCGCGATCCGTGACATTCACCTGCGCCGAGATCACGCGGCCATTGTGCGCACTGCGGGCGGCATCGGCCACCTGTGCCACCTTTTCGCCGTTGAGATCGGCAAAGCACACCTTGGCACCTTCTTCCAGAAGGGCCTCTCCGATGGCGCGGCCAATACCCTGTGCGGCGCCCGTCACGATACAGACGCGGTCAGAAACACGTCCCATGGCGCGCCTCCCTGAATGTCGGTTTGTCGGAAATGCGAAGCGAGGGGCGCGTGGCCCCCCGCAGGGTCAGCCGGGTTTCAGAAAACCGGCTTGGTGTAGTCGCCCATGTTGTCCTGGGTGATTTTCGGCGTGTCGAAGTAGTTCAGGAACGGCACGTCCTTGCCCTCCAGAACGTCGATGGCGGTCTTGAGCGCCGCCTCGGCGTCATCGACCGGCGACTGGTAGATCGAACCCCAGTATTCACCGGCGGCCATCGCCTCATAGCCCACGGCAAAGTTCGTCGCGCCGACGAAGATGATCCCGTCGCGGCCCGCGGCCTTGGCGGCGTTCAACGCGCCCACGCCCATGTTGTCATCGCCGGCATAGACGCCGTCGATGTCGTCATACTTCACAAGGAAGGCTTCCATGACCTGCTGCGATTTCTCGCGGTTCCAGTCGCCGGGCTGCTGGTCGATCTGCTCGACATTCGGGCAGACCTCGGGGAGACGGTCGTTGAAGCCCTTGGCGCGCTCGATGGCGGTGGTATAGCCCGGCTGACCCGTGATGTGCACGACCTTGGCTTCATTCTCGATGCCCATGGCCTTGAACTTGTCGCACATGATCTCGGCGGACCGCGCTCCCTGGGTGATGTTGTCCGGCCCGGAGAAGGACTTCACGAAGTCGAAGCCTGCTTCGGCGATATTGGAGTTGGTCACGATGACCGGGATACCGGCCTTTTGCGCCTTGCGCACGGCGGGAATGACTGCCTCACCGTTGGTTGGCCAGATGATGATGGCGTCGACTTCCTGCTGGATCAGGTCTTCCATCTGGGCGATCTGACGGGCCACGTCGCCGCCCGCATCGAGCACCACCGCCTCGACATCGGCATTGGCTTCGGCCGCCGCGATGAAGGCCTTCTCATAGGTAGTTTGATAGCTGTCCACACCCACGTTGTTCTGGGTGATGCCGATCTTCATCGTCTCGGCGGATGCAGCACCGGCCAGAACAACAGCGGCGCTGGCAAAAAGAGCAGTACGAAGCGTCATGTGTAATCTCCTCCCGGAATGATCCGGACATATTCCCTCCAGCGTCTGCGCCCCTCCCGGACACCGACGCAGCATTCGGTGACCCGAACGACTGGACCTAATCTGCCGATTCTCCTCCTGCCACACCGCATGCAAAATATCCAAAATGGATGTATGGAAGTCCAGAATGGATAATTTCGGGATACGCTCCGGATGTCACTTTGAACATTTTACAGGGGGTCGCTGCATGACTGCATCATCATCGTCCAAATCGAACAATTCCGCGACTACGCGCACCGGGAACAGTGAAAAGAGACGCTCGAAAACCATGAACGCCCTGGCAGGACATACCCATTCCGGACTCGCTTCGCCACAGGCGAAGGCGGAGAGCCTGGAGGTTTTGTCCTTTCTGGATGAGATCAATGACGAGCTTGAGGATACGCTGGATATCATTGCTCCAAGTGCCCATTTGCGCATGGCCCTGCACCTTTTGCACGGTCATTTCGACGGCAAGACGGTGACGCCGACATCGATGATCGGGGCCAGCCGCGTGCCCTATGCCACGGCAAACCGGCGCCTGAAGGAGATGGTCGACGCCGGGCTGATCGACCAACGCCCACGCACGAAAACCGGCAAAAGCTATTCCATGCACCCCAGCGAAAAGCTGCTGGAGCAATGGATGCAGCTGTCCGGGCGGGTTCGGCGCATGAGTGAAGCGCGTTTTGGCGGGCGCGGACGGGCCTCCGACAGCAAAGACTACTATTTTGGCGGCAGCTATTCGGCGGCACAGTCCATCCCGCCTCTCAGCGTGCTGTCGGAACCGCTTAAACTGCCGGGGGGGCTGAGGGTCCTCGTGCATGGCGATCCGACCTTCATGGTCATGGATACGCTCAAGCGGCAGTTCGAACAGGTGATCGGCACCACCATCGCCCAGCGGGCCTTTTCCATCGACCGCCTGCGCGACGAAGCGTTGCGCAACGCGAAACGGCCCACCAGCCGTTATGACATCATCGCGGTAGACCTTCCCTGGATCGGGGAATTCGCGGAAAAGAATGTGCTCATGCCGCTGGATCAGGTCATGGACCTGGCGCGGCTCGACCCTGCGGATTTTCACACCGCCGGCTGGAAGGCGGCCCATTGGGGCGGGCACGCCTACGGTGTGCCGTCACAGACCACGCCAGAGTTGCTGTTCTACCGTCGCGACCTGTTTGCCGAAGCGGGGCTGGAACCGCCAGCCACCACTGACGCGCTTCTGACGGCAGCCCGCAGGCTGCACGATCCGCGCCGGGGCCGGTATGGCATCGCGTGGAACGCGGCACGCGGCACCGCGCTTGGCCATACCGTTCTCATGACCATGGCGGACTTTGGTCAGCCCGTGCTCGACCTGCCCGAGATTGCCGGCGGCTTCGAAACCGACCATCTGGCACAAGGCGACTACCGGGCAACCATCGACACGGAAGCCGGTCTTCGCGCGGCAGAGTTCCTTTTGGAATTGATGCACTATTCGCCGCCCGACATCCTGTCGATGTCCTGGTATGAACGCATCCGCCCCTATGCGGCGGGCAGCATCGCGATGGCCTACGGGTATACGCTGCTGGCCCCCTATTTCGAAATGGACGAAAGTTCGCCCGCCCGCGGGCAAACCGGCTACCTGCCGCATCCATCCGGCCCCGGTGCCAGCCCGGTCGCCCCGGTTGGCGGCTATGTCATGGGCATCCCGGCGAACCTGCCGCCCGACCGGGTGCGCGGCGCCGTCGAAGCGCTGTCTGTTTTCACATCGCCCGAGGCACAAAAGCTTTATATCCAGAACGGCAGCCGCACCAACCCGCGCTATTCCGTCGGATCGGACCCGGAAGTGCGGCGAACCTCGTCGATTTTCGAGGCCGTCGACGCCATGTCCTGGCGTGACGAATTGCAGTTCTGGCCGCGCCCGCCAGTGCCCGAAATCGTCGATGTCATCAAGATCTGCGGCGAAGAGTTCCACGACATGTTGCGCGGGATCACTACTCCGCGCGAGGCATTGCACAAGTCACAGACCCGTGCGGACGCCATCATACAACACAACAGAAATCCGTGACACCCGAGGAGGAGAGACCATGGACCCCAACCGCCTGAAAGGTAAAAATATTCTGATCACCGGTGCCGCCCGCGGCATGGGCGCGGCCAATGCCGAAGCCTTTGCAGCACAGGGGGCGAATGTGTGCCTTGGGGACCTGGATCCGGACGAGGCGCAGGCCGTTGCCGACCGCATCAACGCCGCCGGAAACGGTCGCGCGATTGCCGTCAAGATGGACGTAACCAAGCGCGAGGACAACGCGAGCGCCGTCGCCGCCACGGTCGAGGCGTTTGGGTCGATCAATGTCGGCCTTTTCAATGCGGGCCTCAACAAGCCCCGGTTCTTCATGGATATCGATGAGGACAACTGGGACATGATCATGAACGTCAACACCAAGGCGATGTGGCTTGGCATGCAGGAGACAGCGAAGCAGATGATCGCGCAGGGCCCGGAGAATGGCCCCTACAAGCTGATCAACGTGGGTTCCATCGCGTCGAGAAAGCCGCTGGTGGACGTAACCGTCTATTGCACGTCGAAATACGGCTGTCTGGCGTTGACCGAATGCGGTGCGCTGGGGCTGGCCGAGCACAACATCACCGTCAATGGCTACGCGCCCGGCGTCGTTGTCACGCCGCTCTGGGAGCAGCTCGACAAAGACCTCGTCGAGATCGGCTTCAAGGAACGCGCCGGTCAGGCCTATGACGACATCGTCGAAAACAACCTTGTCATCAAACGCGTGTCCTACCCTGCCGACATCACCGGTACCGCGTCGTTCCTCGCGTCCGCTGACAGCGACTACATGACCGGCCAGATGATCTCGATCGACGGTGGCTGGGTCACGAAATAACGCACTGAACAACTGAATATACGAGAAAAACGGGTGCGCGGGATCGCACCCGATGGAGGAAATCATGTCTCGCGCACTTACCCCGAATGTCCTTACCCCGCAGGATCTGGAACCCAACTGGCAATGGGAAGGCCGTCTTCCTGCCTGGGGCCCGACCCAGGTCGATTTCGAGCGCCGCGTCGATCACGACCGCCTGCGCCGCTACCGCTTGAGCCGCGCCCGCCAAGCGCTGAAGAAAAGCGACGCTGGCTCGCTTTTGCTGTTTGATGTCAACAACATCCGTTACGTCACCGCCACCAAGATCGGTGAGTGGGAACGCGACAAGATGTGTCGCTTTGCCTTGCTGACCGGTGACGATGCCCCGCATGTGTGGGATTTCGGATCCGCAGCGGTCCACCACCGCAAGTATTCCGACTGGCTGGTGCCGGACAATTGCCATGCCGGCGTTGTCGGCATGCGCGGTACGATCCCGCCCAGCTTTGGCCTGATGAAGAAATACGCACAGGATATCGCCGGGCTGATCGAAGACGCAGGCATGAAAGGCATGCCGGTCGGTGTCGATTATGCCGAAACCGCGATGTTCGAGGCGCTTAAAGAGGCCGGTCTGAACGTCGTCGATGGCCAGCAGATCATGCTGTCCGCACGTGAGATCAAGAACTGGGACGAGATCCAGCTTTTGACGCAAGCGGCCAGCATGGTCGATGGCGTCTATCACAACATCTACGAAATGCTGAAACCCGGCGTGCGCGAAAACGAGATTGTCGCCATGTCCAACAAGCTGCTGTACGAGTGGGGCTCGGACGATGTCGAGGCGATCAACGCCATTTCCGGCGAGCGCTGCAACCCACACCCGCACAACTTCACGGACCGCATGTTCCGCCCTGGCGATCAGGCGTTCTTTGACATCCTGCAGTCCTACCAGGGCTATCGCACCTGTTACTACCGCACTTTCAACATTGGCCGCGCCACCCCGGCACAGCACGATGCATATGTCAAAGCGCGCGAGTGGATTGACGCGTCGATCCAGGCGATCAAACCCGGCGTCACCACCGATCAGGTTGCCAAACTCTGGCCCAAGGCCGAAGAGTTCGGCTTCCCGGATGAGCTTTCCGCCTTTGGTCTGCAATTCGGTCACGGTCTGGGCCTTGCCCTGCACGAGCGCCCGATCATCAGCCGCGCGGTGAGCCTTGATAACCCGATGGAAATCCAGACTGGCATGGTGTTTGCGCTGGAAACATACTGCCCGGCGGCAGACGGGTATTCGGCGGCCCGCATCGAAGAAGAGGTCGTGGTGACGGATACCGGCTGCGAGGTAATCAGCCTCTTCCCCGCCGAAGAACTGCCCATCGCGAACCGGTACTGACGCGATGGGTAATCCGTTTGACCTGACAGGGCGGCGTGCCCTTGTCACCGGCGGCGCAACCGGCATTGGCGAGGGCATAGCCCTTGCCCTTGCCGAGGCAGGCGCCGACGTGGCGCTGACCTACCGCAGCCATGCACCCGAGGCCGTGATCGCCGACATCGAAGCCAAAGGCCGCAACGCCGCTGCCGTCAAGGCCGACTTTACCGGCATGGACCAGGCCGCCGCCGAAACCGTGGTGAGCTTTGCCGCCGACGCGCTTGGGGGCCTCGATATTCTGGTCAACAATGCCGGCATCATCCACCGCGAAGACAGCACCGACATGCCGCTTGATGACTGGCGGCGCGTGCTGTCGGTCAACCTCGACTCCGTCTGGTTGCTGTCACAGGCCGCGGGCAAGCGCATGGTGGCGCAGGGCAGTGGCAAGATCGTCATTGTCTCTTCGGTGCTGGGTGCGCAGGGCGGCTTGCGCGTGCCGGCCTATGCGTCCTCGAAACATGCCGTCCTCGGGCTGACCAAGGCGCTGTGCAACGAATGGGCGGGGCGGGGCGTGAACGTCAATGCCATCGCACCCGGCTATACGGCCACCGACAACACACAGGCTTTGCGCGACGATCCAGACCGTTCAAAGGCGCTGCTGGACCGCATCCCCGCGGGCCGATTTGCAGACCCCTCCGAGATTGCCGGCGCGGCCGTCTTCCTCGCCTCCGACGCCGCCGCCTATTGCCACGGAAGTTGCGTGACGGTCGATGGCGGATGGCTCGCTCGTTGAAAGAAAGACCATGACACAGACACTTGCAGGAAAAACTGCCCTCGTGACCGCAGCCGGTAACGGGATCGGCCGCGCCTCGGCCGAAGCTCTGGCCGCTCTGGGCGCCAGCGTCATCGCCACGGATATAGACGGCGCAGCAGTCGAAGCTGTCGCCGCCACCCGCGACCGGATCACCGCGCATCGGCTGGATGTGCTGGACGCAAGCGCGGTCAAGGCGCTGATCGATGCAAATCCCGACATCGACATTCTGGTGAATTGCGCGGGCTGGGTACACGACGGCACAATCCTTGATTGCGAAGAAGCCGCCTGGGATCGCTCCTTCGATCTGAACGCCAAGGCGCTGTATCGCATCACCCGCGCTGTATTGCCGGGCATGCTGGCCAAGGGTGCCGGGTCGATCGTCAACATCGCTTCCATCGTCAGCAGCGAAAAAGGCGCCCCGCGCCGCTTTGCCTATGGCGCGTCCAAGGCCGCCATTATCGGCATGACCAAGGCCATCGCCGCCGATTTCGTCAAACAGGGCATCCGCTGCAACGCCATCTGCCCCGGCACGGTGCAAAGCCCTTCGCTGGAGGACCGCCTGCGCGCGACGGGTGATTTTGAAACAGCACTCGCCGCCTTCAAGGATCGCCAGCCCATGGGCCGCCTTGGTCAACCCGAGGAGATTGCCGAGATGGTCTGTTATCTGGCGGGTGATGGATCGGCTTTCACCACAGGGCAATCCTTTGCCGTCGATGGCGGGTGGTCGATCTGATGGTCCGCTCGCTCGCCCGTGCCGCCTGTATCGACGACCTGCGCGAGATGGCGCGGCGGCGCATTCCTCGCTTTGCGTTTGACCTCGTCGATGGCGGCGCGGAGAACGAGCGCAACCTGCGGCGCAATGTCGAGGCCTTCCAGGAGATCGCCCTGACGCCACGCTACATGGTCGATGTCTCAAGCATCGACACGCAGGCGACGCTGTTCGGCAAGACCTATGCAGCGCCTTTCGGAATGGCACCCATCGGCATGCTCAACGCGTTTTGGCCAGGGGCGGACCTGATGCTTGCGCGACTGTGCAAGCGCGAAAACATTCCCTACGTGGCGTCCTCAGCCGCCTCTACCACATTGGAGGAATTGGCCGAGGCCGCCGATGGGAACGGCATGTTCCAACTGTATGTCTCTGGCGACGACAGCGTGACCGAAGGGCTGATCTCCCGCGCGGAGGCCGCCGGATACGAGGTCATGATGGTGACCGCGGATGTCCCCGCCGCGGGCAAGCGGGACCGTGACATCCGCAACCAACTCGCCGTGCCCTTCCGTTTCACCCCCGAAGTGATCGCGCAGTGCGCGATGAAACCGCTCTGGGCCCTGACCAGCCTGCGCCACGGCACACCCAATGTAGCGAATTACGCCAACCTGCTGCAAAGCGCGACATCATACGCAGAGGTGCAAAAGACCCTGATCACTCCGGGTTTTTCATGGGACAGCCTCGCCAAGATCCGCGCGCGATGGAGGGGCAAGCTGCTGGTGAAGGGCATCTTGCACCCCCAGGACGCGGTGAAATGTGCGGAGATGGGCTGTGACGGGATAGTCGTGTCGAACCATGGCGGGCGGCAGGTCGACTTTGGCCCCGCCACGGCCGAGGTACTGCCCGGTATTGCCGGGGCGGTTTCGGACAAATTGACGGTCATCGTCGACAGCGGCATCCGGCGCGGCGCGGATGTATTGCGCGCCCACGCGCTGGGGGCGGATTTCGCACTGGTCGGACGGGCGCTGGCGTTCGGAGTCGGTGCCGGAGGTGCGGCGGGGGCGGACCGCGCGATTGCGCTCCTCAAACTGGAACTCGTCCGGGCTTTGGGACAGTTGGGCGCACGCGACATGGCGGGAGTCGGGTCAGACCATCTCACCGCCGCCATGCCGCGCCCGCCTTTGTAGCGCCGGTCCTTTTCAGATCAGGCGTCTAGCAGAGCGCGCGCCTGATCGCGCAGGGCGAATTTCTGGATCTTTCCGGTCGACGTGCGCGGGATCGCACCAAAGATGAACCGCCCTGGCACCTTGTAATGCGCCAGATGGCTGCGGCACCATGCTTTCAGGCTTGCAGCATCGGCCCGCTGACATTCGGCCAGTTCGACAAAGGCGCAAGGCGTCTCGCCCCATTTCTCATGCGGCATGGCGACCACGGCGCATACAGCCACGGCCTCGTGCCGATACAGCACCTCTTCGACCTCTATCGACGAGATGTTCTCACCGCCCGAGATGATCACGTCCTTGGACCGATCCTTGAGCTGGATGTAACCATCGGGATGCACCACCCCCAGGTCACCCGAATGGAACCAGCCGCCCTTGAATGCCTTTTCGGTCGCCTTCGGGTTGCGGAAATAGCCCTTCATCACGACGTTGCCACGGAACATGACCTCACCCATGGTCTGACCATCGCGAGGCACCGGTTGCATTGTGTCGGGGTCGAGCACGTCGAGCCCTTCAAGCGGCAGATAGCGCACGCCCTGACGGGCCTTCAGCCGGGCCTGCTCGGCGCGCGGCAGGGCCGACCAATCGCCATGCCAGTCGTTGACGACCGCCGGGCCGTAGGTCTCGGTCAGGCCATAGAGGTGCGTGACGTCAAAGCCCGCCTCCTTCATGTCGGCCAGCAGCTTTTCGGGCGGGGGCGCAGCGGCGGTGAAGAACTGCACGGGCTGGGTGAGGTCGCGCTTAACCGCATCCGGGGCCGAGATCATCAGCGACATCACGATGGGCGCACCGCACAGGTGGGTGACGCCCTCATCGGCCAAGGCGGCCCAGATCGGCTCCGCCCGGACCTGCCGCAGGCAGACATGGGTGCCGATGATCGCCGACAGCGTCCACGGGAAACACCAGCCGTTGCAATGGAACATCGGCAGGGTCCAAAGATAGACCGCGTGTTTCGCCATGCTGGCCGTCAGCGCATTGCCCTGCGCCAGAAGATAGGCGCCCCGGTGATGGGTCACGACGCCCTTGGGGTCTCCCGTCGTGCCGGAGGTATAGCTGATCGCGATGGCGTCCCATTCGTGCTCTGGCATCAGCCATGCGAACTCGGGATCGCCCGAGGCCACGAAGGCCTCATAGTCGATGCCGACGGTCGAAATGCGCGGCCCGTCGAATTCCGGATCGTCATAAACGATGACGGTGGGCCTGGCCGAGCACAGCTTCAACGCCTCACGCAACAGCGGCAGAAATTCGCTATCGACGATCACCAGTTTCGACAGCGCGTGGTCCAGTTGGAAGGCGATGATCGCTGCATCCAGCCGCGTGTTGATCGCATGCAGCACCGCGCCGCACATCGGAACGCCATAATGGCATTCCAGCATCGCGGGCGTGTTCGCCAGCAGGGCCGAAACGGTATCGCCCCGCCCCATGCCCAGCCCCGCCAAGGCAGACGCCAACCGCCGGGAGCGCGTGTAGAACTCCGCATAGGTCCGACGCAGCGGGCCATGCACGATGGCGGTATGATCCGGAAAGACCAAAGCCGCGCGTTCCAGAAAACCCAGCGGCGTCAGCGGCTGGTAATTCGCCGGATTGCGGTCGAGGTCTGTGTCATACGGGTTCGACATCACGCATCCTGCCATTCGGGGGCGCGCTTTTCGATGAAGGCACCGATGCCTTCCTCGGCGTCGCGCGCCAACATGTTGTCCACCATCACTTGCGAGGCATAATCATACGCCTCGGCCAGGGGCATCTCGCGCTGCGCATAGAACGCCGTTTTTCCGGTGGCCAAAGTCATCGAGGACTTGGACGCGATCTTGCGCGCGACCGTCATCACCTCGTCGGTCAGCGCCTCAGGCGCGACGCAGCGGTTGACCAGACCCATCTCGGCAGCCCGCGCCGCCGGGGTCATGTCGCCGGTCAGCAGCATTTCCATCGCGTGCTTGTTCGCCACGTTGCGCGACATCGCCACCATGGGCGTCGAGCAGAACAGCCCGATATGCACGCCCGGCGTGCTGAACTGCGCGGTGTCGGCGGCAATCGCCAGATCGCAGCTGGCCACCAACTGGCAGCCTGCGGCGGTGGCAATACCGGTGACCTCGGCGATCACCGGCTTGGGGCAGCTGACGATCCCCTGCATGACGCTGGAACATTGCGTCAGGACACGGGTGAAATAGGCCCGCCCCCGGTCGTCCCCGCTGCGCCCGGCGGTCATTTCCTTCAGGTCGTGCCCGGCGCAGAAGGCGGGGCCATTGGCCGCCAGCACGATCACCCGCACCAGCGGGTCGCGCCCGGCCTCGTCGAAGGCCTGACCAAGGGCGGTCAGCATCGCCTCGGACAGGGCGTTGCGCTTTTCGGGCGTGTTCAGGGTCAGGCGCAGAACACCGTCGGTGTCCAGTTTGCGCAGCAGGATATCGGTCATGTTGCCTCAGAAGATGTTGATCTCGACACTGTCGGCGAGCGTGTTGGCGATGAAGCAATACCTGTGCGCGCGCTCCTGCATTTCGGTCATGGCGTCGTCCGTGACGGCAAAGCCGGGATCGAAGCGCACCACCGGGTGCAGGTCGATGCGCGTCACCGACATCTGACCGCGCGGGTTCTTGCCCAGATGCGCCACCGCGTGATCGCTGTAACCCGCCACCGGCCAGCCCGCCTTTGCGGCCAGCGCAAGGAAGGTCATCATGTGACAGCTGGACAGGGCCGAAGCCAGAGCCTGCTCGGGGTTGGTGTTGCCCGGATCACCGCCCCAATCGGGGGCGGCGTCCACGTCGATGTCAAAGCGTGCCCCGTAGGACACGCGATGCGCGGCAGAGTATTGCCCCGGCAACAGGGTGGGGCCACCCCGTTGCCAGTGCAGGTCGATGGCCAGCGACATGGATTACGCCGCCGCCAGCGATTTCTTCGGGTCGAAGAAAGGGCGTTCCACCACGGTCGCGGTGGTCGGGCCGGAGGGCAGGACGACCTCAAGCTGATGCCCGATATGCGCATGCTCGACCGCCACCATCGCCAGCGCGATGTTGCGCTCCAGCCGGGGCGAGTAGACGGCAGACGTGACCTTGCCCACTTCGACACCATCGTGGTTGATCTGCCAGAAGGTGGTGTTCGGCCCCTTCAACGGGTCAGCGTCGATGATCAGGCCAATCTGGATGCGCTTGACGCCTTCGTCACGGATACGGCGAAGCGCCGCCTTGCCGATGAAGTCAGATTCCATGTCGAGGTTGCACAGACGGTCCAGACCCAGTTCGAACGGGTTGGTCTTGATGTCGGCATCGGCGTGATAAGACAGCATGCCGCCCTCGATCCGGCGGATCGACGAGGTGTGCCCCGGCTTCAGACCGAATTCCATACCCGCCGCCATGATGCGTTCCCACAAGGCGTCGCCATGGGCGCTGTTGCGCAGGTACAGCTCGTAGCCCAGCTCGGAAGACCAGCCGGTGCGCGACACGATCAGCGGGATGCCGTCGAGGGTCAGCTCGCGCAGCCAGTAATATTTCAGATCCATGATCTCGTCGCCGAAGAGCGCCTTCATGATCTCGCCCGATTTCGGGCCCTGCAGCTGCAGCGGCGATACATCGGGTTCGCAGATATGCACGTCGAGGCCGGAGTGCACGGCCACGCCCTGCGCCCACAGCAGGATGTCGCTGTCCGCCAGCGAGATCCAGAAGTGGTTCTCGGCCAGACGCAGCAGGATCGGGTCGTTCAGGATGCCGCCTTCGGCATTGGTGATGAGAACGTATTTGCACTGGCCCACGGCCATCTTGGACAGATCGCGCGGGGTCAGCATCTGGACGAACCTTGCCGCGTCCGGGCCGGTGATTTCCACCTGCCGTTCCACCGCCACGTCACACAGGATCGCATCGTTCACGAGGTTCCAGAAGTTCTGCTCCGGATTCCCGAAATCGCGCGGGATATACATATGGTTATAAACGGAAAAACCCGTTGCGCCCCAACGCACGGTGGCGTCGAAGTAAGGGGATTTCCGGATCTGCGTGCCAAAGCCGAACTCGTCTGCGTGCATGTCGATGCGCCCTTGATTGCGACCGGGCTGGCGGCCCGGAATGCGGTGGAAGATGGCGCTTGTTTACGCGGCGAATTGGCCGAGCCGTGGACCAAATAATGGGCAGACCTTAGTCCGTTAAGGCTGAAAATTCGCCGCCTTTCAGTCCGTTCGGTCGCGCGCTGTGGAGGCGGCCAATTTGGCGACGTTCGGACGGGTCGCCTTGACGACACGAGTCGCAATGTAGGTCATGTATCGATCAACCGACAGGTCCGCCTCCAACATGTCCTGCATCAAGGACTGAAACGCGGCAAGCGTCGGACAGATGGTCTTCATGACGTAATCCATCCCTCCCCCCGTCGCGATACATTCTGTAATGGCGTCCTGCGAGCCGACCCAGGTTTCGAACCGATCGAAATCCGATTTGCGGTGATGGGTGAGTGACACCGTCACCATCACTTGTGTGAAGTCACAAACCCGCTCCAAGGCGATATCCGCGTGGAAACCACGAATGAACCCTGCCGCTTTCAAACGATCCAGCCGAGCCCAGCACGGCGTCGCGGAGATGTTCACGATCTCGGACAGGCGCGTCTTGCTCAGCTGGCCATGAGACTGAACAGCGCTGAGGATGCGGATGTCCGTCGCATCAAGGCCGAGCTTCTTCACGTGTCTTGAACTTTCTCTGTTCCGGAAATAGCGGGGCTGCCTGCTGCAAACCCGTTGATCCCTTAGCGCCTTTTGCGCGCGTCTGCATACTCTTTCCGACACGAGTCGTGCAGGCAACGTCGTTCGCAAAGCCAAGATGGATGCCCGGTGCGGGAAACCGGGATGCACATGCTGCACAACGCGGATCACAGGAGCTTCGGTATTACACTGTTTTTACTTCATAAATGCCTATCGTCCATCAAGGTGCAGCCATTATCGCGCTTACCTCAGCTCGCCAATGCGGCCAATCGGGGCCTTATCGAGCCAGTCCTTCAGCCGCGGGTCGCAGCGGCGCGTGATGTGGACGTCATTGTGAGTAAGTTGTCCGCGCAGAGGGTACCGCTGAAGCCATCCGGCGCTTCAGGAAAACAGGCGGAAGCTCATGCCGGCATCGTCATGCCATGACGTTTCGGGATGCACACGTCGTATGACTCAGGCCACTTCCATGGCCTCACGGATGGACGCCGCGGATCATGCCAAGGGACATCGCGCTGTCGGAACAGGACGTGCGGGCGAGCGCCGTAATCGTCTGCTTGCCCGCGTTGATCAGGTCCGGGTTTGCTTTGGCAATGTATTCCCGGCCGTTCCGGCTCGTCACCTCCTTTCCCTCGGCGATGACCGTGCCGACGCCAGTCTTGGTGTAGAAACCGGGGATGCCCGCGCCGCTGGTGCGCATGCGTTCGACCAAGGTGCCCTTCGGGTTGAACTCCTGCCCAAGCTCGCCGGAGAGGCCAAAGCCCCCCGCCGCGATCAGCATCCCGCCACGCAGCAGCCCGTCCAGTGCCTCGGCAGCCGAGTCCTAGACTGTCTTCATGCCGCTTGTCCTTTCACCAAGGTCGCCGGGCGCAGGCCGAGAATGTCGCGGGCCTGTTCGACGGTTGCGACGGGGCGGTCGTGGCGGGCGCAGATCTCTGCCGCGCGGCGGACCAGCGCGGCGTTGGACGGTGCCAGCCTGTCACGGTCCAGCCGCACGTTGTCTTCCAGCCCGGTGCGGGCATGGCCACCCGCGGCGATGGCCCATTCGTTCAGCGTCAACTGATGCTGGCCAATGCCCGCCGCGCACCACGGCGCGTCCTTGCCGAACAGGCGGTGAACGGTTTGGATATAATAGTCGAACACGTCGCGGTCGACCGGCATCGCATTCTTCACGCCCATCACGAACTGGATGTAAGGCGTGCCCGCCAGCTGGCCCTTGTCGGCCATGGCCTTCGCTTTCAGGATGTGGCTCAGATCAAAGGCCTCGATCTCCGGTTTGACGTCGTGGACCAGCATTTCACCGGCCAGCCAGTCCACCAGATCCGGCGGGTTTTCATAGACCCGTGTCGGGAAGTTGTTGGACCCGACGGACAGCGATGCCATGTCAGGGCGCAACGACAGCATACCGCCGCGCGTCCGGCCCGCGCCGGACCGCCCGCCGGTCGAGAATTGCACGATCATGCCGGGGCAATGTTTCTCGATCCCCTCTTTCAACGCGGCGAATTTGTCGGGGTCCGAAGAGGGCGTCTGATCGTCATTGCGCACATGGGCGTGGACGATGGTCGCGCCCGCCTGGAAGGCTTCGTGGGTGGAGTCCACCTGTTCCGAGACGGTGATCGGCACGGCGGGATTGTTGGCCTTGGTCGGCAGAGAGCCGGTGATGGCGACACACAGGATGCAGGGTTTGGTCATGTCTCATGCGGCTTTCGCTTTTGTGGCGGGCATTTTTGCCAGCGCGTCGAGGAAGAAGGGGCGGAAGCCCTCGGGGTGTTCGCTCATCGGGAAGTGGCCGAGTTCGTCCATCACCGCCAGCGTGGCGCCGGGGATGGCGCGGGCGGTGCGGGCGGCGTCTTCGGGGGTGCAGGTCAGGTCGTAGGCGCCGACGAGGACATGCACCGGCGTGCGGCCCGTGTCGATCTGGCCAAGCCGCGCGATCAGGCTGTCGTCCTTCGTGTAGAACGACAGATCGCCCCGGAACACGCCCGGCCCGCTTTGCATGAACATCCACAGCGTGTTCCAGCGCTCGGCCTCCGGCGCGAAGGGCGAGATATTCGCCGAGACCAGCGCCGCGCCCATCTCGCCGCCATGGGCGTCGGGGCGGTGGAACCAGTCGATGTCATACCAGGCGGGCTGGAAATCGGAGGCCTCGATGGCGATGAACCCGCTGAACTTGTCCGGGTGCAGCGCCGCCAGTTGCAGCGCGATGCGTCCGCCCATGGAACAGCCCGCCAGAACCGGCCTGTCCAGCCCCAGCCCGCCCGCCACCGCCAGAACGGTTTCGATATAGGCTTCGGTGGTCAGCAGGTATTCCTGCGTCTCGAAGCCTTCGGGCGGCAGGGATTTGCCATGCCAGGGCATGTCGAAGGCGATCAGGCGGTTCGACGCGGTGACGGCGGCATCGGTCATCAGGTGACGCCACTGGCGCGTGTCGGCCCCGGCGGTGTGCAGGCAAAGGACGGGACGCCCCTGCCCCGCCTCTTCGAAATAGATGCGGCGGGGGGCGCCTTCGACGGGGACGGTCAGATACCGCCCGCAAATCGGCTCGATGCTCATGCGGCTTGCTCCTGTCTTGCGCGCGCGAGGCCCAGGACCTCCTTGAAGAAGCGCAGGTTCTTGACGAGGCTCAGGATGTCGCCGTCGATCCGGCCCCGGCCGATCTTGACCAGCCCGAACACGTCGTGAAAGCCGGGCGCGGGGCGCGGCTGCCAGAACTCGGCCAGGGCTTCAGCATCGGTGCGCAGGGCAAAGCGCCACGGCGTCTTGCGGCTGGGACCCTGTGCGACGGACGTGATCCGGCCCTTGTCGAAGGTCAGGTAGTACTCGTCCCCGTCCACCTCGATCAGCACCGTCTCGGAAAACAACCGCCCCAGCCGCAGCAGGTGCGGGGTGCGGTCCAGTTGCGACTGGATCTGCGTCAATGTCTCGATCACTTGGGCCTCCCTCGGATAACGCACCCCCCTGCTGCCACGGACGGACGGGCGTGCGCCATGCCGTGACGGGTATGGGGCGATACTGCGCCGGATCGTGCCCGCCGGTCACGGTATCAGCCGATACCGGCGCAGGCATTGGGTGACGGCCCGCGATCCGTCACACCAGATGCCAACGGGGCAGCCCGTCACCCCAGAGACCGCCAAGGAGGAGGAAACCCATGGGTATCGTCAATCAGGACAACATCACCGACGTCGTCATCGACAGCCTCGGCAAGTCCGGCCCGATCACCGAGCGCCAGCGCGAGATCATGACCGGCGTCATCAAGCACATGCACGCCTTCATCAAGGACGTGAAGCTGCAGCATTCCGAGTTCCTGGAGGCCTGCGCCTACCTCGAACGCGCCGGCAAGCTGTGCAACGACAACCGCCAGGAATTCATCCTGCTGGCCGACATCATCGGCGTCGAGGTGCTGGTCGACATGATGACCAACCCGGTTTC
This sequence comes from Tropicibacter sp. S64, assembly GCF_049803835.1. Lineage (NCBI taxonomy): Bacteria > Pseudomonadati > Pseudomonadota > Alphaproteobacteria > Rhodobacterales > Roseobacteraceae > Tropicibacter > Tropicibacter sp. S64. The sequence continues at coordinate 625 of NZ_JBNAGK010000026.1, read as the reverse complement.
GGGCAACGCCTCGGAGTCCACTGTGCTCGGCCCGTTCTACCGGGAAAACCCGCCGGTGCTGCCCAAGGGGGCATCCACGATCCAGAAGCATTTCGACAACGAGGAAACCGCCTGGTTCGAGGGCTATATCCGCGACGAGAACGGCAACGGCATCGCCGGTGTGACGCTGGATGTCTGGGAAGACGCGCCGAACGGCATCTACGAGAACCTCGACCCCGACCAGCCGGAATACAACCTGCGCGGCCGCTTCGAGACCGACGAGACCGGACATTACGCCTTTGTCGCCGTGCGCCCGGTGCCCTACCCGATCCCCGAGGACGAGACCGCCGGCGAGCTGCTGCAGTTCATGGGTCACCACCCGAACCGCCCCGGCCACATGCACTTCATCATCTCCAAGGACGGCTACCGCCCGCTGATCAGCCAGATCTACGACGCCGACAGCGCCTGGCTCGACAACGACAGCGTCTTCGCCGTCAAGGAAAGCCTGATCGGCACGTTCAAGCCCGCCGCGCCGGAACTGGGCACCGACCTGCACTTCGAGTTCGACTTCATCCTGCAGACCGCCGCCGCCGAAAAGGCCATCGCCGCCGAGTAAGCCCGCGACCTCCCTGTGAACTGGCCCCCG
>NZ_JBNAGK010000025.1:0-34695 GCF_049803835.1 Tropicibacter sp. S64 | reverse complement strand
GCCATCAACGGATTTGGCCGCATCGGCCGCAACGTCCTGCGCGCGATCATCGAATCCGGCCGCACCGACATCGAGGTCGTCGCGATCAACGATCTCGGCCCGGTCGAAACCAACGCCCACCTGCTGCAATACGACAGCGTCCATGGCCGCTTCCCGGTCGAGGTGTCCTCCGGCGACGACTGGATCGACGTGGGCCGCGGGCCGATCAAGGTGACCGCGATCCGCAATCCCGCCGAGCTGCCGTGGAGCCACATCGACGTGGTGATGGAGTGCACCGGCATCTTCACCTCCAAGGAGAAGTGCAAGGCGCACCTGGAGAATGGCTCTAAGCGCGTGCTGATTTCCGCCCCCGGCGACGGTGCCGACAAGACCATCGTCTTCGGCGTCAATGACAGCGTGCTGACCAGCGACGACATCGTCGTCTCCAACGCCTCCTGCACCACGAACTGCCTGTCGCCGGTGGCCAAGGTGCTCAACGATACCGTCGGGATCGTGAAAGGCTTCATGACCACGATCCACAGCTACACCGGTGATCAGCCGACGCTGGACACCATGCACAAGGACCTCTACCGCGCCCGCGCGGCCGCGCTCTCGATGATCCCGACGTCCACCGGCGCGGCGAAGGCCGTGGGGCTGGTTCTGCCGGAACTGAACGGCAAGCTCGACGGGGTCGCGATCCGCGTGCCGACGCCGAACGTCTCCGTCGTCGACCTGACCTTCGAGGCGTCCCGCGCGACCACCGTGCAGGAGATCAACGACGCGATCCGCGATGCCGCCGACGGCCCGCTCAAGGGCATCCTCGGCTACACCGACAAGAAACTCGTCAGCTCCGACTTCAACCATGACCCGCATTCGTCGGTCTTCCACACGGACCAGACCAAGGTCATGGACGGCACCATGGTCCGCATCCTGATCTGGTACGACAACGAATGGGGATTCTCCAACCGAATGTCCGATACCGCCGTTGCCATGGGGGCGTTGCTGTGACCCGGATCCGTTGCATTTCCGATGCCGATGTGCGGGGCAGGCGCCTGCTGGTCCGTGCCGATCTGAACGTGCCGATGGAAAATCGCAAGATAACCGATTCCACCCGCATAGCCCGCTTCGCCGAAGGCATGCGTCCGCTGCTGGAACGCGGCGCGAGGCTTGTAATCCTCACCCATTTCGGACGGCCCCAGGCGGGCATGCTCGATCCCGCCTTTTCGGTGGACAAGCTGCGTCCCGCCTTGTCGCAGGCGCTGGGGGTGCCGGTCGCCTTCTCGGACACCTGCGCGACCGAGGCCGCCGTGATGCTTGCCGAACGGCTGCGCAATGGCGAGGCGCTGCTCTGCGAGAACCTGCGCTACAATCCCGGCGAGATGGCAAACAACCCTGTCTTTGCCGCGGAACTCGCAAGGCTTGGCGATCTGTACGTCAACGATGCCTTCTCCTGCGCCCATCGCGCCCATGCCTCGACCGAAGCGCTGGCCCATCGGCTGCCCGCCTATGCCGGGCCGCTGATGATGGAGGAACTCGGCGCGCTTGGCGCGGCGCTGGACGCACCCGAACGGCCCTCTGTCGCCATCGTGGGCGGATCGAAGGTGTCGACCAAGATCGCCGTTTTGAAGAACCTCGTGTCTCGCGTCGATCACATCATCATCGGTGGAGGCATGGCCAACACTTTCCTTTATTCGGATGGTGCGCCGATGGGCCGGTCGCTTCACGAGGCCGACCAGATCGAGACGGTGCGGGCGATCCGCGCTCTGGCCGACAAGGCGGGTTGCACACTGCACTTGCCCGAGGACGTGGTCGCCGCCTGGGATTTCGCCCCCAGGGCCCGGAACGAGGTCATGCCCGCCGATGCCTGCCCGCCGGACGCGATGATCCTCGACGCAGGTCCGAGGGCGCTGGCACGGTTTCAGTCGGTGCTCGCGGATTGCCGCACGATCTTGTGGAACGGTCCGCTTGGCGCGTTCGAAATGCAACCTTTCGATCAGTCCACCCTGCGTCTTGCGGAAACCGCGGCCGGGCTGACCCGCGACGGTCTGGCGATCAGCGTGGCGGGCGGTGGCGATACGGTGGCGGCGCTGAACGCGGCCGGTGTCGCGGAAGACTTCACCTACGTCTCCTCCGCGGGAGGGGCGTTTCTGGAATGGCTGGAGGGCAGGACGCTCCCCGGCATCGCGGCGTTGCAGACCGCCGCCGCAGCGGCCTGAGAAAGGACCCCGACATGGCACTCATCACCCTTCGCCAACTGCTGGACGACGCAGCCGAACACGGCTACGGCGTGCCCGCCTTCAACATCAACAACATGGAACAGGGGCTTGCGATCCTGAAGGCCGCCGCTGCCTGTGATGCCCCGGTGATCCTTCAGGCCAGCCGTGGCGCCCGGTCCTATGCCGGGGACATCATGCTGCGCCACATGATCGCCGCCTTGGCCGAGATGTATCCCGACGTTCCCATCTGCATGCACCAGGACCACGGCAACAACGAAGCGACCTGCCTGTCCGCCATCAGGCACGGGTTCACCTCGGTGATGATGGACGGTTCCCTGAAAGAGGACATGAAGACCCCCGCAGACTGGGACTACAACGTCGCCATCACCCGCCGCGTCGCTGACATGGCCCATTGGGTCGGCGCGTCTGTCGAGGGTGAGCTGGGCGTGCTCGGGTCGCTGGAGACCGGCGAGGCCGCCAAGGAGGACGGCTCCGGCGCCGAAGGCAAGCTGAGCCATGACCAGCTGCTGACGGACCCGGACGAGGCGGCGGATTTCGTCGCCCAGACCAGGGTCGACGCGCTGGCCATCGCCTGCGGCACCTCGCATGGCGCCTACAAGTTCAGCCAGAAGCCCACGGGCGAGACGCTGGCGATTTCCCGGATCGAGGCAATCCACGCCCGCATTCCCGACGTGCATCTGGTCATGCATGGCTCGTCCAGCGTGCCGCAATACCTGCAGGACCTGATCAACGACAACGGCGGCGAGATGCCCCAGACCTATGGTGTGCCGGTCGAGGAGATCGAGCGCGGCATCAAGTCGGGCGTGCGCAAGGTCAACATCGACACCGACAACCGCATGGCCATCACCGGCCAGTTCCGCAAGGTGGCGATGGAGAGGAAGACGGAGTTCGATCCGCGCAAGTTCACCATTGCCGCCATGCAGGAGATGGAAAAGCTCTGCAAGGACCGCTTCGAACGCTTCGGCACCGCGGGCAATGCCGCGCGGATCAGGCCAATCGACCTCGACGACATGGCACGCCGCTATGCCGCGGGGACGCTTGACCCGCAGGGGACCGCAAAGGCCGCTGCAGAATAGATCGCACTGGTCCGGCGGGCGACCCGCCGGGCACAAATACAAGGAGACCCGCCATGCCCTTCGACCGCTCCATCAAGATCGCCCCGTCGATCCTCTCCGCCGATTTCGCCAATTTCGGCGCCGAGATCCGCGCCATCGAGGCGCAGGGCGCGGACTGGGTCCACGTCGATGTCATGGATGGCCACTTCGTGCCGAACCTGACATTCGGCCCGCCCGCCGTGAAGGCCTTCCGTCCGCATGTGAAGACCTTCATGGACGTGCACCTGATGATCGCGCCGGTGGACCCTTACATCGAGGCTTATGCCGAGGCGGGCGCGGACATGTTGACCGCGCATGTGGAGGCCGGCCCGCACATCCACCGCACCCTGCAGGCGATCCGCGCAGCAGGCATGAAGGCAGGCGTCGCGCTCAACCCCGGCACCCCGGCGGAGGCGGTGCGCGATCTGCTGCCGCTGGCGGACATGGTGCTGGTGATGACGGTGAACCCCGGGTTCGGCGGGCAGAAATTCATCGACATGACAGCGAAGGTCCGCGCGGTTCGCGAGATGATCGGCGACCGCGAGATCCATATCCAGATCGACGGCGGCGTCGATCCGGTGACGGCGCCCTTGGTGGCCGAGGCGGGGGCGGATGTCCTCGTCGCGGGATCGGCGGTGTTCCGGGGCGGATCGGTGGACAGGCCGGAGGTCTACGGCGCCAATATGAAGGCTATCCGTTCTGCGGCCACTGGCGCGGCCCGTGCGGCCTGAGGCGCGGATCTTCGACGGAGACGGAGCGATGACCGCGACACTACGGGTGCAGGGCTGACCCGGAGACTGCGGGATCGTGCCGTCAGTGGCCGGGATTTTTGGTCAAACCCGGTTTCTTCAACAACGCCAGAGGACATGGCAACATGGCCGCAAAGGTCGATCTGCCTGTGAAATTGTCCGACGCCTCTTCGACAAGAGGTTGCGGTCTCTCGCGAACGGAATGTGCGGCAATGTCCGGGAGGGCCCCGTGCCCAGCAACGCCGGGACAGGTATCCAGAGGGGTCCGTAGAGGCCGCCCTCCAGCAGATTGCGTCATTGCTGGAGGAGGGAAAAGCACGGGACGCCAACGATATGGCTGCCGACGAGCAGCGGCATTTCCGCAATAATAAGATTCTGGCTCTTCAAAGAGTTGCCGAAAACAGCGTTGCGATCTGTCATCGCGCGGCTGTCTCGGCGTAGAAGACTCCCGCGTCCTCGAGCGCTGCGATTTCCGCCGCACCATAGCCAAGCTCGGCTGCGATTTCGGCATTGTGCTGCCCCAGCAGCGGCGCGGCGCAGCGGGGGGTCGTGTCGCAACCCGAAAAGCGGAAAGGCAGGTTCGGCAGCGTCACGCGGCCCAGAACGGGGTGGTCCTGCTCGACCAACATGTTGCGGGCAAGGATCTGCGGATCGCGGACGATCTGGTCGACGGTCTGCACCGGGGCACAAGGCACCGCCACCGCATCGAGTTGCGCGATACAGTGGGCGACGCTGTCCTGGCGCTTGCACCATGCCTCGACCAGTTCGTAGACGTCAGCGTGATTGTCGTTGCGGCCCGCAGGTGTGCGAAAGCGGTCGTCCAGCGCCGCGCCCCCGATCAGCTCCGCCAGCCGCGACCAAGCATCATCCACCTGCGCGGCGATCACCAGGTCGCCGTCCCTGGCACGGAAGGCGCCGTAGACGGTGGATTCGGGCTGACGTGAGCCGTGTTTCTTCGGCAGCACCGTGCCGCCCGACAGGAAGAACTGCTGCACCGCGTAATCGTGCATCGACACCATGCAGTCATACAGCGCGAGGTCGATGTGCTGGCCCTTGCCGGATTTGACCCGGCCCAGCAGCGCGGCGTTCACGGCGGCGACGCCATGCATGCCGGTGTACATGTCGGCAATCGGCATCCGCATGAGTGGCGGTGCCTGATCCGGCTCGCCCAGCTGAGCCATTGCGCCCGATATCGCCTCGGCAATCAGGCCGAAGCCCGGCTTGTCGCTCTTCGGTCCGGTGTGGCCGTAGGCGGAGATCGAGCAGTAGACCAGCCCCGGGTTGTCCCGTGACAGCGCGTCATAGCCCAGGCCAAGTTTTGTCAGCGCACCGGGGCGGAAGTTTTCGACGAAGACATCGGCAGACTGCGCAAGACGCCGCATCAGATCCATGCCGCGCGGGTCTTTCAGGTCGAGGCACAATCCGCGCTTGCCCATGTTCTGCTGCAGGTAGTAGCCCGACTGCCCGTCCTTGAAGTACGGATGATGCCGTCCGGCATCGCCGCCTTTCGGTCGCTCGACCTTGATCACGTCGGCGCCCATCGCGGCGAGTGACCGCGACAGATGCGGACCGGCGAGGAAATGGGTGAAGTCGATGACGCGGATGCCATCGAGCGGAAGGCTATTGGTCATTGAACGGCATCCTCAGCTTGCGCATTGCGCAGGATCATCAGCTTGTGTCGGCCTTTCTGGACGACTTTTCCGTCCTGGTTCACCAGTTCGCTTTCCAGATGGACGATGCCCCAGCCGGGTTTCGACGTCGTCCGCATGAAGCCCACGGAAAAGGTGCAATGCACCGTGTCGCCAGCATGGATCGGCCCGGTGAAATCCCATTCCCAGCCCAGCGAAGCCCCGGGGGGGAATTGCAATTCGGCCTGCGTCTTCAGCCCGTCGGCGAGGGCAAGGCCCAGCAGGCCATGCGCGACGATGCCGCCGAAATGGCTCTTGCTGGCGAACGCCTCGTCGACGTGCACGGGTGTGTGGTCGCCGGTCAGGTCGGCATAGGCGCGGATCATCTCGCGCGTGACTGTGACGGCGGGCGTCGTGCAGGTCTCGCCGCCCTTGAGGTCATCGTAATAGGTCCATCCGGTCATTCAGCCGTTCCTCGCGTCGATCGCCAGTGCCCGGGCCACCGCGTCGCCCCGCGCCTGGTCCAGTTCCACTTCCAGCCCGTCGGGCAGCAGCAGCCAGTTGCGCCCCTTGGGCAGCACCGTGACGGCATGCACCAGCGCCGCCTCCAGTGCGGCGTCGAGGTCTTCGACAAAGATCCCGAGATGGGCGAAACGCCCCTCGGGGCCGGTAAAATCCGGGTCCTCGATGAACTGGATGCCGCCGGTCACCCAGACCTGCCGGAGGCCGCCGATGACCTTCTCGTCGCGGACTTCCATGCCGCAGACATCGCGGAAGAAGGCGAGGTGCGGCGCCAGCGCGCGCACCCGGATCGCCACATGTTCAAGATAGCCACGGGTCATGCCGTCTGTCCTTCCTGCTTGGGAGAGAGCGCCCGTTCGACGCCCTTGATGCAGGCCACGAGCGTGTCGTTGACGGGTGTCGGCACCGCCATCTCGCGGCCCAGCCGCGCCACGGCGCCGTTGACGAAGTCGATCTCGGTCGGCGCGCCTTTTTCGAGGCTCTGCAACATCGACGTCTTGAACTCGAAACCCAGCCCCAGCGCGGCCTTGTCCCAGGCTTGACCCGGATGTGTCGTTGTCAGCTCGATATCCAGTGCGGCGGCGACCTGCATCGCTTCGGCCACGGCTGCAATCGCCGTTTCGGCGATTTCGGGGATGTCGTAGAGATTGCCGTAGTTCAGCCGCGTGATCGCGGCCAATGCGCCGGTGGCGACATTCACCAGCAGCTTGTCCCACATCGCGCCCCGGATGTTGGGCGATGCGATGCAGCGCAGCCCCGCCGCGTCGAAGGCTTGCGTGATGGCCTGCACCCGGGGTGTGAGGGCACCGGAAAGCTCGCCGATGATCGTCTCCTTGCCCGCGGTCCCGGCGGAGATCACACCCGGCGCGGTCATGACGCCGCCGACATAGGTTTTCCCGGCGATGACGCGCTCGGAGCCGACGACCCCGATCAGGATGTCCTCCTGCCCAAGGCCGTTCTGCAGCGACAGGACCGTGGTCCCGGGCCCGATAAGGTCCTGGGCGCTGCGGATCGCCTCCTCGGTGTGGTAGCTCTTGACCAGCACGATCAGCAGGTCGACCGGGGTCGCCCCGTCCGGCGTTTGCCGCGCATGCACCCTGACCACGTCGCGCCGGCCGCCTTCGTCGAGCATCAGCCCGGCGTGGGTCATCCTGTCCACATGGTCGGCGTTGCGGTTGATCAACGTCACGGCATGGCCCGATTGCGCGAGCCGGCCGCCGATGGCGGAGCCAAGGGCCCCTGCGCCCAGCACGGCAATGTCCATGGCGTCCTCCCCGCATGGTTCTGTCGGCGGGACCATGCAAGCGGCAGGTGGATAGGTCTATGCAATGTACTCAATAGAAGGTATTGGCATTATCAATATGTCCGACGTCGACCTGCGCCTTCTGCGCCTATTCCTCGCGGTCTACGAGACCGGTTCGACCACCCGCGCGGCGGCGCGGCTGGGGTTGAGTCAGCCCAGCGTCTCCATCGGGTTGGGGCAGTTGCGCGCGCATTACGGCGATCCGCTGTTCGTCCAGATGCCCGGCGGAATGACACCCACGCCGCTGGCGGATCATCTCGCGGGTCCGATGCGGCGCGCGCTGGATGATGTCAGGACGCTCAGCGCAATCCGTGCGGGCTTTGACCCGACCCGGTCAACCCGGCGCTTCCGGGTGGCCATGAGCGATGCCAGCCACCTGACCCTTCTGCCCCACCTTTTCGCCGCGATCCGACGCGCGGCACCACACTCCGGCCTGGAGGTCAGCCCGATCGACGCCAGCCTGGGGGAACGCTTGGCCAACGGAGCCGCAGATATCGCCATCGGTCTGATCCCGGGTCTGGACGCCGGGTTCTATCAGCGCGTCCTTTATGACCAAGGATGGGTGGTGATTCACAGGGAGGGGCATCCCCTCGGGCCGCTGACCCGGGACAGCTATGCCGCCGCCGACCATGTCGAAGTGACGAACGGAACCGGGCAATCGCTGTTGCTCACAGCGCTGGAGTCCGCCGGGATCACCCGACGGATCGCGCTGAGCCTGCCGGGGTTCCTCGGTCTGCCCTCGGTCCTGACGGGTTCCGACCTCATCGCAACCTTGCCGCGCCATATCGGCACGGCTTTGTCCCGGCAGGCGGGCCTTGGTCTCTCGGATTGCCCACTCGCCATCGACGGCTTTCAGGTCAAGGTCCACTGGCATGCCCGTGTCCACGCCGATCCGACCAACGCCTGGCTGCGCGAGACGGCCTTTGCGACGTTGTCGGGCCTCGTGTGAGGCCGGGCTGAGGTCCCAGTCGAGCCCGGCGTCGGACCAGTCCGAGTACCCTGCACGCCGGACCTGTCAGGATCACAGCCGATGACAATGATCGACCAGCAGGGGCTGATGACGGACCTATGCTGCGGGACAGGGAAAGTCCGTTACGGCGGGGAGATGATGTCAGCGCACCCGGGGTGATCGGGCCCATCGACCCGCAGGCCGTCCATCGGGGCAAGCACGGGCACAACCCTCGTCCGACCCACTTGCCGGGCCACGGATCGGGCTTTCCTGCCGACGCGCTTGAACACGCCGCACACGGCTTCGGGCAATGCCCGCGTCCATGGTTCGATCATCGAATGCTGTTTTCCGTTTCGACATCTGTGATCTCCATCCCGTCGCAGATCGGCAGACCGCAACCCGGAGCAAACATCCGTATCCGAAGGCAGGGAGGGGGATCAGGGGCCGGTACATGCTGCGAGGATCAGGATCGGGTCGATCTGCTGGCCGCGTGGGGTCACTGTTCGCTAGGTGCGCAAGGCAGGCCCGCACCGCGATCAGAGGCCCTCACCGCATTCTTCGGCACGGAACGCCTGACGACGTGTTCGCTGGTCCGAATGCAATCTGCACATCCGCGGTTTGGGTCAAAGCGTGTCATCCCACACGCTGCACGGCGCTGGACCAGTGGTCCGAGGGGCCATCGACGATCATCATGGGGCAGCCGCGAGAACAGCGCTCGACCCGGCTGTCGATGCCGTAGAGCCGGGCGATGAGGTCGGGCGTCAGGATCTCGAGGGTGGGGCCGGTAGCCAGGATTCGCCCGCCGGCCAGCGCCATCACCGTCGTGCAGGCGCGCATCACCTGGTTGAGGTCGTGCAAGGCCAGGATCACCACTGCGCCGGTGTCCAGCGCATAGCGCCGCAGCGCGTCGAGCACCTCATATTGGCGATACAAGTCCAGCGCCGAGGTCGGCTCGTCCATCAGAACGACCTTGGGGCGGGTCACCAGCGTCTGGGCGATGCTGACCGCCTGCCGCTGTCCGCCCGAGAGCTCGGGCAATTGACGGTCCGCCAGATGGGCCACCCCGAACCTCTGGAGAACGTCATCGACGGCGGCCAGTTCGGCAGCAGACAGGCGCCAGCCACCGGCCCCCTGTTTCAGCGCGAGGATGATGGATTCATAGACCGTAAGCGCGGCGCTCATGCCGGTGTCCTGCGGCATGTAGCGCAGGTCGTCGATGCCGGCCCCGGTCAGGTGGACGGCACCGGCGCCGCGCAGTTGCCCGGCGATGCGGCGAAACAGGGTCGATTTCCCGGCGGCGTTGGCGCCGACTAGGGCGGTCAGGCTGCCGCCCCGGATCTGCGGCGTGGAGGCGTCGGTCAGGATCTGATGGCGGCCGTAGCGCGCGCCAAGATGGTCGAGGGCAAGGCTTACCATGATGTTCGTCCTTTCGTCAGGATCAGGGCGGCAAAGAAGGGCACGCCGACCAGCGCGGTGATGATGCCGATGGGCAGGACAGCGCCCGGCAGGATGGCCTTGGACAGGACCGAGGTTGCCGACAGGATCACCGCCCCCGACAGCATCGCGCCGGGCAGGAAGAACCGCTGGTCCTCGCCCAGCAGCAGCCGTGCCACGTGTGGGCCGACGATGCCGATGAAGCCGATCGTGCCGACGAAGCTGACCGGAACGGCGGCCAGCAACGACACGAGGAACAGGGATTCCAGCCGCAGGCGCTTGACCGGCACACCCATGGCGGCGGCGCGGGTCTCGCCCAGCCGGATGGCCGTCAGCGCCCAGGCACGGCGGGCGAACAGCGGTGTGCAGACCGCAAGGATCACGGCGGTGACGGCGACCTTGGCCCAGGTTGCCTTGGTGAGGCTGCCCATGGTCCAGAAGACCACCGCCGACAGCGCCTGTTCGCTGGCAAAGTATTGCAGCAGGGCCAGCGCGGCGTTGAAGCTGAAGACCAGCGCGATGCCCAGCAGGACGATGGTTTCCACGGTCACGCCGCGCAAGGTCGACAGGCCAAAGATCAGCAGGGACGCCGCCATCGCCATGGCAAAGGCGTTGATCGGCACCATCAGCGCCACTGCCGCGGGAAACAGCGCGACGCCCAGCACCATGGCCAGCGCCGCGCCAAAGCTGGCGGCAGCGGACAGGCCCAGCGTGAAGGGGCTTGCCAGCGGGTTCGCGAGGATCGTCTGCATCTGCGCGCCCGCCAGCGACAGGCTTGCGCCGACGGTGATCGCGAGTAAGGCCATCGGCATGCGGATGTCCCAGACGACCACACGCATCTGCAGATCGGCGGTGCCGGGGGTGAGGATCGTGCGCAGCACGTCCCACAGCGGATAGCGAGCAGGGCCGAGCGATACGTCCACGGCCAGCGACAGGATCAGCAGCGCGGTCAGGCCGGTCAGGATCGCGATCCGCCGCGTGACAAGGCCGCGATAGGCGGCCGCATTCGTGGTGAGGGTCGTCATGGGGGCTCCGGTAGGTCCGGCGGCGCGAGGCCGCCGGCAGGCTCAGTTGGTGGCCGCGTCGAGCGAGACCCAGTAGCCGGGGTGATAGTCCACCGGCAGGAAGCGGTCGTGCAGCTCGGCCAGCGTCGCCTCGGGATCGAGATCGGGGAAGAGGTCCGGGTGCAGCCACGTGGCCAGCCGCTGCACGGCAACAAAACTGTAAGGGTTGTTGTAGAACTGGTGCCAGATCGCGTGGACGTCGCCGTTTTCCACCGCCTTGACGCCGGTGAAGCCGGGACGCTGCATCAGTGCGGCCAGCTTTCTGCGCGCCTCTGCCTGATCCGAGCCGGGCCCGACGCCGACCCATGCGCCGCCGGGAACATAAGCCTCCCAGTTGCCACCCGTGACGACGATCTGGTCGGGGTCCGACGCGATCACCTGTTCGGCGTTGATCGTGCCGAAGGTTCCGGGGATGAAGGGCTTTGCCATGTTCTGCCCCCCGGCCAATTCGACGAAAGTGCCAAAATTGCCGTGTCCGAAGGACATGCAGCAGTCCTCGGAATAGCCACCTGCACGCTCGACGAAGACCAGCGGGCGGTCGAGGTCTTCCTGCGCCGCGATCACATCGGTCACGCGGGCGATCTGGGCTTCGTAGAAGGCGTTGAACTCGGCGGCGCGGTCTTCCTTCCCGAAGAGTTGCCCGATGATCTGCATCGACTGGGCGGTGTGCTCGAACGGCTTCTCGCGGAAGTCGACATAGACGATCGGGATGCCGACCTTGGCCAGTTTCTCTTCATACCCGGCCTCATCCGTTGCGGCCTTGGCTTCGAGGTTGAGGATCATCACGTCTGGGTCCAGCGCGACCGCCTGTTCGATGTCGAAGGTCCCGTCCTTGAAGCCGCCAAAGGTCGGGATGTCGGCAATCTGCGGGAACTTCTCGGCATAGAGCGCATAGCTTTCGGGGGAGGCCTGAAGCAGGTCGTCGCGCCAGCCGACGACGCGGGCAAACGGGTCTTCGCCATCCAGAACGGCGGCGAAAAAGATCTGCCGCCCTTCGCCAAGGATCACCCGGTCGGCGGGGCCGTCCAGCGTAACCTCGCGCCCGGTGATGTCGGTGACGGTGATCGGGTCCGCCAGCACAAACGTCGGCAGGATGGCCAGCGCCGTGGCGCCAAGCAAGTGGGAAAAGGTCATGTTCGCGTCCTCTGTTCCGTTTCTGCGCCTTGGGATGAAATATCCGACAAAAAGAGTCAATATATAAGTTGACAAAATTTGTCGACTAAAAGAAACCTGCCTTCGCCAACTGAGGAGTGCCTCCATGATCTCTCCGAGACAGACGAACCGAGACATCCGAGACGAGATCCGCGAATACTGGTCGGACCGGGCCGCGACCTTTGACAACGACCCGGGCCACAAGATCGCCAACGGCGCGGAAATGGCGGCTTGGGCGGCTCTGTTTCGCCGTCATCTGGGGGAGGCGCAGGGGCGGCGCTTGCTGGACCTTGCATCGGGAACGGGCGAAATCGCGCGGCTTTGCATGCAGATGGGGTTCGAGGTCACCGGATTGGACTGGGCCCAGCCGATGCTGGATCGTGCGCGCGCCAAGCTGCCGGGCGTGACCTTCCTGCAGGCGGATGCCGAGCGGACGATGCTGCCTTCGAGCAGCATGGATGTGATCGTGACGCGGCACCTCGTGTGGACGCTGGTCGACCCGGCGGCGGCCTTTGCCGAGTGGTACAGGGTGCTTGCCCCGGGCGGTCAGGTGCTGGTGGTGGACGGGGATTTCGTGACCAAGGGCTGGGTGGCGCGGCTGTTCGGGCAACGGCAAATCACCGATCACGGCGTTACGGCCAGACACCATCGCATCTTGCGACAGGTGTATTTCGCCAATGGTGCGCGGGCCGATCAGGTGGCGGCGCTGCTGGCACAGGCCGGGTTTACAGACATTTGCATCGACCGGCGTTTGGGGCGCATCCACCGGGCTCAGGCGCGGCAACTGGGCTGGCGCAAGGTCCTGCTCCGCCAATCCGAACACCGCTACGCGATCAGCGCCAGGCGCCCGTGACCCGAAGCAAAGTCGGGCTTTGATGCGGGCGCCAAGGAGTGGTCCCGATCTGGCAGGCTTGGCTCCCGACTTTCATCCGCACGCGGTCAATGATCCTGGGCCGGGTTTCGCAGCGATCCTTCCACGCGTTTCAGGATGTAGCTGTCCATGATCCAGCCGTGCCGCCTGCGCGCGTCCGCGCGAAGGCGGACGATCCTGTCCGCGACCTCCGGCAATGCGCCCTTGGCCAGAATCTGCTGGTCCGATCCCAGGTAAGCGCCCCACCAGATGTACCAGCCCTCGGGTGCCAGGTCCCGGAAGGTGCAAAGCCCATCCAGCATGACGACGATAGTTTCGGCGTTGGTCGGAAGTCCGTCCGTTCGCAGCCGAAGGCCGGTGGTGATCGTCACCGCGCCGTTGACACTGTTCAAGGGAATGGCATGCGCGGCTGTCAGGGCCTGTATGGCGGTAATGCCGGGGATCACGCGCACTCGGGGCGCCGGATCGAGCCGCTCGGCGATACGCAGGGTGCTGTCGTAAAGGGACGGATCGCCCCAGACCAGCAGAGCCACTGGACCTGTCACATCGACGTCGGCGAGAGCGGCCTGCCAACGGCGGGCGATTTCGTCATGCCAGTGTTTCACCCGCTCCTGATAGGGCAACTCCGCGTCCCGGACAGGGTATTCGAAATGCACGATGCGGGCTTTCGATCCGGTTTCGGCAATGATGCGATGGCGGATTTCTGCAAGGTCGTCCTTCTCGGCGCCCTTGCGGGGGACGAGGATCAGCGCGGCGTCCCGCAACGCGTTCACCCCGGCGAGCGTTATATGCGAGGGGCTGCCCGTGCCGATGCCGACAAGCCAGAGGTCATCCATGATCTTCATCCCCCGAGAGGGCCCCGGACACGCGGATCGCCCGCCCGGGGCCTTTGTCTCACTGTCCCGGCTCCGTCAACCGCGCGACCGCCGTGCCCAGAACCGCCCAGCAGACAAAGCTGACGCCGATCACCCTGGTCGCGAATAGAGCGGACAGTTCCGGGGGCGCGACCCCGAAGAAGTCCGAAAGCTGCGGTGCGCCGATCACATGTGGTATGGCAATCAGCACGGCTCCCAGGGCGATCCTGACCCATGTGGGACGCAGGAAGATCAGCGCGAGGCCGATCCCCGTCGCGGCGATCGTGGCAAACCACCAGGACTGGCGCAGGTCGATGTCTTCCGAGACTGTTCCCGGCAGGTTCGGTGACAGGCCCATCGCCGGAGCCATCTGGAATACCGCGAACCCCGCAAGTCCCCAGAGCACCCCCTGGACAGGGGTGATTGCCTGGCCCCGCCCGCGTATGGCCTGAAAGACTGCGGCCATGACGAGGCCATAGCCGGAATAGATCAGGCAGGCAAAGAGCAGCGTCAGCGCATTTCGGGTGAACGTCCCGGTTGCACCTGCGTGCGTGTGCTCATGGGCTTCGGCCTCGTGCGTGTGTTCACGGGCTTCGCCCGCGCCGTGAAGCGCCTCCGGTTCGGCGCCGGCAGCATGGACGAGTTCGCCCGATTCATAGAGTTCGGCTTGCAGGATGATATCTTGCAGGAACGCGAAATGCAGCGCCCCCGCGAGAATACCGGTGGCACAGCCGGCGATCAGTCCGCCGGTCAGCATACGAATGTTCATCAAGTGTCAGATGTTCGTCAGTGGCAGGGGAAGCCGGTGCCGTGACGGATATCGTGCGCCGCGTCATGCAGGGCAGCCGATTGCGCATGACCTGCCAGGAAAACGATCCCCAGGCCCAGAAGCGTTGCAAAGACAATGCCGAGCGTGTCGGATGGAACCCGCGCACGGCGGTTGGCGATGAGTTGAGACATGGTTTTTTGCTCCTTGGCCGTCACACCCGACGGCCGTTACGGTTTCAGGTCTTGTGGCCGGTCTCCTGACTCACGGGTCATTGCTTGCCTTTCCCCTTCCCACCGAGCGTTGCCGCTCCGGCAGTGGGTTTTCGAAAGGAGCTCGCCGCATACAGTCGCGGGGGCGGTCGGGGCTTTGCCGTGTTCCGGCTTCCCTGTTCCCATTTGTACCGACCCCGAAGGGCCGGAACGCCACACGTGAATATGGCTTTGCAACGCTCTGACAGTCAATAGAAAAACCCGTTTTCCGAAGGCGCAGAGCGACGTGGAATCGCCGGGTTGCGACTTTGGTGAGCCCGGAATGCGGGCTATCGCCTTGACGCGCAGATCGCCCAGAACGCGCGCGTCCCTGAAATCGCCCGTGGGCGAGGCCGCGTAGTGCTGCAGGAAGGTTTCGATCAGCGGAATCGCATCCGGGGACAGATCGCCAAACAGGTAAGCTGTCTTGCCCGGTGCGCGGATCGCCACGGTCGAGGGGCGTGCGCAGCCGGACATGCAGTCGCGGGTCGCCACGCGGGCATTTGTCCCCAGCCGGGCCTGCAGGCGCTCGGCGAAATCCGACTGGCCCAGCGGGCAACTGCGGCAGATCGTGACCGTCGGGCAGGTCATGTCGCAAGCGGTCCGTAAAGGATCACGGCGGGCCGGTCGCTGATCTCACTGGCCAATCGGTCTGCCAGGGATTTCACCGTGTGACGCTCGATACGCTGGACAGGGGTGCTGACCCCCTCGGCCAGGATCGCCGGCGTGTTGTCGGGCAGGCCCGCGTCGCGCAGCAGGTCCAGAAGTCCGGGAAAGGTCCGTTTGCCCATGAACACCACCGTGGTCGCACCCGGGTCCGCGAGCGCAGCCAGGTTCACGTCCTCGGGCAACTGCCCGGTCACGTCATGGCCGGTGACGAACTGCACCCGGCGCGCGGTCAGTCGCCGGGTCAGCGGAATGCCGGCGGCGGCGGCCGCGGCGCAGGCCGAGGGCACGCCGGGAATGATCTCGTAGGGAATGCCCGCGTCGCGCAGCGCCGTGATCTCTTCCTCCAGCCGGCCAAAGAGACCGCTGTCGCCGGATTTGAGCCGGACCACCTGCTGGTCCTGCCGCGCATAGTCCACCAGCAACCGGCTCACATGATCCTGTTTGGGAGAGGGGCGTCCGGCGCGTTTGCCCACGGCGATCAGGTCGGCGCCGCTGCGCACATGGCTGAGAATCGGCCCGGAGGACAGATCGTCGAAAAGCACCGCGTCGGCGCGTTTGAGCCGGTCCACGGCCTTGAGCGTCAGAAGCTCGGGATCGCCCGGGCCGGAACTGACAAAGCTGACGAGGTGCGTCATGCGGTTTCCTCTTGCGTGATCAGGTGGAAGAACGTGCCCGAGACGTAACCGCGACGGGAGCCGGTCTCGGGCACCGGATTGCCGTCGGCATCGCGCACCTCGGCCAGCGGCGCATCGGGCTGTTCGAGGATCGTCGAGTAGTGGAATTCGTGCCCGCGCAGCGCCGTGCCGGGCGCAAGACCGGGCATCGGCGCTTGCAGCACGGCTCGGCGGTAGCCCATATGGAACTTGCGTTTTTCGTAGCTGGTGACGAGGCCAAGGAGGCCAAGCATCCGGTGACGTGTGCCGGTCTTGTCGATCAGCGCCTTCCCCAGGGCCATGTAGCCGCCGCATTCGCCATGCACGGGGCGGGTCTCGGCGTGGCGGCGGACACCGGCACGGAATGTCTCGGCGGCGGCCAGCCTGCCGGCGTGCAGCTCCGGGTAACCGCCGGGCAGCCAGACAAGTTCAGCGTCGCGGGCTGGGGGCTCATCCGCCAAGGGAGAAAACGGCAGGATCTCTGCCCCGGCCTCGTGCCAGCCTTCCAGAAGATGCGGATAGGTAAAGGAAAACGCCGCGTCGCGGGCGATGGCGATGCGCTGTGCCGGGGGTTTGGGCAGGGTCGCGGGGGCCTCGGGCAAGGGCTTTCCGGCGGCGGCGGCGCGCAGCGCGTCAAGGTCGACATGCTCGCGCAGGAAGGTCGCGTAATCGACAATCGCGGCGTCGAGATCAGGGTGTTCGACCGCCTGGATCAGGCCCAGATGGCGTTCGGGCAGGGTCAGGTCGCCGCGCCGGGGTAGGACGCCCAGCACCGGCAGGCCCGCCCGTTCCATCCCCAGCCGCGTCAGCCGTTCGTGCCGGGGCGAGGCGACGCGGTTCAGGATGACGCCGGCAAAGGGCAAGTCGGGCAGGTATGTCCGAAACCCCAGCGCCGTGGCGGCGGCGGATTGCGCCTGACCGCTCACATCGAGAACCAGCACCACCGGCCAGCCCATCGCCTGTGCGGTCTCCGCGCTGCTGCCAAAGCCCTGCTGGCCGCGCGTTGCCACCCCGTCGAAGAGGCCCATCGAGCCCTCGGCCACGCAGATATCGGCGCCCTGTGCCCGCGCGCTGATCGCCTGCCACAGGTTTGGTCCCATGGCCCAGCCATCGAGGTTGAAACTGTGCCGCCCGCAGGCCGCATGGTGAAAGGCCGGGTCGATATAGTCCGGCCCGGATTTGAACGGCTGCACGGTCAGACCGTCCTCGGCCAGCGCCCTGAGCAGGCCCAGCATCACGGTTGTCTTGCCGGTGCCCGAGGAGGGCGCGGAAATCAGCAGGCCTTTCATGTGCTTACCCCTGTGCTTCGGCGTCGTCGGACCAGCTCGCCCAGGGGCTGTCCGCGCTTTGCGGGCGGTAGCGGCGGTCATAACCCGCCGCATAGAGGCAGCTTTCGTCAAAGCCTTCGCCCGCCAGCGCAGGCCCGACAAGGATCAGCGCCGTGCGCTGGATGTTGTCGCCCAGCCTGTCCTGAATATCTGCCAGCGTGCCGCGCAGAATCGTCTCATCCGGCCAGCTTGCGCGATAGACCACGGCCACCGGGCAGGTCGCGCCATAGGCGGGGGTCAGATCGGCAACGACCCTGGCAAGGTTCCGGATCGACAGGTGAATGGCCAGCGTCGCGCCGGTGGCGGCGAAGTTGGTCAGCGTCTCGCCCCCGGGCATCGACGAGGCCCGCCCGGGCGTGCGCGTCAACACCACGGATTGCGCGAGGCCGGGCAGGGTCAGTTCCGCCCCAAGCGCGGCGGCGGCGGCGGCAAAGGCGGGCACGCCGGGGGTGACGGAGACGGGTATGCCCTCGGCCCGCAGGCGGCGCATCTGCTCGCCCATGGCGGACCAGACCGACAGGTCACCGGAATGCAGCCGCGCCACGTCGAGGCCAGCGTCGTGGGCGCGGCGGATCTCGGCGATGATCTGGTCCAGATCCAGCGGGGCGGTGTTGACGATATGCGCACCGGGCGGGCAATGGTCGAGGATGGCCTGCGGCACCAGCGATCCCGCATAGAGGCAGACGGGGCAGCGTGCGATGATATCCCGGCCGCGCAGGGTCAGCAGGTCGGGTGCACCGGGGCCAGCGCCGATGAAGTGAACGGTCATGTCTTGGGTCCTTCTGCAAGGGCACAGCTGGAAAGGCGATCCTGCGCGTGGATGCGCGGGGTCAAAAGGCGGGCGCCGGGGCCAGCAGCGGAAAGGGCGGCGGCTTCGGCCACCGATCCGGTGCCGCGTTCATGCAAGGCGCGGGGGGATTGGGTGAGCGTCGTCTGGCGGGTCAGCGCGTCTGGCGCGATAGGGTGCAGCGGCAGGCGGAGGCCGTCGGCCAGGGGCGCCAGCGCCGGGGCCTTGTCATGGGCGGTGGCCAGTGCATCGGGCCTGACGCCCGCGGCTTGGCAGGCGCGGGCCAGTGCATCGCGCAGGCTGTCCGTGCCGACGCGCGTCGAAAAGCCGAACCCCGCCACGATCATAGCACATGGCTCCATTGCGTGATCGGATAGGACGCCCGCCAGCCGCGCTTCGGCCCGATGGGCACGGTATGGGCGATCTCGACCCGCATCAGGCTGCCGCCCAGTCGGGCCTGTGTCTCGACCAGCAAAGCCTCGCTTTCCAGCGTCACGGCATTGGCGACGATCCGCGTGCCGTTCGGCAGGGTTTCCAGATGATCCAGCAAGGCCCGCGACAGGCCGCCGCCGACGAACACCACATCCGGTGCGGGCAGATCGGCCAGTGCTTTGGGGGCCTTGCCATGGACGATGCTCAGGCGGCCCACGCCCAGACGGTCCGCATTGGCGCGGATGCGCTCGACCCGGTCGGCGCGCGGCTCGATCGCCGTGGCAGTCAGGGTCGGATCGGTCAGCAGCCATTCGATCCCGATGGAGCCGGAACCGCCGCCAATGTCCCACAGATGCTCGAAGGGCCGTGGGGCCAGCGCCGAAAGGGTCAGCGCGCGCACCGGCTGCCTGGTGATCTGGCCGTCACTGTCGAACCACGCATCCGCCCTGCCAGAGGCCAGCGGCAACACTGCGCCCGCGCCCGCCACGTCGATGGCGATGCAGACCGGATGGATGAAATCGCTGTGCAGGTCGCGTGCGGCGGCATGGGTCACCCGCTCGCGCGGCCCGCCCAAAGACTCCATCACCGTGCAGGCGCTGTCGCCGAACCCGGCCTCGTCCAGATAGAGGCGAACCGTAGCCACAGCCTCACCGTCGCGCAGGGTGGCGATGATGCGCCGCCCCGGGGCCAGATGCGGGCGCAGGGTTGCCAAGGGTGCGGCGTGCAGCCCGAGGCACAGCACCGTTTCCAGCGGCCAGCCTAGCCGCGCGGCGGCCAGAGACGCCACGGACCGACCCGGAAAGGCGAGCCATTCGCCACGCGGCAACCGCCGCGCCAGCACGGACCCCGCACCGAGCCAGAACGGATCGCCCGAGGTCAGGACCACGGTTGGCGTGCCCCGCCGGGCCATCAGCATCTCGACCCCATCGGCAAAGGGCACCGGCCACGTGATGCGCAGCGCCCCGGTTTCGGGCAGCAGCGACAGGTGTCGTGCGGCCCCCATGACGCACTTGGCCGAGGCAAGCGCGTCGCGGCTTGCCCTGCACAGCCCGTCCGGTCCATCTTCGCCCAGACCGATCACGGTCAACCACGGAGCCTCAGACATGCGCCCGAATCTCCTGATCCTCGGCGGCACCACCGAGGGCCGCGCTCTGAGTGCCGCCCTGGCAGAGGCGGGGGTGCCCGGCACCGTGTCGATGGCGGGCCGTGTGGCGCGTCCGCTTGAGCAAAACTTGCCCCTGCGGATCGGGGGCTTTGGCGGGGTGGCGGGGCTGGTGCGGTATCTGAAGGACCACGCGATCACCCATGTGATCGACGCCACGCACCCGTTTGCGGCGCAGATGAGCCGCAATGCCGTCGCCGCCTGCGCCGAGACCGGTGTGCCGCTCTTGGCTTATACCCGTACGCCTTGGCAGGCGCAGCCGGAGGATGACTGGAGCCACGTGCCCGACCTTGCGGGGGCCGTCGCCGCGCTGGATGGTCCGTCCAAACGCGTGTTTCTTGCCGTGGGGCGCATGCATCTGGAGGAGTTCACCGCCCAGCCGCAGCACGCCTATGTCTTGCGGCTGGTCGATGCACCCAGGACGGCCTTGGGCTTTCCCGAGGCCACGGTGGTCGTCGACCGGGGGCCGTTTACGCTTGAGGGCGACCGGGCCTTGCTGCGCGACCATGACATCGAACTCGTCGTCTCGAAAAACGCAGGTGGCAAAGGGGCCGAGGCCAAGATCATTGCGGCGCGGGAACTGGGCGTGCCGGTCCTGATGATCGACCGCCCCGCCATCCCGCCGCGCACAGAGGCGCACAGCGTTGATGAGGTGATGCGCTGGTTGGCTCATGGTTTTGCAGACCTTGGCGTGTAGACGATGGGCAAGCCATCGCGTTCGATGATGCGCGTGGTGGACGAGCCGACCAGGACCATGGTGCGCATGTCGGCCATCTCTGGCGTGCACTCGGTGAGAGGGACGATGCGAATCTCCTCCTCGGAGGTGGAGACGGCGCGGGCAAAGATCACCGGGCGTGCATCGCCGCAGGCGTCCTTGAGGATGTCCAGCGTCCTTGCGAACCCGTCCGGGCGGGATCTGGACCGGGGATTGTAGAAGGCCATCACGAAATCGGCCTCTGCCGCCAGCCGCAGGCGCTTTTCGATGACGGACCACGGTTTGAGATTGTCACTGAGGTTGATGGCGCAGAAATCGTGGCCCAGAGGCGCCCCGGCGCGGGCACTGGCCGCCAGCATGGCGGTGATGCCCGGCAGCACGCGAATGTCCAGATCGCGCCACTCAGGCGGGCCCGCCTCGACCGCCTCGAACACCGCCGAGGCCATGGCAAAGACACCGGGATCGCCCGAGGACACCACAACCACGTTGCGCCCATGGCTGGCCATGTCCAGCGCGTGGCGGGAGCGGTCGATTTCGACGCGGTTGTCGGAGGGGTGCAGGGTCAGGCCCGGGCGCTCCGCCACACGCGTGACATAGGGGATGTAGCCGACGACATCGCTGGCCTGCGCCAGCGCGTCGCTGACTTCGGGCGTCACCATGACCCCCGATCCCGGGCCAAGCCCCGCAATGATGAGCGATCCGGTCATGGCCGTCTTCCGGTGCCGTGCACGACGATGATCGAGAAATAGGGCGTCACGCGTTCCCCGGCGTCGGAGAGTTTCTGCACCGTCTGCCCCTCCATTGTTGCGTATTCCACAAGCCATGCGGCGTCGAAGCGTCCGGCGCGGCGCAGGGCGCGGCGAATCTTGTCGATGTTTCGCCCGATCTTCATGATCACAAGCGCGTCGGTTCGATCCATTTGCGCGACCAATGTATCCTCGGGCAGGGTGCCCATCAGGACGCTGAGGATATCGTCGCCCCAGGTGATCGGCACGCCGGTGGCCGTCCAGGCGGCGCTCATGCCGGTGATGGCGGGGGTCACCTCTATGGGGCAATCGTCCCGGAGCCGGGTGTAGAGATGCATGAAAGAGCCGTAGAAGAACGGATCGCCTTCGCTGGCCACGACCACGTCCTGTCCGGCGTGCGACAGGGCGCGCAGCCGGGCGGCGCTCTCTTCATAGAAGGCAGAAAGAATGCAGTTGTAGCGCGGATCGTTCACCGGAATTTCGGTTGTGACCGGATATTCCAGCGCGATTTCGACCACATCTCTGCGCAGAATGCCGTCGAGGATGCGCCGTGCCTGTCCGGTCCGGCCTGCCTTTCGGAAAAAGGCCACGTGCGAGGCTTCGCGCAGCAGGCGGTCCGCCCTGACTGACATCAGGTCGGGATCGCCCGGTCCGAGGCCGACCCCGTGAATGCGTCCCTTTTCGATCATGAGACCGCTCATTCCTGACGGCTCGCGATGGCGTTGATCGCGGCAACGGTGATCGCCGATCCGCCCAAGCGCCCCTCGACGATCAGGCTCGGCACGGGCTGATCCGCCCAAAGCGCCTCCTTGCTTTCGCGCGCGCCGACAAAGCCCACCGGGCAGCCGATGATGGCGGCAGGGCGCGGGCAGGCGGGGTCTTCGAGCATGTTCAGCAGGTGAAAAAGCGCTGTTGGCGCATTGCCGATGGCGACCAGAGCGCCGGCCAGATGCGCGCGCCACAGCTCCAGCGCCGCGGCACTGCGGGTGTTGGCCATCACGCGTGCCATGTCGGGCACAATCGGGTCGCGCAGGGTGCAGATCACCGCGTTGTCGGCGGGCAGGCGGGGGCGGGTCACGCCCTCGGACACCATATGGGCGTCACACAGGATCGGCGCACCGTTTTCCAGCGCGGCGCGGGCGGCACTTGCAAAGCCGGGTGAGACCTTGACGTGCTCTTCCAGCCCGACCATCCCGGCGGCGTGGATCATGCGGACGACGATCGGTTCCTCATCGGCATCGAAACGCGCCAGATTGGCCTCGGCGCGGATGGTGGCAAAGCTTTCGGCATAGATCGCCGCGCCGTCTTTTTCGTAGGTATAGGGCATTCAGAGGTCTTTCAGGGTGAGGGTCGTCGGGTCCAGCGCAGTCCGGCTGGGCGCGTCCCATGGCGCCCCGTTTTCGACAAGGTCAAAGGCTCCGTCGCGGCCAGTGAGGGTGAGGGCGCAAGGGCGCGGCAGGGCGCATCCCTTGGCGCAGCCCGAGACATGCAATGGCTTGCTGGTCTGCCGCGCCAGCCGCGTGGCCAGTGGGCGGGTTTCCACCGTGGCCTGCGGGCAAAACGGTGCGCCGGGGCAGGCATGGGCGCGTAACGCAGGGTCATTGGCCTTGGTGACAAAGCCGGGGGCGTTTGTGACCTGCGCGCCCCGGAGCCAGAAGAGCCGGTTCAGCATGAGGCGGAGATGGGTGGCCTTGGACGATGTCAGAAGGGTGCGCAGGGCGTGCGTGTCGATCTTGCCAAAGGCGGCGCCGAGGATCGGGCCATCGGGCGCGGGGCCGGGCGACAACGGCACGCCGTCAGGTCTTGGGGCAGCGGTTTGCCAGTCGCCGGGCAGGGCAACCTGTCTGAGATGACGGCTCATGCGGCCAGTGTCGCGGCCACCTGTGGCGATGAACCAATCGGCCATCTCGGTCAGGGCCTGCATGGCGGTGTCTTCCGTTACCGGATGGCCTCTGGCGGCGCCGTCGGCCCGCAGGAGGAGGGCGCCATGGTTGTCCCGTTCGAAGCGGAAATCGGCTGACCCGGCCCGGAGATGCGCGCCGCGCCCGGTATCGAGGGCAAAGCCCATCTTCTCCGGCAGGTCGGGCAGTCTGGGCAGCGTGTCGAGCAGCGCGGTATAAAGCCGGTCGGTCAGGTCGCCCTGCTCCCAGTCCGGCGGCATCAGGATGTTGCGATGCCCCTCGACGGCCGGATCGGCGTCGATCAGTCCCAGCGCGTCCAGTTCCGCCAGAAGCGCTGCGTGGTCTGCCTCGGCCACACCGCGAAATTGCAGGTTCGCCCGCGAGGTCAGGTCAAGCGTGCCGTTGCCGAAGCGCTCGGCCAGATCGCACAGCGCCAAGGCCTGCGCGGCCGTCAGCTCGGCCCGGAACGGGCGCACCCGCACGACAAGCCCGTCGCCGGACATCATCGGGCGATGCGCGCCGGGGCACCATCCTTTGACGATGGGCGGCGCACTCATGACGGCGATCCTTCTGTGATCCCGGCGAGGATCGCGTTGCGCCGGGTCTGCCACAGACCGGCCTCGTGCAGCGCGCGGAACGTGTCCAGCATGGCTTGGTAGGCCTCTGGATTGGCCTCTTGCAGGAAGGCCGCCGTGTCGGCGTCGCCCAGGGTGGCCGCGTGATAGGCGTCGAAGAGATGCGGGCCGACCGCATCGGCCAGATGGGCAAACTGTGCCATGTGGGTCAGCGTCGCCGCGATCTCGGCGGCGCCGCGAAAGCCATGCGCGCGCATCCCGGCGATCCAGCGCGGATTGGTGGCACGGGCCTGCACGACGCGGGCGATTTCCTCGGGCAGAAGGCGGGCACGCGGCGCATCGGGTTTGGTGGCGTCCAGATGGTACAGCCTCGCCTGCCCGCCGGTGATGGCCTGCGCGGCGGCAAAGCCCGCCTCGTGGGCGGCATAGTCCGACGCCAACAGCAGATCGGTTTCGGGCAGGTCCTGCAGGTGCACGAAACTGTCGGCTTGCGCCACGCGTTGACGCAGTCCGTGCATATCGCGCGTGGCCTGATCGCCGTCCAGCGCCCAGGACGAGGCATCGAGCCAGGCTTGTCCGGCCTGTGCCCGCGCCTTCGGGGTGAACTGGTCCAGCGCCGCGCCCATCCCAAGGCCGAAGCTGCCCGGTGCAGGCCCATAGACCCGCGCGGTGGGGGCCTGACCGGCGTAGGGGTTCCAATCGGGGGCCTCGTCGCGCGCGGCGAGCGCCCGCGTGGCTTGGGCAAACAGCGCCGACAGCGTCGGAAACACGTCGCGGAACAGGCCGGACACCCGCAGGGTCACGTCGATGCGGGGGCGGTCGAGCTCGGCGATCGGCAGGACTTCGATGCCGGAAACGCGTTCAGATCCCTTGTCCCAGATCGGTCGGACACCCAGAAGGTGCAGCGCCATGGCGAATTCCTCGCCCGCGGTGCGCATGGTGGCAGAGCCCCACAGGTCGACGATAAGGCCCCGTGGCCAGTCGCCCTCTTCCTGAAGGTGGCGGCGCACCAGTTCCTCGGCCAGCTTGACGCCTTGGGCATAGGCGGCGCGGGTCGGCACCGCACGCGGATCGGTGGTGAAGAGGTTGCGCCCGGTGGGCAGCACATCCGAGCGTCCGCGATAGGGCGACCCGGACGGCCCCGCCGCGATGCGCCGCCCGTCCAGCGCCGCCAGCAGCGCACAGCGTTCGGATTGCGCCGAGTCCGTCACGTCGAATTGGCCCTGCGCGGCGGGCACTCGGCCCCAGATATGCAGCCCTTCGCCAAACTGGCTTTCCTTGATGTCGCAGACAAAGCGGTCGATCCGGGTGATCGCCTCGGCGGTCGAGGTGGCGCGGTCGAGACCAAGATCGTCCTCGACGCCAAGCGCCTGCGCCTCGGCGCGGATATCGGCCTGAAGCCGGTCGCGGCGTTTCGGGTCCAACCCGTCGGCGTTGGAAAACTCGTCCAGCAGCGCCTCCAGCCGGGCCAGCCGGTCGGGGGTGTTGCTGGCCCGCAGCGGCGGCGGCACATGGCCCAGCGTCACCGCACCGATGCGCCGCTTGGCCTGCGCGGCCTCGCCCGGATCGTTGACGATGAACGGGTAGATGACGGGCAGGGCGCCGATCAGCGCCTCGGGCCAGCAGGTGGCGGAAAGGGCGACGGATTTGCCCGGTAGCCATTCCAGCGTGCCATGCGCGCCGATATGCACCAGCGCGTCGGCCTGCTCCTGAAGCCAGAGGTAAAAGGCGACATAGGCGTGGCAGGGCACGCGGGACAGGTCGTGATACTCGTCATCGCGCAGTTTCGGCGTGCCGCGTTCCGGTTGCAGGGCGACCAAGCCGCGCCCGGTCCCGACAGCGGCAAAGCGAAAGGCCCCGTCCTGCACGGTGCTGTCCTCCTCGGGCGCACCCCAGGCGGCGGTCAGGTCGTCGCGCAAGGACTGTGGCAGGCGGGTTAGCAGGCGGTGATAGTCGGTCAGCCGCAGGGATATGTCCCGCGCCAGCAGGCGGGTTTCCAGATCACCGACCGGGGCCACGTCATAGCCCGCGCCCGCCAAATCCGACAGGATCGCCTGGGCGGAGGCGGGCGCGTCGAGCCCGACCGCATGTCCCATGTTCCAGTCCTTGCCGGGATAGGTGGACAGCACCAGCGCCACGCGCCGGTCGGCCACGGGTTTTGCCGCGAGGTCAATCCAGCCGCGGACTCGCGCCACGACCACCGCGATGCGGTCCGCATCGGCGCTGTGCGCATAGCGCGAAAATTGCAGGTCGGGGTCACGCACACCCGGCTGCTTGAAAGAGACGACCCCGCCCATCAGCCGCCCGTCGACCTCGGGCAGGACCACATGCATGGCCAGATCGGCGGGGGAGAGGCCGCGCTCTGCCTCGGCCCATGCGTCGCGGGTCGAGGTGGCCAGCGCCACCTGGAACACCGGCCCCTCGCCCGCATCGAGGGGCGAGGCCTCGCCCGCGCCCTTTCCGCTGAAGGCGGTGGCGTTGACGATGGCATCAGGCGCATAGGCGCGGGTCTGGCGTTCCAGCCAGCCGCGCGCCTCGGGGGCCTTGAGCGAGGGCACGAAGAGTGCGCGCACATGATAGCCCTGCGCACGGAACGCGGTGCAAAGCGCGGTGATCGGGTCGAGATCGGCGGCGACAAGGTAGGAGCGGTAGAAGACCAGCAGAATGCGCGGCGCATCGTCCACCGGCATGTCGTGCAACGGGCAGGCCACGCCATCGCCCGGCGTCCAGGCTCCGACCAAGGGCAAGGTCTTGGCTCCGCCCACTGGCGCCGCATAAAGCCCCGCCGCCAAGGCCATTTGCGCCAGCGCCGCCTGCGCGGCCACCGAGCCGCCCGCGTCACACAGATGCGCCAGCCGCCGCAGGGTCGACACCGGCAGGGTCGAGACCGCATCCAGCCGCGTATCCTCGCGGCCGTCGGCAGGCAGGACGGCAACCGCGATCCCCTTGGCCTGCGCCAAGGCCCTCACCTGCTGCACGCCGTAGTCCCAATAGGGCACGCCGCCGATCAGCCGGATCAGGATGCCCTTGGCCCCCGACAGCGTGTTTTCGACATATGTGTCGACGGACAACGGGTGCCGCAGCGCCGAGAGGTTCGCCAGACGCAGGCTGGGCAGGCGACCGTCCGGACCACCGCCCCGCCGCCAGCCTTCCGCGAACGCGCCAAGGTCGCTGTCCGAAAAGGACAGGACAAGCAGCTCTGCCGGGTCCTGCCCCAGATCGGTGGGCGTGTCGGTCTCTTCGAGACCATGGCTTTCGCGAAAGACGACGTGCATGGCGGGTGGGCTTACTCGGCGGCTTGCGTGGCGGGGGCCAGCACGGCGCGGATCGCGTCGGCGTCGATGTCGTCATGCTCGGCGATCACCACCAGACGGCCCAAGCGGGCCTCGTCGGCCTTCCACGGGCGGTCATACTGGTGACGCACCCGCGCGCCCACAGCCTGCACCAGCAGACGCATCGGCTTGCCCGCGACGCTGGCATAGCCCTTGACCCGCAGGATGTTGTTCTGATCGGCGAGGCGTTCGATGGCGCGGACCAGATCGGCGGGATCGGTCAGTTCGGGGATATCGACGACGATCGAGTCGAAATCGTCATGTTCATGGTCGTCGTGCCCGTCGTGATGCGAGGGGCGCGCATCCATGTCATCCTCGGCGGCGGCCTCAAGGCCCAGAATGATGCGCGGATCGACCACGCCCTCGGCAACCTCCACGATGGGCAGCGGGCGCGGGGCCTCGGCGGCGATGATTTTCCTGGCCCTGGCGACGCCTTCGGGGCCGGCCAGATCGGGCTTGGTCAGCAGGACGATATCGGCGCAGGAAATCTGGTCCTCGAACACTTCGGAGAGCGGCGTTTCGTGATCGATGCTGTCGTCCGCCAGACGTTGCGCGTCAACACGGGCCACGTCGGGGGCGAACCGCCCCGCCGCCACGGCCTCCGCATCGGCCAGCGCGATCACGCCGTCGACGGTGATCTTGGACCGGATATCGGGCCAGTCGAAGGCCTTCAGCAGCGGCTTCGGCAGGGCCAGACCCGAGGTTTCGATCAGAATGTGTTCCGGGCGCGGATGGAGCGCCATCAGCGCCTCGATTGTCGGGATGAAGTCATCGGCCACGGTGCAGCAAATGCAGCCATTGGCCAGCTCAAGGATGTTCTCGGCCGGGCAATCGGGGATCGCACAGCCTTTGAGGATTTCGCCATCGACGCCGACATCGCCAAATTCATTGACCAGAACGGCCAGACGCTTGCCGCCGGGGTTCTGCATCAGGTGCGAGATCAGCGTGGTCTTGCCCGATCCGAGAAAGCCGGTGATCACCGTGACGGGAAGTTTCGCGAGGGTGGTCATGTCAGGCCTCCTCAGTCTGGGTGACAGGGGGGATGCGGGCAATGCAGTTGCGTTTGAAGTGCTCCGGGCGCTCGCGCCACGGGATCACGCCATCCGTGCTGTCGTGATATTGCGCCGCGCCGGACAGGATCATTTCCGGATGAGACCCTTCATCGACATTCGCGAAAACGTAGGTCCATTTCGCATCGCCACCGCGCAGGGCGATGGTGCAGCCGTAATCGCAGTTTTGCAGACATTCGACCGGAGTGATGCGCAGGCCATGGGGGCAATCGAGCGCAGTCAGCCCGTCATAGAGCGCCTGTCCGGGGCGGCGCGCGTCCCCGGGTAGTTCCTGCCCGCGACGGCATTTCACGCATACCAGCAGTTCTGTGGCTGTCGGGCTCTCCGGCCTGATCGTCATATCCTCGGTCCCATGGTCATGGGACGCGGCTCTGATGGCGGAACAAGCCGATGGTGTCGGCTCAATCCCGACACCGGAACACCCCGTCCGGTTTCATTCGGCTTGTGTTGGCAGGTCTCCCGGCTTGCGGATCTCGGGCGTTTGCCCTTTGGCGGCTCGACCTTCCCAGCTTTCGCCAGTGGTCCCGAGTCGCCGTCTCCGGTCACGGTCGCGGGGGCGGCTGTGCTTGACCACGAAGAAGGCGGCTGCACATTCCCTTTTCACCTGTATAGACAGGCACCAACACACCGCCAGATGGTCCGAAACCCGGGGCCTTGTCAAGCAAGAGGATGACGATTTGATCGCAGACGAAAATGCCCGCCACGCCGAGAAGATGCGCAAGATCAAGGCCGCGCGCGACCGGATGATGGAAACCAAGACCGAGGAAAAGGGTCTCATCCTCGTTCATACCGGCGCGGGCAAGGGCAAGTCGTCGTCGGGTTTTGGCATGGTCCTCCGTTGCATCGCCCATGGCATGCCCTGCGCGGTTGTGCAGTTCATCAAGGGCAATCGGGACACTGGCGAAAAGACCCTCCTGCGTGAACGGTTTGCCGACGAATGCCGTTTCTTCGTCTCCGGTGAGGGGTTCACTTGGGAAACGCAGGACCGCGAGCGCGACATCGCGGCGGCGCAGAATGGATGGAAGATCGCCAGGGAACAGATACTCGATCCGGATATCTGTTTCGTTCTGCTGGACGAGATCAACATCGCCCTGCGCTACGATTATCTGGATATCGACGAGGTGGTCGATTTCCTGCTGCATGACAAGCCGGCCATGACCCATGTCTGCTTGACCGGCCGCAACGCCAAGCCGGAACTGATCGAGGCGGCTGACCTGGTGACCGAGATGACGCTGGTGAAACATCCCTTCCGGGACGGGGTCAAGGCACAGCCGGGCGTTGAATTCTGAACGGCTGCGGTATTGATCCGTGGCGCAGGGTGTTGTTCAGGGCAACTGGCTGACCACGACGTCCGGGCGGCTTTGCCAAATCAAGACCGTCAAGGCTCGAACGACTTCTGGAATGGTTCGACCGCTTGCGAGCGGCCCATGATCGCTGATTCTTGAGGCTGCGGTGATCAGCGGTTCTGCCAGAGCGTCGCCGTGTTTTCCTGCCATCCGGTGCGGTGCAGCAGGGGTGTGTCGTCGTCGAAACCGGGGCGGCCGATGCAAAGATATGCGGTGAAGCGCCACGTCTTCGGAGATTCGAAAAGCCGCTCGATGCCGTCCGGGTCGACAATCGACACCATACCCACCCCGATATTGCAGGCCCGCGCCATCAGCCACAGGGCATGGATTGCCATTGCGGTCGATTGCTCCAGCGTTTGCGGCATGGTCTGGCGGCCCAGCCCGCGCCCCTCGGCGGGGGCGGTCTCGGTAAAGATCGCCAGATGTTCGGGTGCCTCGTTCAACCCGGCGAGCTTCAGTTTTTCATAGGCCGCGCGGTCTTCGGCGGCGTAGCCCTTGGCCGCCGCCGCGTTCTGCAAGGCAAAGTTTTCGCGCACCCTTGTGCGAAGGACTGGATCGAGCACGCGCAGAACGCGCCAAGGCCGCGCATTGCCCACCGAGGGGGCGCTGTCCATCGCTTCGCGCAGCCTGTCGAGCGTTCCCTCGGGCAGCGGATCGGTGCGGAAGTGGCGGATATCCCGGCGCCAGGTCAGGAGGTCTTTCAGGCGGTCGCGATGGGCGTCGGTCATGTGCATCTGGCGGCCTCCATCGCGGTGTCCAACTGGCGCCAGCGGGTATCCTGGGGCAGTCCAAGGCGGATCCAGCGGTCGGAATAGGGAAAGATGCGGCTCCAGACACGATGTCCGGCCAGCGTGTTCTGCGCAGCGGCGGCATCGGGCGCTGCATAGGTGCGGAAGAGCGGCGTGCCGCCGACAAGGTCCCAGCCCGCGCGCCGCGCCATCGCGTCGAGCCGCGCGGCGCCCTCGGTCAGTTTTGCGATGGTCTGCGCCTGCCAGTCCGGGTCGGCCAGCGCGTGACAGGCAATCTCGATGGCGGGGCCGGAGACGGGCCAGGGGCCGGCCATCTCGGCCAATCGGTCGGCAAGCGTGCCGTTTGCCAGCGCAAAGCCTAGACGCAGCCCAGCCAGACCGTAGAATTTGCCGAAAGACCGCAGGACGACCACGTTGTCGGGCACCTCGCCCGGGGCCAGCGACACATCCGGGTCCGGGTCGGCAAAACTCTCGTCGACGATCAGCAGGCCAACGGTCGCGGCCAAGGCCGACAAGCGTTCCGGCGCATGGCGCCTGCCGTCAGGGTTGTTGGGGTTGACCACCACGGCCAGATCCGCCCCGGACAGTGCTTCGAGATGCGCGACCTCCGATACCTGCCAGCCGCAGGCCCGCAGGGCAGCAGCGTGTTCGTTATAGGTGGGTCCCTGGACGGCCGCGCGTCCGGGTGTTCGCAGCCATGGCACGATCTGGATCGCCCCCTGCGCCCCTGCCATGGGGATCACCCGTGCCGAGGTGGCATAGGCCGCGGCGGCGCTATCCGACAGACGCGCCATGTCGGTTCCGCGCGGCAGGACGGCCCAGGACTCGGGCGGGATGGGCGGCAGCGGATAGGGCATCGGGTTGATGCCCGTGGACAGATCGAGCCATTCGCCCGGTGTGCCGCCCAGGCGGACCATTGCTGCGTCCAGATTGCCGCCGTGATCTCTGGTCTTGGTCATGCGCGCGTTAAAGCAAGGCCATCGCGGCAAGGGCAAGCCCGCAAAGCGCCATGGCACGACGATAAAGCGACAGTGCACGGTGCAGATCCTGACCGTCGGGATCGGGCGCACCTTCGTTCAGCCAGGGCTCCTCCGCGATCTGCCCGTCGTAGACCCGTGGACCCGACAGGCGCACGTTCAACGCGGCGGCCATTGCGCCTTCGGGCCAGCCGGCGTTGGGCGAGCGATGTGCGCCAGCGTCACGCCACATGACCGTGATGGCGGTCAGGGGTCTGCGCGAGACGCAGGCGAATACAAGGCCGGTCAACCGCGCCGGAACCAGATTCACCATGTCATCCAGCCGGGCGGCGGTCTTGCCGAAGGCGTCGTAGCGGACTGACCGATGGCCGATCATCGAATCCATCGTGTTGATCGCCTTGTAACCGTAGATTCCGGGTAGCCCCAGCAGCGCCCCCCAGAACAGCGGCGCGACGATGCCGTCGGATGTGTTCTCGGCCAGGCTCTCCGTGGCGGCACGGGCGATGGCCGGGGCGTCGAGTTGAGACGGGTTGCGCCCGACGATCATGCTCACGGTGCGGCGCGATTCCGGCATATCTTCCGCGGTCAGCGCCTTTGCGACGGCTGCGACGTGGTCATGCATCGAGCGCACCGCGATCATCGGCCAGGCCAGGACCGCCCCGACGAGCGTGCCTGCCCAGGTGTCAGGCAGGGCGGACTGGAGCGCCCACGCGGGCAGGACGGCCAGAGCCGCGATCAGCACGGTGGTCGTGGATCCGCCAAGGAGGCGCGCCCCCCAAGCGCCCCGATTCAGCCGATGCTCACAAAGGGTGATCGCACGCCCAAGCCATGTCACAGGGTGGCCGATCCGCGCATATAGCCGGTCGGGCCAGCCAAGGGCCAGATCGAGCGCCATGCCGCCCAGCATCATCAAAACGAAACTCATGGGCTGCCTGTCCGAAAGGTGAAGACGTCCGCGAGGCCCGCTTCGCGCAGCGCATCGGCGCCGTGGGTTGGTGCCGTCCCGGGAGCAAAGATCAAACCACGCGCCGAGCCGGTATGCGCCCGCATGACGCCAAGTGCGCCGAGATCACGGGCGAGTTCGGGCATCGGGTCGCAGGGGCCGCGCCGCGCCGTGCA
Organism: Tropicibacter sp. S64; assembly: GCF_049803835.1. Taxonomy (NCBI): domain Bacteria; kingdom Pseudomonadati; phylum Pseudomonadota; class Alphaproteobacteria; order Rhodobacterales; family Roseobacteraceae; genus Tropicibacter; species Tropicibacter sp. S64. The sequence goes on along the minus strand of NZ_JBNAGK010000025.1, from coordinate 2,281 downwards.
GCGCAGTGCCGAGTCGCTGGCAATGGCGGCGAACCGAGGCAGATCGGTCGCGTCGTGCCACGCTTCTACCAAATCGCTGACATCATCGAAGTCCATGTCTGCCGCATCCGTGCGCTGCGGTGCGCCCCAAAGGCCGCCAAGGATCTCGGCGCGTTTCGGCGCCTTGACCCTCTGCACCACCCTGGCCTCCCGCGAGGCCCAGAGCAGGCGGTCCGGTTCGGGGAACATCAGCGGGTCACTGGCCTTCTCGGCCCGAAGACAGGCCTCGGCCAACGTCTCCGGCGGGCCCAGGAACCCTGCGGAGCGGGCCAGCGCAACCAGGGTTGCCGTCGATGCACCCGCCCCGATACCCAGTGGAAAATTCCGGGTCACGCCTTCTGGCAGGCAGGGCAGGCGCAGCCGGGCGGCGAAATCCGCCAGACTATCGGGCGGGAAGGGAGGGCGGATTGTGCCGGGGGCCGCGACACGGAGCGCGGGACAGGGCAGGGTGATCAACACCACCGGCCCGTCCGGACCCAGACGCCCTTGCAACCATTCTCCGAAATGGGCCTGCACCGACACAGGGGTCATCTCCGGTCGACCTCGATCACCGAGATGGGCCCGCCCGCTTGGAGAGCAGGCGCGTTACCGACAGGCTGAGCGCACCGGGCCCATGCCCCGTCACATCCGTTTGGCCGTTCAGCTGCCCGGGTCCGGCCACAGGCCCGTGGCGGCTGGGGATCACCTCCGGCGTGGACTTCGCATTCGTTCCCAAGGGGTCGGCTTTCGGACTTTATCTTCTCTTTGGAAAGTGCTCTCCCACAGAGCCATGGGAAAGTCGATACTCATCACCGGGGGCGCACGGTCGGGGAAATCCGGGTTGGCGGAGCGAAAGGCGCTGCAGCCCTGCGGCCGGGCGATCTATATCGCCACGTCCCGGATCTACGATGGCGATACCGACATGGCCGCGCGGGTGGCCGCTCACCGGGCCCGGCGCGGTGCCGAGTGGACGGAGACCGAAGCGCCGACCGATCTGTCCGGTGCCTTGCTGGGCACCGATGGCGATTTGCCCCGGCTGGTGGATTGTCTGACCCTGTGGCTGACCAACCTCATGCTGGACGAGGCCGACTGGCATCAGGAGACCCATCGCCTGATCCGGACACTTGCCACTCAAAAGGCGCCGGTGATCTTCGTCACCAACGAGGTCGGCCTTGGCATCGTACCGGACAACCCGTTGGCGCGCGCCTTTCGCGATGCCGCTGGCCATGTGAACCAGGCGGTTGCCGAGGCCTGCGATGAAGTCTGGCTCGCCGTTGCAGGCCAACCGATGAGGGTAAAACCGGGTGACTCCGCTTTCTGACAGGACGTCACTCCGGGAGATCGCGTCTCTGGCCGCGCATGTCCGGTGTGATCCGGGCCGTGAGCGGGCGGCAGAACAGCCTCACGAAGCCACCGGGCGCTCTGGGACGGCTTTTGGTGATGGCGATATTCATGGCCGGGTGGCAGGGCACGGTCCGCTCAGTCATCGGGGCCGCGCCCACCACACCATCGAACGCCCTCTTCTCGGCGAGGCTGCGGCTGACCACGGCGGCGATCTCGTTCACGGAGGCATGCTCATGACTGTATTTGCCCGTGATGATCTCGGGTCGGGAATCGGGAGACTCCATTCTTGAGTGTTCAGTTCCCGCATCTGACGGATCGGATCGGGCTGTCGTGGTGAACGCGTTTGCCGTTCAGCCGTCGCCGATGCCCCGGATCGGCTTCGGGCCTCGCCCTCCTTGATCGTGCGGTTCATCCGTTTGACCTGGCCGTTGGTCCACGGATGGTTGGGCCTGGTCAGGCAATGCTCGATCCTGTCAAAGCGCATTTTCCGGGATTGGGAAGCGTTTCGGTTTCTGGGCTGCTCGGCAAACTGGATACCGTTGTCGGTCAGGACCGCGGAGAGCGGCTCCTTCCGGCCGGATTTCAGATCCGCGACCGTCGTCCACTCCCGCCACTGCACAACCGTCCCGGCATCAATGCCCTGCTCCCGGCTCGGTTCCGCGAGGGCAGCCATGACGAACTTGTCCCACAGAGCTTCCATCCACTTCTGCGAATGGACCACACCCTCGAACCGTGGGATCAAGCAGCCGGGCCAAAGTTGTTTATGCTCAAACGAAAAAGGCCCCCGTCAGTCGGGGGCCAGTTCACAGGGAGGTCGCGGGCTTACTCGGCGGCGATGGCCTTTTCGGCGGCGGCGGTCTGCAGGATGAAGTCGAACTCGAAGTGCAGGTCGGTGCCCAGTTCCGGCGCGGCGGGCTTG
>NZ_JBNAGK010000024.1:0-41109 GCF_049803835.1 Tropicibacter sp. S64 | reverse complement strand
TCAGGATGCGGACCATGGTGCCGTCCATGACCTTGGTCTGGTCCGTGTGGAAGACCGACGAATGCGGGTCATGGTTGAAGTCGGAGCTGACGAGTTTCTTGTCGGTGTAGCCGAGGATGCCCTTGAGCGGGCCGTCGGCGGCATCGCGGATCGCGTCGTTGATCTCCTGCACGGTGGTCGCGCGGGACGCCTCGAAGGTCAGGTCGACGACGGAGACGTTCGGCGTCGGCACGCGGATCGCGACCCCGTCGAGCTTGCCGTTCAGTTCCGGCAGAACCAGCCCCACGGCCTTCGCCGCGCCGGTGGACGTCGGGATCATCGAGAGCGCGGCCGCGCGGGCGCGGTAGAGGTCCTTGTGCATGGTGTCCAGCGTCGGCTGATCACCGGTGTAGCTGTGGATCGTGGTCATGAAGCCTTTCACGATCCCGACGGTATCGTTGAGCACCTTGGCCACCGGCGACAGGCAGTTCGTGGTGCAGGAGGCGTTGGAGACGACGATGTCGTCGCTGGTCAGCACGCTGTCATTGACGCCGAAGACGATGGTCTTGTCGGCACCGTCGCCGGGGGCGGAAATCAGCACGCGCTTAGAGCCATTCTCCAGGTGCGCCTTGCACTTCTCCTTGGAGGTGAAGATGCCGGTGCACTCCATCACCACGTCGATGTGGCTCCACGGCAGCTCGGCGGGATTGCGGATCGCGGTCACCTTGATCGGCCCGCGGCCCACGTCGATCCAGTCGTCGCCGGAGGACACCTCGACCGGGAAGCGGCCATGGACGCTGTCGTATTGCAGCAGGTGGGCGTTGGTTTCGACCGGGCCGAGATCGTTGATCGCGACGACCTCGATGTCGGTGCGGCCGGATTCGATGATCGCGCGCAGGACGTTGCGGCCGATGCGGCCAAATCCGTTGATGGCGACTTTCACTGTCATGTCCTTGATCTTTCTTGTCGTTCCGTTTGAATCAAAGCCGGGCGATGGCAGCGTCGGCCACGGCCTGCGCCGTGAGTCCAAAATGGTCATAGAGCAGGTCCGCTGGGGCGGAGGCGCCGAAGCCGGTCATGCCGATGAATCCGTCCTCGGGCCGCAGCACCGCGTCCCATCCCATGCGGATCGCCGCCTCGACACCGATGCGCGGCGCGGACCCCAGCACCTGTGCGCGATAGGCGTCGTCCTGCAGCGCGAAAAGCTCGAAGGACGGAGCCGAGACGACCGCGGCCTTAACGCCCGTCCCGGCGAGCCGGTTGGCCGCAGTGATAGCGATCTCGACCTCCGATCCCGTGGCGATCAACGTCACGTCGCGGGGGCCGTCCGCCTCATGCAACACGTAGGCACCTTTGGCCGACAGGTTTTCCGTCACGGCATGGCGCAGCGCGGGCAGGTTCTGGCGCGACAGCGCCAGCACCACCGGAGTCCTGGTGGATGCGAGGGCGATTTCCCAGGCTTCGGCGGTTTCCATCGCATCCGCCGGGCGCAGCACGCACAGGTTCGGGATTGCGCGCAACGAGGCCAGCGTCTCCACCGGCTGGTGGGTCGGGCCGTCCTCGCCAAGGCCGATGGAGTCATGCGTCATCACGAAGATCGTGGGCACCTGCATCAGCGCCGCCAGCCGGATCGCCGGGCGGGCATAGTCCGCGAAGACAAGGAAGGTTCCGCCATAGGGCCGGAAGAGTCCCGACAGCGCGATGCCGTTCATCGCCGCCGACATGCCGAATTCTCGGATGCCGTAGTGAAGATAGCGGCCGGAGAAATCGCCGGGCGCCACCGATGTCAGCCTCTTGGTCTGGGTCAGGTTCGATCCGGTGAGATCGGCCGAACCACCGATGGTGAAGGGCAAGGCGGTGTTCACCACCTCCAGCGCCATCTGGCTGGCCTTGCGAGTGGCGACCTTTGGCTTGTCCGCGACGAGTGACGCCTTGTAGGCCGCCATTGCCTCCCCCAGCGCGGCGGGATCAGCGGCGCGATGCGCCTCGAACGCTGCGCGGTGCGGTGACGCCGACAACCGGTCTTCCCAAGCCGCCCGGGCCATTGCACCACGCGCCGCGATGGCGGACCAGGCGTCATATACGTCGTCCGGCACCTCGAATGCGGGGTGGGTCCAGCCCAGTGTCTGCCGCGCGGCGGCGATTTCAGCCTCGCCCAGCGGTGCGCCATGCACGTCGTGGCTGCCCTGCTTGTTGGGGGCGCCGTAGCCGATCACGGTGCGGCAGGCAATCATCGACGGGCGCGGGTCGCGGCGGGCCTCTTCCAGCGCGTCGGCGATTTCCGTGGCGTTGTGGCCGTCCACCGCCAGCACATGCCATCCGGCAGCGGCAAACCGCGCCATCTGGTCGGTCGAGGTCGACAGGTCCGTGTCGCCGTCGATGGTGATGCGGTTGTCGTCCCAGAGCAGGATCAGATGACCGAGGCCCATGTGCCCGGCCATGTCGATCGCCTCGTGGCTGACGCCTTCCATCAGGCAGCCGTCGCCAGCGATGACATAAGTGAAATGGTCGATCAGATCGCCAAACCGCGCCTGCCCGAGCCGCTCCGAAATCGCCATGCCGACAGCGGTGGCCAGACCCTGCCCCAGCGGGCCGGTCGTGACCTCGATCCCCTTGGCATGGCCATATTCCGGGTGCCCTGCGGTGCGATAGCCCATCTGGCGGAAGTTGCGCAGCTGGTCCATGTCCATGTCGTCATAGCCCAGCAGGTGGTTGACGGCATAAAGCAGCATCGACCCGTGCCCCGCCGAGAGGACGAAGCGGTCGCGGTTCGGCCAGTCCGGCGCTGCCGGGTCGAGGGTAATGAAGCGGTTGAACAGCACGGTGGCGACATCGGCCATGCCCATCGGCATGCCGGGATGGCCGGAGTTGGCGGCCTGCACCGCGTCCATGGCAAGGGCGCGGATTGCACCTGCCATGCGGCGCTCGTCGGCCTGGGTCATCGGGGCGGTCATGTCGGTTCTCCTTCAGGCACGCGCCTTGCGCGCGACGGTGACAAGGCGTTCGATGAGCGGGGTCAGGATGAGCTGCATCGCCAGATCCAGCTTGTTGCCGGGGATCACGATGGAATTTGCGCGGCTCATCCAGGAGCCATGGATCATCGAGGTGAGATAGGGAAAGTCGATGCCGCGCGGGCTCCTGAAGCGGATCACGATCAGGCTCTCGTCCGGCGTCGGGATCCAGCGCGCGATGAACGGGTTCGACGTGTCGACCATCGGCACGCGCTGGAAATTGATGTCGGTCTCGGTAAACTGCGGGCAGATGCAGTGCACATAGGCATGCATGCGGCGCAGGATCGTATCGGTGACCGCCTCGGTGGAATAGCCGCGGCTTTCGCGGTCCCGGTGGATCTTCTGGATCCATTCTAGGTTGATGACAGGCACCACGCCGATCTTCAGATCGGCCAGCGCGGGCAGGTTGACCTCGTCGTTGACGACCGATCCGTGAAGACCCTCGTAGAACAGCAGGTCCGACCCGTCCTCGAAGGGCGCCCAAGCGGTGAATTCGCCAGGTGGCACGCCGGTCCGTTCCGCTTCCTCGGCGTCATGGACATAGGTGCGGGTGCGGCCTTTGCCGGTCTGGCCATATTCGCGGAATACACGCTCGAGTTCGCCAAGTTCGTTGGCGTCGTAGGAAAAATGCGAAAACGTCTGGTCGCCTTCGGCCTGCCGCCGCTCCAGTTCGGCCCGCATGTCGGCGCGGTTGTAGCGATGGAAGGCGTCGCCTTCGATCGACACGGCGGTGATGCCTTCGCGGCGAAAGATCTGGTCGAAGGTCTTCTTGACCGTCGAGGTGCCCGCGCCGGAAGACCCGGTGACGGAAATGATGGGATATCTGGTGCTCATGGGATGATCCTCGGGCTTGCGGTCAGGCGCGGAACAGGCCGCGCTTGCCAAAGAGCGCGGATGTCTCTTCGGCGGGCAGGTCGTGATAGGTTGCGACGCGGGCGACCTTGTTGGCGGAGCCGAAGACGAAGGGCGTGCGCGCATGCAGGGCGTCCGGCACCGCATCGAGGATGCGTTCCTGCCCGTCGGTGGCACGCCCGCCCGCCTGTTCGACCAGAAAGGCGATCGGCGCGCATTCATAGACGTAGCGCAGCCGACCATGGAGATAGCCGGGCCGCGCGTCGGACGGATACAGGAATATCCCGCCGCGGGTCAGGATGCGGTGCGTTTCGGCAACCAGGGAGGCAATCCAGCGCATGTTGAAGTCATGGCCCGTGGGACCCTCGGCCCCGGCGACGCGGTCATCCACATAGGCGCGGATCGGCGCGTTCCAGTGGCGGTAATTCGATGCGTTGATGGCGTATTCGATGGAATCCGCCGGGATCGGCGCGGGCGCAGCGGTCAGTGTGAACCGCCCGGTTTCGGGATCGAGCACGTATTTCAGCACCCCGTCGCCCAGCGTCATCAACAGCGCGCATTGCGGCCCGAAGATCGCATAGCCCGAAGCCAGCAGGTCGCGGCCCGGCCGGAGGAACGAGGCCCCGGTCGTGTCCTCGGCGGGATAGATGCCGAAGATCGTGCCGATCGAGACATTCGTGTCGATGTTGGACGATCCGTCCAGCGGGTCGATGGCCACGGCAAACCGGCCCTGCGGGTTCAGCACAACGACGGCGTCCTGTTCCTCGGACGCGTAGTGGCGCACCGCGCCCCCGCGCAGGGCCTCCATGAACGCTTCATCCGCGATGACGTCCAGCGCCTTCTGCGCATCGCCATCGGTGTTTGTGCCGACGGCTCCGCCGAGCGCCTCGTCGATCCCGCCCCGTGCGATGCGGTGGGCCAGCTTCGCCGCGACACCGGCCAGACGGTCGATTTCCGCTGCCAGCGCGGGGTCTGCCCCCGGTGGCATTCGATCAAGAGCTTGCATATGGGTTGTCCTCCCTGACAACTCAATGCTTGCGGCAAGCCGGGTTTTTGAGGAATTTAAAAAAATGGAAGTTTGCATCAGAAAAATTGAATCATGCGTCTCGATGCCCTGACACTGAAGCAGATGCGCGCCCTTCTCGCGGTTGTCGAGACCGGGTCTTTGACGCTTGCAGCGGAAAGCCTGCACCAGACGCCACCCGCAATTCATAGCCAGATCAAGAACTTGGAGTCTGCCGCGGGGCAGTCCCTGTTGCAGCGCGCCGCTGACGGATCGGGATTCCACGCGACGCAGGCCGGACAGGAGATGGTGATCGCCGCACAACGGATCGAGGCCGTTTTGTCGCATGCCGCACGCCAGATCGCGGCCATTTCGCAGGGTCGCAGCGGCCATGTCGTGCTCGGCACGGTGTCCACTGCCAAGTATTTCGCGCCCCGACTCGTACGGCTCCTGCAGGATCGAATCCCCGATGTGGAGATCACGCTGCGCGTCGCCAACCGCAGCGAGACCATCGCGGCGCTGGACCGGGGCGACTACGACCTTGCCATCATGGGTCGCCCGCCGCGCAATGCGCTTGCCCGCGCCGTGCCCTTGGGGCCGCATCCGCATGGCGTCGTCCTGCCACCGGATCATCCCCTGGCGGGACAGGACGGCTACGACACCGCCGCACTGCTGCGGGAGACCTTCCTGAGCCGCGAGGACGGGTCCGGCACGCGCATCCTGATGCAGCGCTTCATCGAACGCCTGGCCGAGGGCCACGCCCCGCGGATGGTGGTCATGCCGTCGAACGAGACGATCAAGCAGGCGGTGCTTGCAGGCCTGGGTATCGCGTTCCTGTCGCTGCATACCGTGCATGACGAGGTGCAGGCCGGGCGGCTGGTGCTGTTGCGCGGGATGGGCCTGCCGGTCATGCGGCATTGGTACATGATCCCCGGCACACCCGATGCCACGTCGATTTCCATGGCAACGAAGCGCTGCGCCGAAGAGATCGAGGCGCTCGGGGGTGTCTACCTGCCCAAACTCACTGGGTGAGCGCGGCGTAGAGCTGCGGCAAGCGTTCGGGCAGACGCTCCACCCGGTCGAGGATCATCGCGCCGCGCGGGCTGAAGATGCGTTGCACATAGGCATTCGCGCCGGGATCGAGCGTCAGGCAAAAGGGCGTGATACCCACCTTCCGCGCCTCTTCCACCGCACGCCGGGCATCGGCGCGCAGGTATTGCGGATCGCGCACGTCGATGTCGGCGGGCGCGCCGTCTGTCAGGACCAGCATCAGCTTGCGCGCGGCCATGACGCGTGCCATCTGCGCTGTGGCATGGCGGATCGCCGTGCCCATGCGGGTGGACAGCTCCCCTTTGGCCCCCATCAGCCGCGCTGCGGCGGTGGCGTCCCAGCCTTGGCCGAAATCCTTGAACCGCTCGTAGTGCACCTGAGCCCGCCCATCCGAACAGAAGCCGTGGATCGCGAAGGCATCGCCGACGCGGTGGATCGCCTCGGACAGCAACACGCAGGCGGATTTCGTCAGGTCCAGCACGGTCTGGCCGTCGGCGGTGGGGTCGTTGGTGGACTCCGACAGGTCCAGCAGAACCATCACGGCGGTGTCGCGCGTCTTGCGGACCTGCCGCATCATCACCCTCGGGTCGGGCTGGCGGCCCATGCGAACGTCGATGGCGGCGGTGATCGCGGCGCCGATGTCGATCTCGTCACCGTCCTCCAGCTTGCGGATGCGCTGCGGTCCCTGCGGGCGCATCGCCTCAAGCCGGTACTTCAGCCATTGCAGGACGGGGCGGTGTTCGTCGAGGATCGCCTTGGCCATCCCCGGATCGCCCAGCCTCGGGCGACGTTCCAGCACGGTCGCCCAGGCCGGGCGCATCATCTGGATCCTGTGGTCGAACTCGTCGTAGAAGACCGGTGGCGCGACGGGGTCGCGGCCTTCCCTCTCGTTGAAGCTGGTGCCGTCGTCGTCGAAAAACTCGGCGGATTGCACCCAGATTTCCTGTGCATCGTCGCCTGCGGTCTCGACCTCCACCTCGTTCACCATCTCGGTGACGCTGACGTACTTGCGCACCTGCGGCGGGGGCAGATGGCCGGCGTCGAATTCCACCTCCTCGAACTGCCACAGAAGCCGGTTGTCGCAGCGATAAGGACAGGCGGGATGATCGTTATAAGCCGAATAGGGCAGCCCGCGCAGCCGGTCGGCCAGTTGCAGACCAAGCCTGCGGGCAGCTTCAGGATCGGTCAGATCGAGCGTCGCGAACTGCCCGCGCGCCCAATCCGCAAGGGGGCTTCCGGCACTCCGTCCGGGGATCAGCAAGGCCCGCGCGATGCGGTCGAACTCACCCGCGATGCCGCTGCCCGTCTGGCCATGGAACCGCGCCCAGAGGTCGCGCAATCGGGGCAGACGGGCGATGGCCAGCGCCTCGGCGCGGGCGTCCTCGATCAAGCCGATGCAGGTGGATTGCAACGCGTTCAGCCCTTCGCCCCGGATCGGTTTGCGCAGGCAGGCCAGATGCGCCGCCAGATGTGCCGTCTGCGCACGGAACAGGTCCAGCGCGGGAACCGATTTAGCTTCCTGCCCTGCCGCATCGCTACCTGCTGGCTGCCAGTCGTCCAGCGCATCGGGCAGGTGCAGGCTGAAGGCTTCGTAATAGGGGCGCAGGCCGGACCGGTCCTCGAAATCCCCCGAGGTAGGTGTGATGGTGAAATCCCGCCCCCAGAGCGCCCGGAGATACATCATCAGCCGCCGCTGCACGTCCACCAGCAGCGTGCCCTTGCGCTCGCGTTGCACGATCGCGCGGCTTTCCTCGGACTGGAGCGCGAAGTAGCGGGTGAGTTCCCTGAAATCGCTGCGATGCGCGTCGATGCCCCAGTCGGCCCAGCGGCGCAGGCCGCCAAGGGTCAGCACGTCGAGCAGGTCCTGAAGCTGGTCCAGCATCGGCCGGACGGCCCGCGGGGCCCGCGCCAGCATGTGTTCGATGAAGCGCAGGTAGTGCAGGAACAGCGTGGCGTCGCCGAGCCTACGGCCGGCAAGCGGCGCGGTTTCCAGCAGCCGCGCGATGACGGCGCCGGAGGTGCGCGAGGCAAATCCCAGCAGCAGCGGCAGGAGTTCGGACAGCACGTCCTCGCCGAGATCCGCGGCCAGCGCCGCGCCCGCTTCGATCCAGGCGATCACCGGATCTTCGCCGCGTCCGAGCCGCGACAGCGAGGCAACCCCGTTCAGCCAAAGGTCGAGCGCCCTGGGCGACAGTTTGCGGCGTGCGTCCGGCAAGGCCGCGAAAAGGGCCTCGCGCACCGGCGTCGGCAATCCGTCAGGCAGGGCGGCGTGCTCGGGTGGCAGGGGGTCAGAACCAGGTGGCGACGGCGGCATCGAGAGCATCACGCATGTCCGGATCGTCGGTGATGGAGTGCACAAGGGCCATGGAACAGGCCGCGCGCGGGTCTATGCCGCCGCGGATCAGCCGCCCCGCGTGGATCAGCATCCGTGTCGACACACCTTCGTCCAGTCCATGTCCCTTGAGGTTGCGCGACCGGGCGCCGATCTCGACCAGCTTCTGCGCGGTCTGTTCATCGACTCCGGATTCATGCGCGACAACTTCGGCCTCGACCTCCGGCCCCGGCCAGGTGAAATCCATCGCCCCGAAGCGCTGCTTCGTGGATTGCTTGAGGTCCTTCATCAACGACTGGTAGCCCGGGTTGTAGCTGATGACGATCAGGAAATCGGGGTGAGCCCGGAGCAACTCTCCCTTCTTGTCCAGGGGCAGCACGCGGCGGTCGTCGGTCAGCGGGTGAATCGCCACCGTGGTGTCCTGCCGCGCCTCGACCACCTCGTCGAGATAGCAGATCGCGCCATGCCGGGCGGCGAAGGTCAGCGGTCCATCCTGCCAGCGGGTGCCGTCCGCATCCAGCAGATACCGACCGACCAGATCCGAGGCGGTCATGTCCTCGTTGCAGGCCACCGTCACCAGCGGACGACCCAGCCGCCAGGCCATATGCTCGACGAAACGGGTCTTGCCGCAGCCGGTGGGGCCCTTGAGCATGACGGGAATGCGGGCCTCCCAGGCGGCGGTGAACAGCGCCACCTCATCCGTGGTCTCGCGCCAGTACGGGGCTTCGGCCACGCGGAAATCGTCAAGTGCGTCCTTCATGGGTTGCTCCTCCCCGGGGTTGGGGCGCCCTGTCGCGGACGGCCCGGGTTTTCCGATCAGGACAGCTCAGACCATCTGGCCGCGATAGACGACCATGTTGGCGCCCTGGCTCTGGGTGAAGTTGTCGTAGCCCAGCAGGCGGACATGGTGCGCCGGGTTCGCGTCGTGGCATTCGTCGATCTCGGCCAGGATCGCGTCCACATCCGTTTCGCCAAACATCGGCAGCTTCCACATGTACCAGTAGTAGCCGCCGGCATTGGCCGGTTCGGTGTGTTCGATCGCCGGGTTCCAGCCGTTGTCGACGATCCACTGCACCTGCTTGCGGACCTGGTCCTTTGTCATCGGCGGCAGGTAGGAAAAGGTCTCCATCTTGCGGCTGGCCGGGTCGGACAGGCGCGAGGGGTAGTCTTGGACGTTGCTCATTGTCATGTTCCTTCGGGGTTCGCGGGGATATCAGCGGTGCTGCACGTCGAGCTTGTCGACCGTGTCGAACTCGAACTTGATTTCCTTCCAGGTCTCCATCGCGGCCCTCAACTCGGGCGAATGCCGGGCCGCCGCCATCAGGATGTCCTTGCCCTCCTTCTCGATCTCGCGGCCCTCGTTGCGGGCCTGCACGCAGGCTTCCAGTGCGACACGGTTGGCGGCCGCCCCTGCGGCATTGCCCCACGGGTGACCGAGCGTGCCGCCCCCGAATTGCAGGACCGAGTCGTTGCCGAAGATCGAGACGAGGGCCGGCATGTGCCAGACATGGATGCCGCCCGAAGCGACCGGGAAGACGCCCGGCATCGAGCCCCAGTCCTGGTCGAAGAAGATGCCCATGGCGCGGTCTTCCTTGATGAACCGGTCGCGCATCAGGTTGATCCAGCCGAGCGTCGCGTTGCGGTCGCCTTCCAGCTTGCCCACCACGGTGCCGGAATGCAGGTGGTCGCCGCCAAGGAGACGCAGCAGCTTGGCCAGCACGCGAAAGTTGATGCCGTGGTTGGGGTTGCGGTCCATGACGGCATGCATCGCACGGTGGACATGCAGCAGCATGCCGTTGTCACGACACCATTTCGACAGCGAGTTGTGCGCCGCCCAGCCCAGCGTCAGGTAATCGGACATGATGATCGGCGTGCCGATCTCCTTGGCGAACTCGGCGCGCTTGAACATCTCCTCGACCGTGGGCGCCGTGACGTTCATGTAATGGCCCTTGCGCTCGCCGGTCTCGGCCTGTGCCTTGTCGATGGCCTCCTGGCAGAACAGGAAGCGGTCGCGCCAGCGCATGAAGGGCTGCGAGTTGACGTTCTCGTCGTCCTTGGAGAAATCGAGCCCGCCGCGCAGCACTTCGTATACGGCGCGACCGTAATTCTTGGCTGACAGGCCCAGCTTGGGTTTGATCGTGCAGCCCAGCAGCGGGCGACCGTATTTGTCCATCTTGTCCCGCTCGACCTGGATGCCGTGCGGCGGGCCATAGCAGGTCTTGACGAACCAGATCGGGAAGCGCACGTCCTCTAGCCGCAGCGACCGCACGGCCTTGAAGCCAAAGACATTGCCGACGATGGAGGTGAAGACGTTCACCACCGAACCCTCCTCGAACAGATCGGCGGGATAGGCGACGAAGGCATAGAACGCCTCGTCTTGCCCCGGCACGTCCTCGATTCGGTAAGCGCGGCCCTTGTAGTGGTCGAGGTCGGTCAGCAGGTCGGTCCAGACCGTGGTCCAGGTGCCGGTCGAGCTCTCGGCGGCCACGGCGGCGGCGGCTTCCTCGCGCGGGACGCCGTCCTGCGGGATCACCTTGAAGACGGCAAGGATGTCGGTTTCCTTGATGGTGTAATCCGGCTCCCAATAGGTGGAGCGATACTCCTTCACACCGGCGTCGTATTTCCTGGGGGTCTGTATGTTCATGGTCCTGGGTCTCCTCCCCGTGGGCGGCACCAGAGGCCGGCCACTTGTGTCCCGGGCAGAAAGCCATGCGGAATAAATAAAGAAAAATGAATAGTTTTTATTCCAAGACTATGCGATCCTTTATTTCATGCGCTACTCGCTGAGACAAATGCAGATATTTCGGGAGGTTGCGCAGCAACTCTCCTACACCCGGGCGGCGGATACGCTGAACCTGACGCAACCTGCGACATTTGCGCAGGTCCGCCAGCTCGAGGAGCATCTGGGCCAGAAACTGATCGAGCGGATCGGCAAGACCCTGCACCTGACCGACGTTGGCAGGCTGGTCCTGCATTCGGCGCAGCACATGCTGGAAGAGGTGGACAACCTCGACATGGCGCTGGCCGAACTCGACGGTCTGGCGCGCGGGCGCCTGCGGCTGTCGGTCGTGTCGACGGCGAAATATGATATGCCGCGGCGCATCGGCGCGTTCATCGCGGCCTACCCTGGCATTGACGTCACCCTGACCGTCGGCAATCGAGAGGAGCTGATGGCCCGCTTCGCCGCGAATGCCGACGATCTTTACATCTTCGGCACGCCGCCTCGCGAACTGAAGGCAGCAAGCCGGGTCTTTGCGAAGAATCCGCTGGTCGTGATCGCCCCTGCGGGACACGCCCTGGCCGGGCGCGCGTCCCTGACCCTGGCGGACCTCGCCCGCTATCCGTTCCTGACGCGCGAAAGCGGATCGGGCACGCGGCTTGCGGTGGAGCGGGCCTTCGACGCCGCAGGCGTGTCGCCGGAAAAGTTGATCGAACTCGGGGCGAACGAAGCCGTCAAACAGGGCGTGATGTCCGGGTTGGGCCTGTCGGTCCTCAGCCGCAGCACCATCGAACTGGAACTGCGTCACGGCTACCTTGTCGAACTGAACATCGACTCCTTTCCGATCCTCCGTGACTGGAACGTCATCTGGCCGGAAGACAAGCGCCTGTCCCGGGCAGCGGTGGCGTTCCTCGACGGACTCGCCGATCCCTGACGCCGGGCGGACTTCGCAAGAAAGGGTCATGCGTGACGCACCATTGGCCCGAGCGACGCTGACAATGCGCAATTCGCCGGATTGGCCCGATTTCTTCCCAAGGATGTTGACCCTGCCGTGGCGCGGCCACGGACAGGAGCCCAGTGCAGGAGGCACAAGCACGTGAGACTTGCTTTGCCCTATGCTGGCGTCCGGGGGCAAACCGTTGTCAAACAAGGATTTTCATAAGATTTCAGATAAATTCCGAGGTTTCTTCAGGACGTTCGGCACAGCTGTGTCGCTGGCTGATCCGGTCATATCAGCCACTCCGGGAGACCCCCACGATGAACGCCCTTGCAACCGCCCTCATGGCATGGATCGCCGCCCATTCGTCTTACGACACGGCGACCATGCCGCTCCCCGACATCGCGCTTCTGACGCCGGAGGCGCTGACGGCGGAATTCTACCGTGACGCGCCTCAGGACATCCCGGCCAGCCGCGTAGACGCGCGGGTCATCGCGCTCTACAGCCACGAAGACGGGCCGCACGGCACGATATTCCTGCTCACCCCGGAACCGGCGTGGCCCGGCGACGATCCCTTGCAGGATCCGATTTTCCAGGAGCAGTTGCTGCATGAACTGGTCCACCACGCACAGCGCCTGTCGGGTGTCATGGACAGCTGGCAGTGCCGCAATCAGGGCGAGCGCGAGGCCTATCGCCTCGGCGGCCTGTTCCTTGCCCGGAACCACGCCACCGACCCGCTGCCGAACCGCGCCTTCTGGGGCGAAATCTACAGCCGTTGCTGATCCCCTTCCCCGAAACGATCGGATTGCCGACATGACCTTCTTCCCTATCCTGGCCGCCGCCCTGCTGACCCTGGGCCAGGTCGCCAACGCCGACATCATCCGGCTGACGACACCGATACAAGGCGTTTCCCTGCACGGGGGCGGTGTGGACATGGCCGTCTACTACGTGCGGGCGGGCGACCGTTTCGACGTCGTCGCCACCTATGGCCCACATGCGTGCCCGGCGGATGTGGGGCGCCGTCGCCTTGAGCCACACAGGACAACATGGAACGCTCTACCGTTTCAGCCGCGCCGGCACGATGATCGAGGTGTCCGCCGCGCCGGTGTACGCGGTCCATCACGACAAGATGCTTGAAGCGCGTTCCGGAAACTGACTGCCGTCACTTCTGCGCAAGCCGTGCCTCGGCCTGCGCTCGCGTGACCGGCCAGCTGGTCCGTTCCAATCCCTCGGCAAGGGGCACAAGCGCCGGCACCGCGTAGGCATCCACGAAGTAGTAGTCTTCGAGTGACGGAAAGGATGCGAGGCGCCGGAACCTGTCCAGCACCGCCTCGGCCTCGGCGGCTTCCCCAAGCGCCGCTGCCGCAGCCGCATGGACCGGGGCCATGAACGGCATCCGGCACTTCCGCGCCTCCCGCAGTGCCGTCTCCATGTCACCCGCATAATAGGCCGAGAAGGCAAGGGCGCTGTGATACCAGGCGGGCGCGGCGGGATTGAGGTCCAGCGCCCGCATCGACCACGCGACCGCCTGCGACGGTCCCTCTGCCTGCAGGTCGTTGAACGGGTAGGCGGATGCGGCCATGGCCAGCACGTCGGCAGTATTGGGGGCGAGGGCCACCGCCCGCTGCGCATCCTGCCAGGCCCCTGCGAAATCGCCTTCGAAGGTCCTGACCATCGCCAGGTGCGCCAAGATCAGCGCATCGCCCGGGTCCAGTCGGGCCGCCTTGCGCACATTGGCGTTGGATGCCTCGTACAGCGCCAGGGCGGCGTCGAGGTCGGGCGTGACGTCAGCCAGGAAATTCTGCACCCAGCCCAACACGTCATGGGCGGCGGCGAAATCCGGGTCCGCTTCAATGGCACGGGTCAGGTAACCGACTCCCTCGCGCAGCGGAGTCGGATCGTCGGGGTCGAGAAAATAGCTGTTCTTGGCTTGCAACCCCAGCATGTACAGATCCAGCGCACCCAGAGTGGCCGGAACCCGGCGCCGGGCGTTCTCCGCTTCGGCCTGACTGATCGCGCCGCTGATGCGGTCGCCGACACCGGACAGGACCTTGCCCGTCACGGTGTCGATGACATGGGTGACCTCGCTGTCCGGCAGGACCCAGGCCCCGCTCCAGAGGATGCGGGATGTGTCCGTCTCGACCATGCTGGCGGTCGCCCGCACGGTCCCGTTTGCGGACAGGAGGGTGCCATCGACCCGATACCGCGTCGGCAGATCCGGCACGTTCAGGCCATGGTTCTCGGCACCGATGACGTGCAGGGTTCTATCCCGAGACAGCGCCGCCGCGATTTCCGCTCCCATGCCGAGCCCGATCCGCTGCCAGCGCGGATCGTCGCCGAGACTGACAAACGGCATGATCCGAACCGAGGGTCGGTCGTCCGCGGGGATGGTCACCGTCCCGGCGACCGTCTGTTCCGGTCCCGACAGTCGCAAGCCCATCGCGGCCAATGCCCCGCACAGGACCACGACGGCGGCCAGGGCGGCAGGGATGAACCGTCTGCGACGCGGCTTTGGATGACTTTTTTCTGGCGCGTCCTGGGCCTGCGGGATGACAAGCCGGTATCCCTTCCGCGGAACCGTCTGCAACAGGCTGCGGCCGCTGTCTCCAAGTGCGCGGCGGATGTCTGAGATGCACTGGGTCAGACTGTCATCAGTGACGGCCACGTCCCGCCAGACCGCCGCAATCAGCGCATCTTTCGTCACCACCTCGCCAGCCTTGTCGACCAGCACCCGCAACACCTCGGTCGATTGCGGACGCAGAGGCACGTCCTGACCCGTCCTGGACGACAGGCGCCTCAGAAGCGGGTCGAATCGGAGCGGACCGAGGTCAACAATGCAGGTGTCAGCGTGCATGGAAGGTCATCCAGAGAGGCAAACCGGAAAGATCCAAAGAAATAAACCTGTAGACGCAAAAGCGTAACCGATAATCGCACACCACGCTTCGGAATGCACGGCATTCAATCAAACGCAGCACTCGGGACGCACAGGGCGCATCGTCCGGGCTGCCGCCATCCGGTCCCCGGGCCGTTCTGTAACCCTGCCTTTATCCGGCTGATGGCGCAGTCCCTCTCATCGGAAGGGACCGCTATCGGCGGCGCCGGTCCGATGGCGGTGGCCCATGCCCCCCAGAGGACTGGACAGGGTAGCGACGTCCGGACTGCAAGAACCTTGGATTCTCCAGTCTCCCGGGCTGATCAGCTGACCGCCGCGAAGCCCGCGTCCAGTCCGGACAGGATCGTCTCGACGTCAGTCGAGTCGAGCACCAGCGGCGGCGACAGGATGATGTTCGGGCCGGAGATCCGGATCATCGTGCCCGCCTCGAAAGCCGCGCGGTGGATGCGCGCGAGGGTGTCCTTGTGCGCCGGGGCCTTGCTGCTGCGATCCGAGACCAACTCCAGCGCGCACATCAATCCGTGCCCGCCACGGACATCGCCAATCAGCGCGTATTTCTCCTGTAGCGCCAGAAGCCCGGCGTACAGCTGTGCCCCACGCGCGGCGGCGTTGTCCTTGACGGCCAGGCGCTGCGTTTCCTTGAGGCAGGCAATTGCCGCAGCCGCGCCGACCGGGTGGCCAGAATAGGTGTACCCCGAAGCGATGGCAGCCTTGCCAGAGGTGTCCTTCTCGAAGACCTCCGCCACGCTTGCTGCAATCATCACGGCACCGAACGGGAAATACCCGTTGGTGATCGCCTTTGCAGTGCACATCAGGTCCGGCTGCACGCCCCAGTGCCGCGAGCCCGACCAGTCGCCCGTGCGACCGAAGGCCGTGATGACTTCATCCGCGATCAGCAGGATGCCGTACTTCGAACAGATCTCCCGCACCCCCGGCATGAAGCTTTCATGCGGCGGGATGACACCACCGGCGCCGAGTATCGGCTCCATGATGAAGGCGGCAATGGTCGACGGGTCCTGAAAGCGGATCTCGTCCTCGATGTCCGACAGCACCAGCTGCGCCAGCCGCGCCGGATCACTCTCGCCGTACGGGTTGCGATAGGTGTAGGGTGCGGGAACGTGGTAGCAGCCGGGGAGCAGCGGCTCGTACTGGGTGCGGAAGTTCGAATTGCCGTTGACGCTCGCGCCCAGCGTATGCGTCCCGTGGTAGCCCTTTTTCAGCGACAGGTACTTGATCCGCCCGGCCTCGCCCCGGATCTTGTGGTACTGTCGTGCCAGCCGCAGCGCCACTTCCACGGAATCCGAGCCGCCCGAGGTATAGAAGGCCCGCGTCAGCCCATCCGGCGCGAAAAACTCTTTCAGCATCTCCCCCAGTTCGATCACCGCATCGTTCGAGGTGCCCCGGAAGATCGAGTAATACGGCAGCCGGTCCAGCTGCCGCGCGATGGCCTCCTTCACCGGGGCGCAGGAATAGCCGAGGTTCACGTTCCAGAGCCCCCCGACCGCGTCGACCACCTGGTGCCCGTCGACATCGGTGATCCGCACACCATCGCCGTGGGTGATGATGTCCGGCGGGTTCGCCTGGCTTTCGGCAGGATGGACCATCGGGTGCCAGACGGTGCGGGCATTGTGTTCCTTGAGGAAATTCGTGTCTTTCATGGCGGACCTCTTGGGGCAGCGGGCCGGTGCACCGGCTATTTCAGGGGATGGGAGGGCGGCAGGACGCCCCCGAGCGAATGCGTGGCCGCCCGCGCCGCGTCGATCAGCAGCGGGCGGATCTGGGACCATTTCTCTTCCGACGCGCGCACGGCGGGGACAATCACCGCCAGCGCACCAACCGGCTGCCCGGCGGCGTCGAACAGGGCGATGCTTTCCGAGGTCACCTCCTCGTCGAAGGTACGCTCGGCCTTGCCGATGCCGGTTTCCCGGGCGCGTTCGACCATGGCAAGCAGGCTCTCACGGTCGGTCGTCGTCTCGTCGGTGTAACGGGGCAGCGGACCCCCAAGGACCCGCTCGCACAGCTCCGGCGCGGCGAAGGCGAGCACCGCCTGTCCCGAGGACGTCGCATGGAGCGGCAGCATCTCGGCAACATCGAAATGAACCTGGGTTCCGTAGCATTTGGGATCGGCATGAAAGACCGGCGACAACTGGGCGCCCTGCAACAGCGAAACATGAACCAGCTCGCCGATATCGTCCGCCAGCTGGCTCACGATCGGACGCAGCAGGCGCCGCGCCGGATGAGTCGTCTCGCGCACCGCCGCAAGCCGCAGAATCGCCGGGCCGAGCCGATAGGCACGGCTGACGGGAAGCTGCTCCAGAAACCCGTTTTCCTCCAGTTCTCCAAGATGTCGATGCACCGTTGCCTTGTCCCGCCCGGTCAGGCGCACAAATTCGCCCAGACCGATCTCAGGCTTCTCGCGAGAGAAGAAATTCAGCATTTCCAGGGCTTTGGTAATCGTTCCCATCGGTCCTTGCCGGCGTGTCACAATGTTTGTTCGTTGCAGGTGAGACAATTGTTGACAGACGCATCCGAGATTGGCAAGAATATTTTATACCAACGGTTCAAATAATGAACCGTCCAACAATGGAGGTCTCCCGTGAAGAAACTGCTCGCCACCGCCGCAGCGCTCGCCCTGACGCTGCCCCTGGCCGCCCAGGCCGAATACCCGGAAAAGCCGGTCGAATTCGTGGTGCCGTGGCCTCCGGGCGATCTCGAAGACGTGCTGACCCGGATGATTGCCGAGGATTTCCAGAAGACATACGGCGTGCCCGCAGCGGTGGTGAACAAGCCCGGCGGCGGCGGCGGACCCTTCCCGGGTGCCGTCGAGGTGGCCAATGCGGATGCTGACGGCTACACCATCGGATCGTTCATCATCGCCATTCCCGTCGTCGGCCCGCAGATCGGCATTCCCGAACTGAACCCCGACCCGTTCGAGCCGCTCGGCAACTTCCTGACCTATCCTTTCGTGATCGCCGCCAGCGGCGACGCACCCTACGACGACATGGCGGGGCTGGCAGACTACGCCAAGGGCAACGACGTCGTGCTCGGCCACTTCGGCACGCCGCTGGTGCCAACACGGGTGACCATGGCGCTGGCCAAGGAGATGGGCTTCTCCTACGCGGCCGACGCCGCCTTCGACACACTGGACTGCAATACGCTGGCCTCGGGCGACGTGGACGTGATCAACACGACGCTTCAGCTGATCCTCCCCTGCCTCGACAAGGTCAAGGTTCTGGCCTCCATTGGTGCCGAGCGCATCGCTCTGACGCCGGACACACCGACGGTGGCCGAACTGGCCCCGACGCTCGACGCGGCGCTGTGGAACGGGCTTTTCGTCCGCAAGGGAACGCCGGACGATGTGCGCGAGAAGATCATCGCCGTCGCCAGGGAAACGGTCATGTCCGAGCGTGCGCAGAAGCTCGCCGCAGAGACCGGCGCACTGGTCTACTGGCAGGACGCCGACGCCGTGAAGGCGCAGATCGCCAAGGACCAGGAAACGCTGGCGCGCATCAGCGCCATGCTTGACCAGTGATACCAGACCACGGGCGGCCCATCGGCCGCCCGCTTCATGACAGGGGGTAAGAATGGCCGGATTCCGGACACTGAAAGCCATGTTCCGCCGCTACCGGCGGCCCGGTGACATCGTCTTTGCCTGGGTCTTCCTCGCCATTTCGCTGCTCCTGCTGTCGCAGATCGCATCCGAGACGGTCTGGAAACCCGGCGGCAAACTGTTTGCACAGCCGCGTTTCTGGCCCACCGTCTCGCTGATCGGCATGTCCCTCTTCGCGGCGCTTCACCTCGCCGGCTCGGCCTTGTCCGAGCGGCTGGAGGGGCGCTGGCGCGAGGTGCTGACCTGGGCACGTTCGTTGGAATTCGCCGCGTGGTTCATCGTCTATGCCCTTGTCGTGCCCTATGCCGGATACCTGCCGACAACCGTGGTCTTCGCGGTTCTCCTGCTGATCCGCTGCGGCTACGGCTCGCTCAGGATGCTGGGCTGGGGCGCGATCACGGCCTTCGCCATCGTGGTGCTGTTCAAGGCTTTCCTGCAGGTGAAGCTGCCCGGCGGCGCGGTCTACGAGTTCCTACCGGACGGGTTGCGCCAGTTCATGCTGACCTATTTCTGAGGACCACGCATCATGGAAACCCTTCTCGCCGGTGCCGAACTGCTCATGCGCTGGGACGTGGTGATGGCGCTGCTCGTCGGCTCCATCGGCGGCGTCATCATCGGAGCGATCCCCGGTGTCGGCCCGGCCGTCGCCATCGCGATCCTGCTGCCCGCCACATTCGCCTTCGAACCGATCGTCGGCTTGACCATGCTGCTCGGCATCTATGGGTCCAGCATGTACGGTGGTGCTCTCCCCGCCGTGCTGATCAACACCCCGGGCACCGCCGTCAACGCGCTGACCACCTATGACGGCTACCCGATGACTCAGAAGGGCGAGGCACGGCGGGCGTTGTCGCTGGCCTATACCGCCAGCTTCTGGGGCGGGATCTTCGGCATCCTGTGCCTGATTTTCCTGTCTCCCGTGCTGGCACTTGTGGCCCCGATGTTCGGCTCGCGCGAGATCTTCCTCGCCGCCCTGCTCGGCATCGTCTTGGTGGTGCTCGCCCACCGTGGGCAGGTCTTTGCCGCCGGGATGCTCGCCATGCTGGGCATCTTCCTGCAGACCATCGGTCTCGACGCGGTGACCTACACCCAACGCTTCACCTTCGGGCAGTCCTGGCTCTCCTCGGGCGTCAACCTGATCGTAGTCGTTCTCGGCCTCTTCGCCCTGTCGCAGGCCTTCCTGCTGCTGGTCGAACGGGACGACAGCCCGAAAGCGCAGCCGCTCACCGGTTCGCTCACGTCGGGCTTCCGCGAGGTCGCGCGGCACAAGCGTGTCGCGACCGTCTCCTCCGGCATCGGCGTCCTGATGGGCATGATCCCCGGCGTCGGCGAGTTCACAGCGCAGTTTCTCAGCTATACCTACGCCCGGAAGACTTCCAAAGCGCCCGAGCTGTTCGGCAAAGGCTCGCCCGAGGGTCTGATCGCCTCCGAGGCATCGAACAACGCCGTGCCCGCCGCCGCGATGATCCCGTTGCTGGCGCTCGGCATCCCGGGCGAAGCCTTGACCGCCATGATGCTCTCGGTCTTCTACGTGCACAACGTGATCCCCGGCCCGGGCCTGTTCCAGAACCAGCTGGATTTCGTCTATGCTCTCTATCTCGCGCTGATCCTGCTGAACGTGATCGTGATCCTGTTCCTGATGGTCTCGACCAACCTGCTGACCCGGATCATCCGCATCCCGACCCGCTTTCTCGGCGTGATGATCCTCCTGCTCAGCTTCGTCGGCGTCTACTCGCTGCGCAACTCGCTGACCGACTGCATGATCGCCGCCGGGTTCGGGGTCTTCGGGTTGATCCTGAAACGGCTGAACCTGCCCATCGTGCCGATCATCCTCGGCATGGTGCTGGGCAACATCATGGAGGTGAAGCTCCGCTCGGCCATGGCGCGGATCAAGACGCCCTGGGACATGATCGACCGCCCCATCGCCTTCCTGCTCTTCCTGGCCATTTTCGCGGTGCTGGCCCTGCACGTCCGCACCGTGATCCGCGAACACGCGGCGCAGGAGGGCGAGGAAGACCATGACATTCACAATACGCACATGGGACAGTAATGCTCGACCTCGACCGTATCGCGGCGCTCCGCCACGCACCCGTCCCGCCCGCGCGGCACATCATCGACGGCAAGCGCTGCGCGGCCTCCGATGGCGCAACCGTCGACGTCATCTCTCCTGTCGACGGTTTGCCCTTCGCAACGATGGCCTGGGGTGACAAGGCCGACGCGGAGGCCGCCATCGCCGCCGCCCGCAGTGCCTTCGACGATGGCCGCTGGTCCGGGCTGCCGCCCGCGCGCCGCAAGGCCGTGCTGCTGAAGTGGGCGGAGCTGATCGAGCAGGAGGCATTGGACCTCGCCGTCCTCGGCGTGCGCAACAACGGAACGGAAATCGGCATGGCCCTCAAGGCGGAGCCACTCTCCGCCGTCGCCACCATCCGGTATTACGCGGAGGCTCTGGACAAGCTCTACGGCGAAATCGCCCCGACCGAGCCCGGTGTCCTGGGACTCGTCCACCGAGAGCCGGTCGGCGTGGTCGGGGCTATCGTGCCCTGGAACTTCCCGCTGATGATCGGAGCCTGGAAGCTCGCTCCGGCGCTGGCGGCAGGCAATTCCGTGGTCTTGAAACCGGCGGAAACGGCCTCACTGACGCTGGTCCGCATCGCGGAACTGGCACTGGACGCCGGGTTGCCACCGGGCGTGCTGAACGTGGTGTCCGGCCCTGGTGCGACAGTGGGAGAGGCAATAGCCCTGTCCAACGAGGTCGACGTTCTGGTCTTTACCGGCTCGGGGCGCACCGGTCGTCGACTTCTGGAATACGCCGCCCGGTCGAACATGAAGCGCGTCTACCTGGAGCTTGGTGGCAAATCCCCGAACATCGTTTTCGCTGACGCGCCGGATCTGAAGGAAGCGGTGAAGGTCTCCGCCAACGGCATCTTCCGCAATTCCGGGCAGGTCTGCATTGCCGGATCGCGGCTTCTGGTCGAGCGCTCCATCCACGATGCGTTTGTCGCGGAACTGGCAACCTTTGCGCAAACCATGGCCGTCGGGGACCCGCTGGACCCGGCGACCGCCGCAGGCGCGGTCAACTCGTTGACGCAACTGGAGCAGACCCTGCGGTTCGTCGAGGAGGCCCGCGCGGCGGGCCGCCGGATCGTCACGGGCGGTCATCGCATGCACGAAGAGACTGGTGGCTATTACATGGCCCCCACCATCATCACGGGCGTCACCCCGGAGGATCGCCTCGCGCAGGAGGAAGTGTTCGGCCCGGTCCTCGCCGTGATCCCCTTCGACACCGAGGACGAAGCCGTCGCGATTGCCAACGGCACCGACTATGGCCTCGCTGCGGCGGTCTGGACGTCCAACCTGTCGCGCGCGCACCGCATGGTGCAGCGGATCAGGGCGGGCCTCGTGCATGTCAACACCTACGGCGGATCGGACGGCACCGTGCCCCTCGGCGGCGTCAAGCAATCCGGCAATGGCCACGACAAGTCTTTGCACGCCTTCGACAAGTATCTCGACCTCAAGACAGCCTGGATCAAGCTATGACGACCCGCACCATCCTGATCGTCGGAACCTATGACACCAAGGACGACGAGCTGAACTACCTTGCCGACGTGATCCGCGGTCAGGGTGGACAGGTCCTGACCATGGACGTCAGCGTTCTGGGCGATCCGTCCCGACCCTGCGATCTCTCGAAGCACGATGTCGCGCAGGAGGGCGGCCACACGATCCGGGAGGCCATCGACGGCGGCGACGAGAACCTCGCCATGCAGATCATGGCCAAGGGCGCGTCACTGCTGGCGGCCCGTCTGCATCGCGAGGGACGCTTCGACGGCGTCATCGTGCTCGGCGGTACCATGGGCACCGACCTTGCGCTCGACGTCTGCTCGGCCCTGCCGCTGGGGGTGCCCAAGTACATCGTCTCGACGGTAAGCTTCTCCCCCCTGATCCCCGCCGAGCGCCTGCCTGCGGACGTGCAGATGATCCTCTGGGCCGGGGGGCTCTACGGGTTGAACTCGGTCTGCAAGGCCTCGCTGTCACAAGCCGCCGGGGCCGTTCTGGGGGCTGCCCGCGCTGTCGAGCCTCCGAAACGGGACCGTCCGCTGATCGGCATGACCTCCTTTGGCAAGACGGTCCTGCGATACATGGTGACGCTCAAGCCCGAACTCGAAAAACGCGGCTACGAGGTCGCGGTCTTCCATGCGACGGGCATGGGCGGACGTGCCTTCGAAAGCCTCGCCGCGCAGGGTGCCTTTGCCGCCGTCATGGACTTCGCCCCGCAGGAAGTCGGCAATCTGATCATGGGCTCGACCATCACGGCGGGCGCCGACCGCATGACCAACGCGGGCCGGGCGGGCATTCCGCAGATCGTGGCGCCCGGATGCTATGACCTCGTGGATTTCGCCGGCTGGCAGGAGGTCCCCGCCAGGGCGCGGGGGCAGGCAGTTCATGCCCACAATCGCTTGCTGTCGTCCGTGATGATGACCTTGGACCAACGGCGCGAGATGGCCCGGACCCTGTGCGACCGGCTCGCACTGGCAGCGGCCCCGGTGACCTTCGTTCTGCCGCTGCAGGGTGGCAACGAATGGGACCGCCCCGGCGGCCCGCTGCACGACGCGGAGGGCCTTCAGGCCTTTGTCGAGGAATTGCGTGCACACTGTCCGCCAACCGTCACGCTCATGGAACTGGACGCCCATATCAACGACGACGCATTCTGCCACACGGTGCTGGCCCTGTTCGACGCATGGTGCGCGGCGGGCATCGTGAAAGACCGGCACCGCGGCGAGACCACCACCTTGCCCGAATGACGGTGTTCCTGGGTCAAAGCGACGGCAACCAGGGAACGAGAATCGGAAAGGCCATCAGCAACGCAGCGTGCTGGATGTCGGCGACCACGAAGGACCCGGTCCCGCGAAAAATGGAGATCAGGGGAGTGTCCAGCGCCGCGCCGCTCAGGACGTGGACATTCGTGCCGACGGGCGGGGAGACGCGTGCGGTCTCGGTCATGCGGACAACCAGAATGCCGAACAGCACGGCGATATGGCCAAGCCCCGTCACCAGAGGAAAAAGCAGCGGCACGGTCAGCGTCATCATCGTGGAGGCATCTGTCCCGTTTTGGTGCCGCCCCAAGTGCTCGTTCTAGCCACCTTCCGTTCGAAAGCGACGGGGCTTTTCCAGCCCGGTGCTGAGTGCCTTCGGCGTGGATTGCAGAAGCCGTTTACGTATTGGAAGATGGCCAATTCTGCTTTTCGACGAGTCTGCCATCACAGGTGCGGAAGTCCATCCGAGGCGACTTGGGTTTTGCGGATATTGCTGCAGCCTGGACGAAAAGCGAGCCCCTCCGTCAACGCATCGTTCGGCGGATAGCCGGAACAGACTCGCTGGATCACCGTGCGCCTCGTGCCGCAGCCCCGCGCCTGACACCCGGCACGGCGCATGGGCATAGGCCCGCCGAAGGCGTCCTGCCAGCGCGGAAGGCATCGCGGGTTTCGAGGGTGTGAGGCTGCGGTCTTGCACCGACGAGGCGAAGCGCGGCGGCGCAGAAGCGGACCGGGATGTCCCGGCCCCGAATGAAGAGCGCCGAACACAGCTGATACTCCCATCGACGTTTCGCCAATGCCCGGCACTCGGCCTTGTGCGCATCGGCAGGGCCGGCCCAAAGGAGAAGACGCGGATCAATCGCGGGACGGGCATCCGCGCATTTTCGCCATGCCGCTGCTCCGCATAGACGGGAATACGACGTGTTGACGGTCCCACGGGGCATTGTAGGCTGACGTCGTTCAAGCGCTGCACAGGGACAGGCCGACATGACAGACCTCATCCTGCGCCGACCGGAAGAACGCGACATTCCGGACCTTCTGGCCCTGATGCGCCGCCCCGCGGTGCAATGGGGCACGGGGCGGCTGCCGTTCCAGAGCGACGACTACATAACGTCCCGCGTGCGCAACCCCGCCGAGGGAACCTACAGCATTGCCGCCGAGCGGGATGGAGTGGCCATCGGGCTCGTGACGATTGTGCGCGGGCGCGACCGGCGGGCCCATACCGGCGCGCTGGCGATCACGGTGCATGACGCCCACCACCGGCAGGGTGTCGGGCGACGGTTGATGGAGGCCAGTCTCGACCTGGCGGACAACTGGCCCGGGTTGATACGTCTGGAACTGACGGTCAACGCGGACAATGTCGGGGCAATCGCGCTCTACAGGACATTCGGGTTCGAGGACGAAGGCGTAAGCCGCGCGGACCTGCTGCGGGGCGGGGTCTATGTGGACACGTTGCGCATGGGGCGGTTGGTCGCGCCGCCCTCACACGGTCAGGCCCGTTCCGGGGTCTTGCGATAGGTGAGCTCCGCGGACGCCGCCGCGTGAGCATCGGCCTGGGTACGCAGCATTCCATGCGCCGGGGATTTGACGCAGACCGGGTCCGTAGCCTCCGGATCACCCAGGATCGCCATAGCCTGACAGCGGCAGCCGCCGAAATCCTTGAGCTTGCGCTCGCAACTGCTGCATGGCTCCTTCATCCATCCCGTGCCACGATAGGCGTTGAAGGCGCTGCCGTCGAACCAGATGTCCCTGAGGGGCTTCTTCAGGACAGTGTCGAAGACCAGATGCGGGATCGACTGCGCGGCGTGGCAGGGCAGGACGGTACCGTCCGGCGCGATGTTCAGGCCGGTGGTGCCCCAGCCCCCCATGCAGCGTTTGGGGTAGTCCGAGTGATAGTCGGCGGGGACGTAATCCAGCACCAATTGCCCCTTGAGCCGAACCCGAGCCTCGTTGACGATCCGCGTCGCCTCCTGCGCCTGCTCCCGCGTCGGCATCAGCGCATCGCGGTTCTTCAGCGCCCAGCCGTGGAACTGCACCGTCGCGACTTCGATCCGCCGTGCGCCCATCTCGAGCGCCATGTCGATGGCGCGGGGCAGCTGGTGCAGGTTGCGGCGGTGCAGGACGGCGTTCAGGGTAAGGGGAAAGCCGATTGCGGAGATCCACTCGGCCACCTGCATCTTGCGTTTGTAACCACCCTGATAGCCGCCGATCTCGTCGGCCATCTCGGGCGTGGTGCCTTGCAGGGAAAGCTGGATATGGTCGAGCCCGGCCTCGTCCAGTTCCTTCAGGCGCTTTTCAGAGAGGCCGATGCCGGAGGTGATGAGATTGGTGTAAAGCCCCGCGTCGCGGGCGGCTTTGACAAGCTCGGTCAGGTCGCGCCGGGAAGCAGGCTCACCGCCAGAGAGGTGCAGTTGCAAGACACCAAGCGCCGCCGCCTGTTGGAAAACGTCGATCCACTGCTCGGTCGACAGCTCCTGATCCTGCCGGGCCATTTCGACAGGGTTGGAGCAATAGGGGCAGGACAGCGGGCAGCGGTGGGTCAGCTCGGCCAGCATGGCGATGGGCGGCGCGACAGGAGGGCGTGGAGCGTTCATGGCGTCACGTCCAGAAAGCGGCGGTCGCGCAGCGCGCCGAGAAACCCGGCGCTGTCGGCAGCGATCTGCTCCTGCGGGGCATTGTATTTCTCGGACAGAGCCAGGGTGATCTCGCCAAAGCTTCGGGTGCCGTCGACTTCGGACAGGACCGCGTGGCCGACAGCGTCGAGCGTCACCGCGCGTTCCGGGGCAAGCAGCACCCATGTCTCGCGGATCTTGTCGAAATGCAGCCGCACGCCGCGCGGCAGACTCGGGATGTCCTCGGGGTTCATTCAGGATGCCTTTTGCAGCAGGAGGCCAGTGCCCGGCTGCCATGCACCGGGCGGGATGCGGGCGGGTTCGACATAGGCGGACCAGAGTGCGTCAAGTTGGCACCAGAGCACATCCGTCTTGAAGATCAGCGCCTCGGCGGCCATGTCCTGCTTCTCCTGCGTATCCGCATGGTCGAGCACCCATTTGAGGCCAAAGGCGACGTCCTTCGGCGCTTCCTTCAGGCGATTCCTGAAATAGGACAGCGAGGAGTCGTCTGCGAAGGCGTAGTTCTTCAACAGCCCTTCGATGCGGTTTGCGTGGATCTTCGGCGCGAAAAGCTCGGTGAGCGAGGAGGCCACGGCCTCCAGTAGCGTCTTGTCCCGCACGAAGCGCACATAGGCGTCGCAGGCGAATTTCGTCGCTGGCAGCACACCCTTGCGCGAGGCGACATAGGCCGGATCGAGGCCCACCGCCTCGGCCAGACGCAGCCAGCGGCGAATGCCGCCTTCGTTCTCGGATGTGCCGTCATGGTCCTCGATGCGCGAGCGCCAGGCGCGGCGCAGGTCCGGCTCCTCGACGCGGGACATGAAGGCGGCGTCCTTCATCGGGATGGTATGCTGGTAGTAATAGCGGTTGAGCACCCAGGCACGCACCTCGTCCGGAGTGCAGTGCCCGCCGTGCAGGCGGTCGTGGAAGGGGTGGAGGTCATGATACCGCTCCGCCCCGATCTGGCGCAGGCGGGCTTCGAAATCGTCGCGGGATTGCGTCATAGCTCAAGCTCCATGCCGTCCTGTCCGATGGTCCAGCCGGCGGCTTCCGCCTCGGCCTTCTCGTCGGAGGCTGGGCGCAGAACGGGGTTCGTGTTGTTCATGTGGACGAAGATCTTGCGGGCGATGTCCAGGCCTTCAAAGGCGGCAATCGAGCCGTCCGGGCCGCTCATCGACATATGACCCATGCGCGCGCCGGTCTTCTGGCCCAGCCCTTCGCGGATCATCTCGTCGTTGCGCCAGAGCGTGCCATCAAAGAAGACGGCATCCGCGCCGTCGATCCTCGCCCGAAGGTCATCGGTCAGCCGGGCGCAGCCGGGGATGTAGAAGGCTTTCGTGGAGCGGCAGACAAGCTCGACGCCGACGGTCTGCTCGCCCATCAGCTCGGTCTCGACCGTCTCGCCTTCCATGTAGAGCGGCACCTTGCCGGGTACGGGGAAGAGCGTGGCGGTCAGGCCGGGGGCGGGTTCGAAGGGCGTGCCAAGCTCGATCACCCGGCGCGGCACGACTTCGCCGCGCAGCGCGTCGAAAACCGGGTTCTGCGCCAGCACGTCATGGATGCCCTGCGTGGCGTAAAGGGCAAAGGGCTGCACCTCGCGGAGCGTAAGTAGTCCCGCGACGTGGTCGATATCGCCGTTGGTCAGGATGACCGACGCAAGCGGCAGAGATCGCAGGCCCGTTGGATGGAGAGGGGGCGTCTGCGCCAGCTGCTGGCGGATGTCGGGAGACGCGTTGAGGATGGTCCAGTCGGTGCCATTGGCCGTGACGGCGAGCGAGGACTGGGTCTGGCTCGGGATCTCGCCCGCGCGGGCGAGCCTGCAGTTGGTGCAGCCGCAATTCCACTGGGGCAACCCGCCCCCCGCCGCGGCACCGAGAATGCGTGCGCGAAGGGTCATCGTTTCAATCCCGATTCCTTCCGCGCACGCAACCCGTCACTCAGAACAGCACGCCGCCGGCGTCATCGCCATCGGGGCCGTACATGTTGATTTCCATGCCGCACTGAATTTCGCGGATCGTCGGTTTGGTCCAGGCCATAGCGTTTCTCCTCCTGCTGGATGGTCCTGCCCCGAGGATGCACGGGGGCACCCCGGCAGGCGACTCTTATGTTCTAAGACAAGGGTAGACCATCGTCTGGGTCAGCGGGGGGTTGCCTCGGGGGCGAGACCGTCGAGACAGAACCCCTTGTTGCGGATGGTCTTGATCTCGAAGCCGAAATCCGCTTCGGCGAGCTTGCGACGAAGGTAGCCTATGTAGACGTCCACGACGTTCTCGTTGCCGCTGTCCCCGGCCCAAAGCGCATCGAAGATCGCCCCACGCGGGAGCGGCGCGCCCGGAGCCTGCGCAAGGAGCGCCAGGAGATCGTACTCCCGTTCGGTCAGGGTGACCTCGCCGGAGGCGCAAGTCAGTTGGCGCGAGCGCCGGTGCAGCCGGGCGGGCACGGGACGGGCAGCGCGGCTGCGGTGTTCCTGCACCCTCAGCCGCGCGACCAGTTCGTCGAAGGTGAAGGGTTTCACCACATAGTCATCCGCACCGGCCTCCAGACCGGCCGTCCGGTGCTCTACCTCCGACAGGGCGGAGAGCATCAGGATCGGCAGCGTCGCCCCGTCCTGCCGCGCGGTCCGGACAAGGTCCAGCCCGCTGTCTGCGCCCAGCATCACGTCGATGATCGCCCCGGAGAAACCGCCACGGCGCAGCCGGTCGAGCGCCATGTCGGCGCGGTTCTCGGTCTGCGTGTCATACCCGTGCAGCCCGAGGCCCCGCGCCAGGGCGGAGGTGATCTCGGGGTCGTCGTCTACGATGAGCAGGCGGGTCGTCATGGGCGCAGTTTACCCGGACACACGCGGCAGACGAAGTCCGATCTTCGTCCCGGACGCCTCACCGATGGCTTCATCGCGGGGAACGGGGCTGGTCACCGAGATTCTGCCGCCTTGCGCTTCCGTCACCCATTTCGCCAGCGCCAGACCGATGCCGAAGCCCTGGCTGCGGGCGTTGCCGCTCTGGGTGAAACGGTCGAAGAGCGTGGCCTGCGCACTCGGTGGAATACCTGGGCCATTGTCCAGCAGGACAACAGCGTCGTCGTCCCAGGTGAGATGCAGGCTGCGGCCCTGCCGGGCATGGCGGATGGCGTTGCGGATCAGCGAGGCGAGGATCTGGCGGGTCCAGTTGGGATCGCACAGCAGCATCAGCCTCGGCATCTCGTCCCGGGTCAAGGCCATCCCCGCATTATGCATCTCCGCCTGAATCTCCTGCACGGTCAGATCCACGAGGTTGCGCAGGTTGGTCGGTGCCGGGTCCAGCGCAAGCTGGCCATTGTCGGACCGGGCGACGCGCAGCAGGTCGTCGATGCGCCGGCCAAGCCGGGCGGCGCGGGCTTCGATCGTGGCAAAGGCTTCGGCCTCCGGCCCGCTGCCCTGCTTTCCGATCTGCGCTTCCATCAGGATAACGGTCAGGGGCGTGCGGAGTTCATGACTGACATCGGCAAAGAACCGGCGACGGTTCTCGTCCACCGACTCCAGCCGGGCATTGGCGGACCGCAGCGCTTCGGTGCGGTCGTCGATGGTCTCGTTCAGGCGCGTCCATTCGTCCTGCACCTCCGCCTCGCGTTTCGAGAGCGCGGCGGCCATACGGTTGGTTTCCCGGTAGATCGCGCCGATTTCATCGCCACGGGTCTCTGGCAAGGACAGGTCGAAATCCGCCTGCCGGATCTGCCGCGCCGCCTCGCGCAGCCGGTCGAGGCGGGCGAACTGAGGCCGGATGAGGCCGAAATAGAAGAGAAGGACCAGCGCGAAGGCGCCGAAGGCGATGGCGATGGACAGTCTCGTGAGACGCTGGCGGAGCGCTTCGATCCCGGCCAGCGTTTCGTTGCGAAAGAGCGCCTCCGTGTTAACCGCCTGCGCAAGGAGCGGGTCGAACCCGGACGAGAACGTGTCGAGATGAGCGCGCAGACGGGCACGGTCCTCGGTTTCCCGGGCCAGCCCCTCTTGGGTGCTTTGAAGCAGCGCCCGCATCCGGGCGAGACCGAGCGACTGCGTGGCATAGCGCGACTGCACATCGAGACCGAGGGCCTGCGCCTCCGCCACCGCGGTCTCGATATCGGCGTCCAGCCGGACAAAGGCGTCCTCGATATTCGATGCCACGGGAGCGATGCGCGCGGCACGGGCCTCGGCGGGCAGGCCTGTCTGGACCGCTTCGGTGGCAATGACGAGAAAGGTCGAAACCTGTGTCGACAGCGTCGCATAGCGCGCCATGCGTTTTTCTGCGGAAACCGCCGTCTCCAGCCGTGCCCCGACTTCTGCCATCCCGAGATAGAGCGCCAGCGCAGAAAGCATGGTCGCCGCACCCAGAACCGCCGCCGCGAAGGCCAGGCGCAACTTCAGAGAGCGAGAGAGCGTCCACATCTGCGAATTCCGCGCCGTTTTCCTGGGCACTGCCTGATTTTCAGGCATGCGCCCGGGGCCGGATGTGCCGTTTCGAAGCAGGTTCCGCGGACGTTTACCATTCGTAGGCCAAAACGTGTTATCTTCGAATTACGACTAAAGGCTATATTGACGGAGTAACCCTATGGTTGAACTGCTGTTTGTCGCCTGTCTCGCAGGCGGTGTCGAGGATTGCCGGGAACGGTCCCTCGTCTTTACCGATGTCTCCCCCATGATGTGCATGATGGGCGCACAGCCCGAACTCGCCAAATGGGTGGCGGGGCATCCGAACTACACGATCCAGAGCTGGAAATGCCGGGGCGTCGTTCTTGGCGAAAAGAAGGTCTGA
The DNA here is from genome assembly GCF_049803835.1 of Tropicibacter sp. S64. Classification (NCBI taxonomy): domain Bacteria; kingdom Pseudomonadati; phylum Pseudomonadota; class Alphaproteobacteria; order Rhodobacterales; family Roseobacteraceae; genus Tropicibacter; species Tropicibacter sp. S64. Next base: position 10,537 of record NZ_JBNAGK010000024.1, on the reverse strand, counting down.
GCCGCACGGCATACCCAAGTATTGTTCACGAAGGAGCAGCCCGGTTTCAGGGAGGGGACTCCGAAGACCGCTTCAGGCTATTTCGTTTGATTTCTTGATTTCTCAGGCGTGACGCCACCGCGTCACACGCCGCTCCCATGGCTGCAGCAAGAGCCATTCCACCGCCAGCATCACCGACACGAAGCTGAAGGCGTAGACCAGCACCATCGCAACATCGAACAGTTGGAAATACAGGTGGATCTGGAAACCGACACCGGAAGAGCGGCCGAGGAACTCGACCACCAGCACGATCTTCCAGATCACCGCCACCCCGGACCGAGCCGCGGCGGCGATGAACGGGCCGAGCTGCGGCAGGATCACGTGCCGAAGCCGGGTCAGCCAGGACAGGCGATACACATGCGCCATGTCGTCCAGCGCCGGATCCAGCGCCCGGGCGCCTTCGCGGATCACCGTTGTCACGTTTGGCACCTTGTTGAGCGTCACGGCGACGATGGCGGCTGTCTCGTTGAGGCCTATCCAGAGATAGCACAACACGATCACCACCAGCGCGGGCAGGTTCAGGAAGACCACCAGCCACGGGTCGAGCCAGGCATTGAGCCGCGGCATGCGGCCCATGGCGAGGCCGAGCGCGATTCCGAGGGTCATGGCGAGACCGAAGGCCCAGATCACGCGGAGCAGCGTGGCGAACAGGTGCTTGAACAGCGCACCGGACTGCAGCTCGCGCAGCAACGGTGGCCAGAGGTCCCAAGGCTGTGGCAGCACGGACCTGTCCGCCGTCAGAAACGCCGCGAAGACCCAAAGACCGAGCAGGCCGGCGACGGAAAGGATCGGGGTCAGGCGGGGGTCCGTCGGGGTCATTTGTCTCGTGTCAGCAATGCGGGCGGCCCTGCCGTTGTGACAGGCCCCGCCCGGTGTCGTCAACGCAGGACCTATTCGGCCTTGCGGTCGATCTCGTTCAGGTCCGCGTCGAGTTTCAGGTCGAACTGCTGCCCACCCTTGCACATGACGTCGTCAAGGTCGTAAACCCCGTCCTCCAGTTCGATGTCGTCCGGGTCCATCTGGCAGTCCATGGCCGTGAGCATGGCCTCGATCTTCGCCACGGTATCGGCGTCGACCTCCTCGGCAAAGGCCGGTGTGGCCAGCAGAAGTCCAGCGGCAATCAGGCGTTTCATGGGATGTCCTCCGGGTTACTCGATGGTGATGGTGATCTGCTGCGATTCGCCGGTGGTGCCGGGAATGCGCAACACGTGACGGCCGGGCTTGATTGCGATGAAGGACAGTTCCGCCACGCCCGCCTTGTCGAACTCCAGCGAGTCGACGGCCATGGGGCGGATCTCGATGCTGTTGATGACGATCTCGTTCATCCAGATGTTGCGGAAGAAGTCCTTCCCTTCGAGACCGATCTCGGCGGAGCCGTCAGCGGTAATCTCCATCCTGTAGTAGGCGCCCGATTGCAGCGTCACGTCCTCGCCAAGCGGCTGGCCGGAGGCCAAGGTCAGGTGAATTGTCTCGCCCCGGTTGCACTTTGCCAGCAGTCCGGCAAAGCCGAAATCGTCGCAAAGTGGCGCGGCGCCGGCAGGTGCGGCCAAAACGCAGGCGGCAAGAGCCGCGTATTTCAGAAACATTCGTCTGTCCTCCCTCAATCAGGTGTCACGACCACGCCCCAGGGCTGCTGGCCGACCTGCACCGACTTGATGGCTTTCTCCTTCGCCACGTCGATGACGGTGATGTCATTGGAATTTCCGTTGGTTGTCAGCAGGTACTTTTGTCCGGGTGTAAAAGCGAGCTGCCAGACCCTCTGGCCGGTGATGATGTAGTCGATCACCTCCAGCGATTCGCCGTCGATGACGGCCACCCTGTTTGCCGGACCAAGGGCGACGAAGATGCGCGAGCCGTCCTCCGTGACCTTGATCCCGACGGGTTGCAGCCACTCCGGCAGCACGCCGGGCACCGCGAAGCCGATCTTCTTCAACACCGTCGGCGTGCCGTCCTCCGCAATGTCCATGACGGTCACGGTGCCGCCGATCTCGGCGGAGACGTAGAGCCGCTTGCCGTCCGCGCTGTACTGCGCATAACGCGGCCGCTGGTCGACGAGGACGTTGTGCTTGATCTTGTAATCCTCGGTGGAGATGAAATGCGCCATGTTGGTGGTCTCCGACGTGTTCACCACCCATTTTGCATCCGGACTGAGCCCCATGCCCTCCGGCTCCACCCCTACCGGCACTTCGGCGAGGACCGTCCGGGTTTCGGTGTCGGTGACGGTGACGAGGTTGTCGTCCTCGTTGGCGATATAGAGGCGCTTCCCTGACGGTTCGATGGTGAACAACTCCGGATCCGGGCCGGATGGCAGCGAGGGCAGTTCCTCGTAGGTTTCGGTGTCGAACACCTTCACGAGATTGTCGTCGGAGGCGCAGACGTAGAGGTGCCTGCCATCCGGGGAAAGCGTGATCCCGCGCGGACGGTTGCCGCCTGCGAAGGTGTGGATCACTTCCCAGCTTTCGGTGTCGATCACGGAGATGGTGTTGTCGCGCTCGTTGGAGACGAAGGCCTTGTTCGCCAGAGCGGGTGCGGCGAGGCACGTCACAAGAGCGGCGGTCAGGAGCAGGCGGTTCATCACGGGTGTCCTCAGTTGAAGGCGGTGCATTTGGACTCGGGGCGGTCGAGGCCGAGCGTGTCGAGCGGCGAGACCTGATGCAGGTAACCCTCCTGCGGGCTGACGCTGACGGTGATGGAGCCGTCGAAGAGCAGGATCGGTTGGCGCAGCTGGCCGTTCCAGTCGCGGAACGTCACTTTCTGCCCCTTGAAGGCGGCAAGCTCGAAGGCATCCGAAAGGGCGTAGTCTTTCACCCCCTCGGCTTCGGCGGTATTCGCCCGCGTCACCGCCTCCCCGACCACGCGCAGGGCAAGCCAGGTGTTGTAGTCGATCGGGGTCATGTAGCGCGAGGTGATGTCCTCGAAGCGGTTGTGGAACTGCGTCGCGCCCCAGGCCTCGTGGGCGCCGTGCATGGTCACGGGCCGCAGCCCGGCAGAGCCCATGACGGGACGCGGCATCCAGAGGTGATAGGGCAGATAGCGGGCGAAGTAATCGGTGCGGTCGGCGGCCATGACAACGTCGTGCTCGTCGGTGCGCTGCATGAAGACAGGAAGCTGGCGCTGGACGAGAACATGGCCCGAGTCGGTGCGGCGGGTGCCGCCGGTGTCCTCGAAGACCCGTTCGGAGACGACCTTGGCCCCGAACTTCTTCGCGCTGCGGCGGAAGGACTGGGCGAGCAACTGGTCCGGCTCGTTCGAGCCTTCGACGAGCAGCCAGGTGTCCCATTGCTTCCACATGGCGAATTGCGCGACCGCGTCCGTCTCCATCGAGGAGGATGGCGCGATGTGCAGCAGGTTCCCCCGGCACTGATCGTCCCGCAGCGACACCTCCGGCGCGGAAGCGTTGAACACCAGCGCACCGGACCCTTCGGCGAGGTCGGTCAGCCGCAGCAGATCCCCGGCCTTCGCGATCACCACGATCAGCCGGATGCCCGCATCAAGGATGCGCTGCATCGCCGCGTCGGCCCCGTCCGGCGGCGCCGCGACCATCTCGGTCTCGTAGGTATGCCCGAGGAATCCGCCAGTGGTCCTGTTGTCCTCGGTCGCCAGTTGCGCGCCCGCGAACCCGAGATCGGCGGGCTTGAGGTCAAAGCGGGAGATCGGCAGGACTTCCGGGTAATCGACGCGCAGCACGGCCGTCTTCACCTCGATGGCGGAAGCCACGGACGCCGCGAACAGCGCGATGACAAGCGCCGACAGGCGCAGGAGCAATCGTGTCATGGGTCCTCCCGGGGGCCGCTCTTCTGGGCGGTCTCTTACCGGCAAACCCTTGCGGGTATGGCCTTGCTTTGAAACCGATACCTTTGGCGGCGTTGTTGCGGAAAGGGTAGCAGCCTCATCATGAGGTTCGATTCTTATTTCATAAGAACGGAGCCGAGATGCGGTCTCTGATCATCGCCCTATACCTAATGTGCGCGACACCCCTCGCCGCGCAGGGCACCGTTGCGTTTTTCGGACTGTATTTGCTCGACACCTCCCTGCAGACGCAGGCGAAGGGAGAGCACGACGCGGAGGACGCCCGGATCGCCCTGCTCGAGGACATGGTGCGCGAGCGGTTCGCGGCGGAGGGCTATACGCTGCTGGACCTTGCCCCCATTGCTGCCGATCTCGACCGGGTGGTGAACCCGGCAAAGTGCTACGGCTGCGATGTACGCATGGCACAGAAACTTGGCGCGGATTTCGTGCTGGTGGGCGAGGTGCAGAAGGTCTCGAACCTGATCCTGAGCCTGAACCTGCAGATGCGCGCGGTTTCGGACGGTGAGATGGTCAAAGGTGCGGTCGTCGATATGCGCGGCAACACCGACGAGTCGTGGACACGGGCCATGCGCTACATCCTGAAGAACCGGTTTTTCGCAAGGGAGGAAAAATGAAACGACGCAGCCTGATGATGGGCCTGGCGGTGGCGGTGATGACACCGACGCTCGCCCTCGCCCACGGCCCGACCCGCCAGAAAGTCACTGTAACCACCGAAGTGGCCGCCGAACCCGCCGAGGTCTGGGCCGCGATCGGGAATTTCCAGGACATGAGCTGGCACCCGGCGGTGGTCTCCTCCATCGGCGAAGGCGGCAATGCCATCGACGCGACACGCGATCTCTACCTGTCGGACCAAGGAGCGGAGGGTCCGCTGCTCAAGGAAGTGCTCTACAAGTACGACGCGGAGAAGATGACCTATTCCTACCGCATCCGTGAGGACAACGTCCCGGTGCTGCCGGTAACGAACTACTCATCGCACCTGACGGTGAAACCCCGCGACGGTGGCGGCTCTATGGTCGAATGGCGCGGCGCCTTCTACCGCGGGTATCCGAACAACGACCCGCCCGAGGACCTGAACGACGAAGCGGCGATTGCCGCCGTCACCGGCGTCTATGAGGCCGGGATGCAGGCTTTGGTCGAGCGATTCGGTGCGCCGGGCTCGTGACACCCTGCTGATCCTGACCCTCGCCGCCGGTCCACTGGTGGCGGGGGATCGGGCGTTTGTCACCTGCCAGAACGGCGAGGTTCTGAGCGTCATCGACGTTGCCACCGGGGAGGCCCAGACATGGCCCCTGCCCGGCAAACCCGCCGGGGTGGCGGTGGCACCGGACGGCAGGGTCTACACGGTTTCGGCAAACAGCAAGGAGGTGCGGCGTATGTCACCCTCCGGTGCGGTGGAAGCCGTGACCACGCTGGATGGCGGGCCGATCGGAGTGGCGCTCGATGCCGCACGCGGGCGGCTTTTCGTATCCGACTGGTACAATGCCCGCATCTGGGTGCTGGACGCCGCGGACCTCTCTGTCCTGCAAGACCTGCCGACAGGCGCAGCCCCCGCGGGCCTCGCGCTCTCGCCGGATGGCCGGGTGCTCGCCTCGGCGGACAAGGATGCGGATCAGGTCTCTCTCTTCGACGCGGAAACGCTGAACTTCATGGGCCGCGAACCCGTCGGCACACGCCCCTTCGGCCTGCGCTTCGCGCCGGACGGGCGGCTGTTCGTCGGCAATGTCGGTTCCAACGATGTGACGGTTCTGGGCGACGACAAGACAACCGTCCCGGTCGGCGAGCGCCCTTATGGCATCGCATTCGCCCATGGCCGCGCGTTCGTCACCAACCAATATGCCAACACCGTCAGCGTGATCGACCTCACCACGCTGACTCCGCTGAAGACCATCGACGTGGGCGAATACCCGGAGGGGATCGACACCACTTCGGACGGCAACATCGCCGTGGCGAACTGGTTCGACAACACGCTGAGCGTCATTGACGCCGAAACGCTGGAGGTGATCGCCGTACACGATACCGGCGACGGCCCCCGCGCCTTCGGAACGTTCCTTTGGGGAGGATGAGATGAAGAGTTTGACCCTTTCGGCGCTGCTGACCTGCTGTGCCCTGCCCGCTTTGGCCGAGGACAACTGGACATGGATCAGCGAAGAGCTGTTCGGGGAGCGCGCGCTGCGGGACGGCGCTCAGGTGATCGCCATCGATGCGCCCTATCGGACGCAGAACGACAGCCGCACCCAGATTGCCGCACAGGTCGCCGCGCCAGCGGGGCTGAACATCGGGCGGGTGCTGGTGGTTCTGGACGACAACCCGATGCCGGTGTCGGCGGTCTTCGCGCTGGACCAGCCGCAGCCGCGTTTCTTCTTCGACGTGACCATGCGCATCAACGGGCCGACCCCGCTGCATGTGGTTGCTGAAACCACGGACGGGCAGCTTTTCGTGGCCGAGACCTTCGTCAAGACCTCCGGTCAGGGCGCCTGCGCCGCGCCGCCGGGCACCGATCCGAAGGAGGCGCTGGCGACGCTGGGCAACATGCTGATTGAGGCGGTGCCGGGTCCGTCCTCGGCGCAGAGCCTCGGGGCGCTCCGGTTGAAACAGGTGGACGTGGACATCTCGCACCCTTCGCATTCGGGCATGCAGATGGACCAGATCTCGCTGCTGTTCATCCCCATGCGCTATGTCGAGGACGTGCGGATCGACCTTGACGGCGCGGGTTACGTGGACATCACCGGGTCGATCTCGCTGTCGGAGAACCCGCGTCTCGGCCTGTCCGTGCCGGGCAAGACGCGCTCCGTCGATGTCACCATGACTGACACGGACGGCACCGTCAGCACCGCCCACAAGGATCTCGCGGCGTTCTGACCGTTACGCCCCGCTCTTCGGCAGCACATGCTCGAAGCTGTTGCCTTCGGTATCCGTCGCCCTGACCGTCAGCGCCTCGGCGCCGTTGTCGTCATACTTGAAGCGGAACACGGGGTTTTCGGAGACGGAAATGCCACCGTCGAGGGTGAAGAGCACCTCCTCTCCCTGCCAGACCTCCAGATGGTCGATGAAATGCGCCGGGATGAAGAGTTGCGTGACCTGGTCGCGTTGCAGGCCGGAGTAATTCGGGTGCCGGATCATCACCTGCGCCTCGCGACGCGGCGTGCTGATCTGAGGATCGCCGAACAGGCGCAGCTTCATCTGCCCCATGCCCTCCAGCGCCATTTGTGGATCGCGCGACGCCGGGGCGGAGCAGCCGCCCGACGCCTTGACGAAGCGGCCGGTCATGTAGCTGCCCTCGTCGGTTTCCGCGATGACACGCACGTTGGAATACTGGTTCACCCGCACGCGCAGCTCGAACTCCAGCGGGGCCATCGCCTCGGAGAAGGTCAACTCAGCCGCCACCGGCGCCGGGTTTTCGTCGATCACCACCGTCGCCCTGCGGATCACCGCGCCCTCGTCCAGCTGCCGCAACACGATAGGAACGGTTGCCGCATCCTCGGCCCGGTATGGAGCGTCCAGATCGAGCAATCCCGCGCCATCGGCGAGCACCGTCTCGCCTACCACGTCGAAGCGCAGCTCTTCCCAGGTGGGGCTGTCGGTCATCGGGTTCAGGGGTTCCCCGGCGAAAGCGGGTGTCAGGGCCAGCGCACTCAGCGCCGCCATCAGGATAGTCCGTGCCATGGCTCCTCCTCCCGGCAGGATGAATACCCGGAACCATGCCACAATACCGGGCGTTGCCCTAGCGAACCGAAAGTCTGTGTTGCGCACGATCCCGTGTGTGCAAGGCTGGGCGTGGAGGAACCCCATGTTCGAAGCCCTGCTGACTCTCTGTCTCGATGCTTCGGCCGGACCGTGCCGGGACCTGCTGCTGCCGGGTTTCGAGGCCCCGACGCAGGCCGAATGCGAGGCCTTGTCGTCCGGGATCGAAGGCGCACGGTGCCTGCCCGTGGGGGTGACACTGGACCTCGAGGAATTGGCGCCGGGCGTGTTCGTGCATGTCGGCCAGATTGACGAACCCGATGCACAAAACGGCGGCGATGTCGCCAACATCGGCTTTGTTGTCGGCACCCGGTCCGTCGCTGTCATGGACTGCGGCAGCGCGGCGTGGATCGGCGAGGGCCTCTGGCGGGCGATCCGGGCGCGAACCGACCTGCCGGTGTCCCATGTCATCGTCACCCACATGCACCCGGACCACGCGCTTGGCTGCACGCCGTTCATAGCGGCGGGGGCGGAGGTCGTCGGGCACGAGCGCCTGCCCCGGGCGCTGGCGGACCGGCGGGAGAATTACCGCGAAAGCCTGTCCCGGCTGATCGGCCCCGGGCGATTCCTCGGCAGCGATACGCCGAAGGTCGCACGCACCGTCGCAACGGAAACGCCCGTCGATCTCGGCGACCGGACCCTGACGCTGCGCCCCTGGCCAAACGCCCACACCGGCACGGACCTCACGGTGCAGGACGAGGCGACTGGCCTGATGTTCACCGGCGATCTTCTGTTCGATACGCACACCCCTGCGCTGGACGGCAGCCTGCGCGGCTGGCAGGCGGTTCTGTCGGACCTGACCGCCCTGCCCGCTACCGGCGTGATCCCAGGCCACGGCGGGCCGCTGTTGCCTTGGCCGGACGGGGCGGCACCGCTTCGCCGGTATCTGGTGGTTCTGGCGGAGGACACGCGGCGGGCCATAGACGCAGGCGAACGATTGGGCGACGCGGTGCAGCACATTGCCGCCAGCGAGGCCCCGCATTGGGCCCTGTTCGAGGCCTACAATCCGCGCAATGCGACGGTCGCGTTCACCGAACTCGAGTGGGAATGAGTTACTCTTTCATATGCCTTTGCAACATCTGCGCGACGGCAAAGAGGCGCTTTTCCAGCAAGACGGGTGTCTCGCACAGGTAGGTGATGGATTGCTGGCGGTCGGTGTAGATCACCTGGTCCCAGTCGATTGTCTCTTCGAGCTTGTCCACCAGGTCGAGATCCGGCTCCGCCTTGGCCATCTCCGCGTCAAACTGAACCCGCGCGGCGTCGATCTTCTCGCTCAGGGAAATTTGCCCGAGCGAGAAACGCCCGATGCCGTCCATGACCTGCGTGCGGCGGTTGGCGAGCGTATCGAAGACCTGCTGGAAGACCGCGCCGAGGATCGCCGGATCGCCGCCATGGGCGTCCGCAAAGGCCGCCACTTGCGGTTCCAGATCGGCCAGTTCCAATCGCCGCAGGGCCAGCGATTCGGCCAATTCCGTGATCTCGCCCGCGACAGTCTTTGACGGCTTGAACGCCGGGTCAACCGGCGTTGGCCACATCAGACCGATAGACAGACGCTCAACTTTGCGTTGCACGCAGGGCCAGGTTGGATCGGCGAAATCAGCGGCAGCCAGGGGGCCGGACAGCACCAGGAAAACAAGGCTCGACACGGCGTTGCAGGCATGGGTCATGGTATCTCCTCCGGGTCGATTGGACCATGCAAATCAATGCGCTTCAAGAGCGCCGGCCTGAATACCCACTATTGTCTTAATTGTTCGGTGTACCCCGGGACACAATACTCCGAAGGCAAGGCACGCAGCCAATCGACGTGCCAGGGAGGATCAGGAAAGATGCGAACGAAAGCCGCCGTTGCCCTTGCAGCGGGAAAACCGCTTGAGATCATGGAAGTCGAGCTGGACGGGCCGAAGGCCGGGGAAGTGCTGGTCGAGATCAAGGCCACCGGCCTGTGCCACACCGACGAATTCACCCGCTCCGGCGCCGATCCCGAGGGGCTGTTCCCCTGCATTCTCGGCCATGAAGGCGCGGGCGTCGTCGTCGAGGTCGGCGAGGGGGTCACCACGCTCAAGCCCGGCGATCACGTCATCCCGCTCTACACCCCCGAGTGCCGCCAGTGCCCGTCCTGCCTCTCGGGCAAGACGAACCTGTGCACCGCGATCCGGAACACGCAGGGCCAGGGCCTGATGCCGGACGGCACCACCCGCTTCAAGATGCTCGACGGCACGCCGATCTACCACTACATGGGCTGCTCGACCTTCGCCAATCACACCGTGATGCCCGAAATCGCCCTCGCCAAGGTCCGCGAGGACGCGCCCTTCGACAAGATCTGCTACATCGGTTGCGGCGTCACCACCGGCATCGGCGCCGTGATTAACACGGCAGGTGTTGAGATTGGGTCAACGGCGGCGGTCTTCGGCCTCGGCGGCATCGGCCTGAACGTGATCCAGGGCCTGCGCATGGCCGGCGCGGACATGATCATCGGCGTCGATCTCAATGATTCCAAAGCAGAAATGGCGAAGAAATTCGGCATGACGCATTTTGTTAATCCTTCGAAGGTAGAGAATACCGTGCAGGAGATCGTCAACCTGACGAAGCGCGGCGCCGACCAGATCGGCGGCGTCGACTACTCGTTCGACGCGACGGGCAACGTCAAGGTGATGCGCGACGCGCTGGAGTGTTCGCACCGCGGCTGGGGCGTGTCGGTGATCATCGGCGTGGCGCCCGCGGGGGCGGAGATCTCGACGCGGCCGTTCCAGCTGGTGACCGGAAGGGTCTGGAAAGGCACGGCATTCGGCGGCGCGAAGGGGCGGACGGACGTGCCGAAGTTCGTCGACTGGTACATGGACGGCAAGATCGAGATCGACCCGATGATCACCCACAAGCTGAAGCTCGAGGAGATCAACCACGGCTTCGACCTCATGCACGAGGGCAAATCCATCCGCGCCGTCGTGGA
>NZ_JBNAGK010000023.1:14977-53604 GCF_049803835.1 Tropicibacter sp. S64 | reverse complement strand
CAGCTTCCGGCGGTGAAGAGCTGGCCTTCGATGGTCATGTTCCCCGCCGGGTCCAGCGCCATCTGCCGCCCGCCACTGGAATGGTTGACGAAGAACCGCCCCGCCGCGGCGTTCTCGTGGACGAAGTACCAGTCCTTGCCGCTCGCTGTGTTGGCGAGGGTGAAATAGCTGCCGCCGTTGTTCGACATCTTGAACATCTCGCGCGGGGCAGCGGGGCTTGCGGCAGTGTTTTCCACGAGAACACGAGCGGTGCCATTCGTGCGGCTGACGTGCAAGGGGGCGAGGGGGACGCTGACACCCGCGCCGATGTTGCCGCTGCCGTCGACGAGCAGTGCTCCATCGGGCGCGGCGACATCGACGATCAGGGGGTAATCCAGCGTATCCGCATTGCCGAGATAGAAGGCCTCTTCGTTTCCGGACAGCGTCCAGCGCTGGTTCCCGTTGGAGCCGACCTGGTCGAACAGGATACCGGGGCTGTCGGCGGCGACCATGTGTATCCGGTTCTGCGGAATGGAGGTGCCTAGGCCAAGCCTGCCCTGGCTGTCGAGCCAGAAGGAATTCGCCGGCGCTCCGCCGACGATGCTGAACGGGATGACTTCGTCGGAGTTTTCCCAATCGGTGCCTTCGTCCATGATCATGAAGACGCGCGCCGAGCCGCTGCGCGCCGGCCCGATCCGCCAGTCGCGGTCGTTGAAGGTGGCGCTGCTGGTATCGTCCATGATGATCTGCGGCTCGGACCACTTCAGCTTGATGGCCGGGTTGCCGAGTCCGTTGGCCTCGGTTGTAAGGCAGCTGTTGCCCACGCACATGGAGCCATTGAAGGACGAATAGCTGCCTTCGAAGTAATTCGTGCTCGTCCCGTTCTGCGTGATCTTGCCCGTCAGGGTCAGGTTGGCGCCGCTGATATCCTGCGCCAGTGCCGGAGACAGGAGGCCGGTGAAAAGGCAGGTCAGGGCTGTGGCGGAGGCTGTCGGAAATTGCATGGCATGTCTCTCGTCTGGACTGAAAAAATCTGGATGAAGCGCGCAAAGCGTAGCCGGAAATGGTCAAGCGGTCCATCTCCCGGACAGTGTCGGCGGGTCCACGGATGGCCAGCCGCCCCGACCCGCCGCGCACGACCGCTTCGGGCTATTGCAGACTCAGCGCCGCCTCGATCCGGTTGATGCGCTCCAGGAGCGCCGCGTTCAGACGCTTCTGTTCAGCCAGGTCTTCGCCTTGCGCCTGCAACGCGCCGTGCAACTGCTCGATATAAAGATGCGCCTTTTCCAGTTCATTGAGCATCCCGCCGGTCATGGCGGTCAGGTTGAACGGCCCATCCTCCGGGGTCGGTCCGACGTTCGGTAGATGTTTCATCTCCCGTATCATCGCCGCCTGCTCAGCAATCGTCGGCAGCGGGTAGTCCGCGTCGAACACCCGGTCACAGCCCGCCGAACAGCTTCCGGCGGTGAAGAGCTGGCCTTCGATGGTCATGTTCCCCGCCGGGTCCAGCGCCATCTGCCGCCCGCCACTGGAATGGTTGACGAAGAACCGCCCCGCCGCGGCGTTCTCGTGGACGAAGTACCAGTCCTTGCCGCTCGCCGTGTTGGCGAGGGTGAAGTAGGAGCCGCCGTTGTTCGACATCTTGAACATCTCGCGCGGGGCGGCGGGGCTGGCGGCGGTGTTTTCCACGACCACCGATGCGCTGCCGTCATCGCGCTGGATGTGCAGCGGCGCGACGGGCGAGGGCAGGCCGAGACCCAGGTTTCCGGTGTTTTCTTCAAGCACGAAAGAGCGGGTTGGCACGTTCCCGCGGACCTCGAAGGGGATGGTGCTCTGCGTCACGTCATAGATGTAGAACCCCCCCTCGTTGCCGCGCAGATCCCAAGTATAGGGCACGCCGCCGGTGTCCTGAAACCGGATGGCTGCCTCCCCGGCTTCGACGATGTGCAAGTTCTTCTGCGGCAAGGAGGTGCCCAGGCCCAGATCGCCGTTGGCGGCCAGGTAGAAGGCATTGGTCGGCGCGCCGCCCCGGATCAGGAACGGCACCGTCCCGGCGCTTTCGTCCGAGATGGCGAAATACTCGAGGCCGCCGCCGGCGATGCTGAGACTGGGTTCATTGAACTCGATTCCCCAGTTCGTGTTAGGAAAGCTGCTGGTCGACGCGTCGATATAGTCGATCCGGCCGCGAAAATCGCGCAGTTCGAGTCCGGTGCCGTCGACATCGGCCACGAAATTCGGCGAAGGGTCGTCGGCGCATGAGCCGCCGAGGCAGAGCCGGTTGCGGATGGTGGCGTCGGAGCTGGCTTCTAGCACCTGCGCGTAGGCGCCGGAGGCGGGGCCGAGCAGGAGCAGGGTGAGAAGGGCGAAGGGTCTGGTCATGGTATCCTCCAATGGAGACGGGTTGCGCCGGGTCCTGGCGAGGTGATCCTGTTGACCAGTGTACGAACGGCCGGGTTTTCGGCAAGGCCGGTCGACGGCGGTTGTCCCCGTCCCTGTCCGGGAAGCCGGCTCAGCGGCCCTCCAGCGCCTCCAGCCGCGCGACGATCCCGGGGAGCTCGGCCAGTTCCGCACGCAGGGCCGCGATCTCCGCCGCCTGCGCGGCGTTTTCCTCGTGCAGCTGTCCGATATACAGATGTGCCTTCTCCAGTTCATTGAGCATCCCGCCGGTCATGGCGGTGAGGTTGAACGGGCCATCCTCTGGCGTCGGCCCGACGTTCGGCAGATGCTTGTTCGCCTTCATCGACGCCGCCTGTTCCGCGATGCTCGGCAGCGGGTAATCCGCGTCGAACACCCGGTCGCAGCCCGCCGAACAGCTTCCGGCGGTGAAGAGCTGGCCTTCGATGGTCATGTTCCCCGCCGGGTCCAGCGCCATCTGCCGCCCGCCGTCCGAATGGTTGATGAAGAAACGCCCCGCCGCCGCGTTCTCGTGGACGAAATACCAGTCCTTGTTGCTTTGAGAATTGGCCAGCGTGAAGTAACTCCCGCCATAATTGTCCATCCTGAACATCTCCCGCGCGGCCTGCCCGCTGGCGGCGGTGTTCTCGACCCTGATCGTCGCAGTCCCGTCCGTGCGCAACAGGTGCATGGCATAAAATGGCAAGGAGGTACCGAACCCGATATTGCCGTTGCTCCCAATGGTCATGGCATTGCTCGGTGCAGACATGGACATTCTGAGCACGGCGTTTCCCAGGTCAAAATCCGAGAAAAGCAACGCCGACCCCGTGTAGCTCATCAGCATCTTGGAAACACTCGGAACGTCCGCCTGCAAGACCAGACTGACGGTTCTGCTTACCGGATCAACGATATGCAGTTCGCCTTGCGGGATGGTCGTGCCGATCCCGACGTACCCGTTGCTGCCCACGTAAACCGCCGACTCCGGTGCGCCACCGGCGATCTGGAACGGTTTGGCGCCCGTTGTCTCATCCTCGATCACGAACTCTTCGGAAGAGGTCAGGTTGGTCTGGATCGACCAGTCCCGATCCGCGGCCGTCGATGCCGAAGTGTCGTCGAAGAGCACCTTGAGAAAGGTCGACTTCAGCGTGAGCGTGTCGTCGTCATAGGCCTCGGTGCCATTGCATCCGGTCCCGACGCAGAGCTCGTCGTTGATGTAGGAGTCGGTGGACGACAGTTGCGTCACCTGCGCCGCCGCTTGCGCCGCCAGCAGCATCAGTCCCGCTGCCAAACCAACCCCGAGCATGCCGCTCCGGTCTGTCATTCGATTGAAGATCATTGAAACTCATCCTTTTCCTGAAATTGGACCGCCGGACGGCGACGGCCGAGCGGATGACACCGCATTGTTATCCAAAAGGCAGGCCCGCCGCCTCGCCTCACTTCTCCGGCAAGAGCGCCTCCAGCGCCGCTTCAAGCCGGGCGAGACGGGCCTCCATCGCGGCGTTCTGCCGGCGAAGGCTGGCCACATCCTGCGCCCGCGCAGTATCGCGCTCTTCCAGCTCGGCAATATACAGATGCGCCTTTTCCAGCTCGTTCAGCATCCCGCCGGTCATGGCGGTCAGGTTGAACGGACCGTCCTCCGGAGTCGGCCCGACACTCGGCAGGTGTTTCAGCGCCCTTATCTGCGCCGCCTGCTCGGCAATGGTCGGCAAAGGGTAATCCGCGTCGAACACCCGGTCACAGCCGGCCGCGCAGCTTCCGGCAGTGAAGAGTTGCCCCTGGATGGTCAGGTTCCCCTCCGCCGTCAGCGTCATCTCCGGCCCGTCGGCCACGCCATCGGTGATGATGAAGCGGTTGGGCGCGGCTTGCTCATGGGTGAAATACCAGGTCGTGCCGCTCTGGGTGTTGGCGAGGGTGAAGTAGCTGCCGCCCTTGTTGGTCATGTTGAACATCTCGCGCACGCCGGTGGGACTGGCGGTGGTGTTCTCGACCTTGATCCTGGCATTGCCGTCGGTGCGCTGGACGTGCAACTGCGAGTCCGGAAAGAATGTCCCGAGGCCCACATACCCGAACTGTCCGTTGACATAGAGCGCATAGGGATCGGAGAAGCTCTTGACCGTGAAGTCTGCCGCCGTGCTGTAGGCGTTCACGGTCACACCCAGTTGGGATATGTCGACGCCGCCCGTCATCGCGTCCTTGTGGATCATGAAGTTGGCGACACCGTCCACTCGCTGGCTGATGGCGAGGGTTCCGTCCTGGTAGATCAGGAGGTTGTAGAACGTGCTGCTGACATCGGTGTTCGACCGGTTCAGGCGCAGCGCATAGCCATCGTTGGCTTCTACGGAGACTTTCCCTCCCGGCAGCGTGGTCCCGAAACCGACACGGCCATCCGACGCGACGTAGAGCGAATTTGCGGGCGCATCGCGGTCGAGCCGCAGGATCGTCCGGTCCGCGTCGGCGTTGCGGATGGCGAAATACTCCGGCCCGGTGCCTGGATCGTTGGCCCGAAGTTCCCAGTCGGTCGTCGCGACGCCGGTGATCGTGGAGGTGTCCTCGAACAGCAGGCGCGGATCGGACTCCTTGATCTTCAGATCGGCGTCTCCGGGGAAGGTTTCGGACGAGGTGCAGTGAAAGCCGACGCAGAGCGCGCCATCGACGCTGTGATCGCCGGCGAGCACGGTGGTCTGGGCATGGGCCGCAGTAGAGAAAGACATGACGAGGAAGGCCATCGGAACGGAGAAGGCGCGGGGCGCGGATCGGGTCATGGGAAGCTCCGGACAGGGAACGGGTTCAATAGGTGCTGTGTGCAAAATGGTCTCGGGAAAGACGGCGCAGTCTTTTCCGGTCACGCGGTTCCGTCAAGACCCCGGTTCTACCTGCGCCGCCTTCGCCCGATCGCTGCCGTCACTGGTCCGAGGCAGCGGACCGGGCCTGAACGAGGTCGCGCAGCGCCGCCAGGTCCTGTCTCAGTGCGGCGATCTCGGACGATTGCGCCGCGAGCGCCGCTGTCTGCGCCCGCACAGTCGCGGCCTGGGCATCGTGAGCGGTCTGCAACTGGTCGATGTAGAGATAGGCCTTCTCCAACTCGTTCAGAATGCCGCCGGTCATGGCGGTGAGGTTGAACGGACCGTCCTCGTCGGTCGGGCCGACGTTGGGCAAGTGCCCCGCCTCGCGGATCGCGGCCATCTGTTCGGGCAGGCTGGGCAGCGGGTAATCCGCGTCGAACACCCGGTCACAGCCCGCCGAACAGCTCCCGGCGGTGAACAACTCGCCTTCGATGGTCATGTTCCCGGCCGCATCCAGCGCCATCTGTCGCCCGCCGCCCGAGTGGTTGATGAAGAACCGCCCCGCCGCGGCGTTCTCGTGGACGAAGAACCAGTCCTTGCCGGATGCGGTGTTGGCGAGGGTGAAGTAGGAGCCGCCGTTGTTCTCCATCCGGAACATCTCGCGGGCGGCGGCGGGGCTTTCGGACGTGTTCTGGACAAGCACACTCGCGGTGCCGTCCCTGCGCAGGATGTGCAGGGAGGCGGCGAGGCTTTCGTCGATACCCAATCCCACCGCGCCGGTCTCGGACACGGCAAACGCATTGTCGGGGGCGCCTCCCTTGATCTCGAAGGGGATACGGACAATATCGGGGCTCGGCACTTCGCGCACGTAAAAGCCTACGTCGTTGGCCGCAACCTTCCACAGACTCTCATTACCTGTCCGTGCATCCTCAAGATAGAATTCCGGCGTGTGGCTCGAGTCCACGAGGTGCAGCGCCCCCCTCGGGATGGTCGTGTTCAGACCGACATAGCCGCTATCCGTGACAAACAGGCTGTTGGCCGGAGCGCCCGCTTCGAGTTGGAGGATATTGTTGCCGGTGTCCTGGTCGATGATGGCGAAATAGTCGCCGGAGGAGGGACTCTCGCCATTGGCCTCGAGCAGCCAGTCGTTGGCCGGGAAGCCGCTGGTGGTGGAGTTGTCTTCAAAGAGAATGCGCGTATTGTTCGCTTTCAGCTTCAACGGGCCTTCGGGGTAGCTCTCGGCGTCGCCGCAGCCGCCGCCGACGCACAGGGTGCCAGAGACGCTGTGATCGCCGGTCAACACGGTCTGAGCGCCAACAGCAGGCGGCAGAGCGCATAGCGCGAGTACGGCAAGGGCGCGGAAGGGACGGGTCATGGAGTTCCTCATCGAAAGGGAGCTTGAATCAATCCGAAAAGGTTAACGCGGCCCGCCCCGTTCACCAAGCCGTTTCCGCCCGGCCTCTCACCGCGCCGCCTGCGCCGCCTCCAATCGGGCCAGACGGGCCTCCAGCGCCCGGTTCGTCGCTTCGAGATCCAACGTGTAGAGCGTCAGCTCCTCCACCTTCCGCAAGAGCCGCATCTGCATGTCGGTCATGTCGAGGCCCGTGTCCGCGATCTCGGCCGCCGAGGGGATGTCCGGCAGGTGACGGTTCTCGGCGATGAAGTCCCTGACCTCGGTCAGCGGGCGCAGGGCGTACTCCGGGCCGAACACGTAATCGGGCACGTTCAGCGTGGTGCTGCCCGAGATGAAACGTCCCTGCACGGTCAGATCCCCGTCCGCCGTCAGAGTCATCTCCGGCCCGTCCGCCACGCCATCGGTGATGATGAAGCGGTTGGGCGCGGCCTGTTCGTGGGTGAAGTACCAGGTCGTACCGCTGTCGGTGTTGGCGAGGGTGAAGTAGGAGCCGCCTTTGTTGCTCATGTTCAACATTTCGCGCACGGCGGAGGTAGACGCGCTGGTATTCTCCACCTTGATCGCGGCGGTGCCGTCGGTACGCCGCACGTGCAGCGCGGCGCCCGGACTGCTCGTGCCGAGTCCGGCGTTGCCGGTGCCGCTCTCCAGAACCAGGGAATGCTCCGGTGCGCCATTTTCGAAAATCACGACTTTGGGCCTTGTGACGGTCTGACCATATGTCGTCGAGTAGTCCAGGAACTGGAGGCCGAGGGAGCTTTGCCAGAGGTCCCATCGCCGCGCACCATTGGGATCGTCGATGGCGAGCCCCGGCACCGAGCCAACCAGATGCAGGTTTCTTTGCGGGAACTGGGTCTGCGCACCGATGTAGCCATTGTTATCGACGTAAAGAGCGAAAGGCGGGGCCTCGCCTTCGATCTTGAACACGGTGTTGCTCGCCGTCTCGTCCCGGATCGCGAAATACTCGCTGCCCGAGGACGAGGGATCGTTGAGAATGATGGACCAGTCGCGCTGTGGGACATCCACCGCGGTCGAGGTGTCGTCGAACTTCAGGCGCACGTTGTTGTCCTTGAGCCGCAGCACCGCGGTGTCGGTGAAGGTTTCGGTGCTGGTGCAGGATTCCCCGACGCACAGATTGCCTTCGATGCTGCGGTCTCCGGAGAGAAAGGTGGTTTGAGAGAAAGCCGGCAAAGGCGCAAGCAGCGCAAGGGCGAAGGCGGAGGAGCGCAGGGACACGGAGAGATTCCTTTTGGGCAGGATGGATTGACAAACAGTGGCTTGACACAATGGCGAAACGATATGGCCACGCCCGGTTCCGATCAAGCGCGCCCGATGCCGGGCAACCGGGCGTTGGGCAGGGGATCACCTGCGGGTCCGCCCACCGTTCCCGGCGCGATCTGCAGGAACGCCAGCCCGCCGCGCCGGATGAAACCTGGAAACGCATGCCCGCCGTCAAGGCGGGCTGCAATGTTCCATGGCCTTTGCGGTTTGCATTGGACCAAGTGCATCACCCATGTCTTTGATGCGCAGAGCGCGGCGGAGCATGGGTGATCCTCCTATAGCTGGAAAGCCTTTATCGGTCGGCTGGTGCCGCGAGAAGGACCTGCATCGCGGCAACAGTCTCGCGCATCGTTGCCATCTCCGCTTCGAGCCGGGTCAGGCTCTCGGCACGCAGCCGGTCACGCTCTTCCAGTTCGGCAATGTAGAGATGCGCCTTCTCCAATTCATTGAGCATCCCGCCGGTCATTTTCGTCAGGTTGAACGGGCCGTTCTCGGGTGTCGGTCCGACGTTGGGCAGATGCTTCAGCGTCTTCATCAGCGCCGCCTGTTCTGGGATGCTGGGCAGCGGATAATCCGCATCGAACACCCGGTCGCAACCCGCCGAACAACTCCCGGCGGTGAAGAGCTCACCCATCAGAGTCATGTTCCCCGCCGCATCCAGCGCCATCTGCCGCCCGCCATCGGAATGGTTGATAAAGAACCGCCCCGCCGCGGCGTTCTCGTGGACGAAGAACCAGTCCTTGCCGGATGCGGTGTTGGCGAGAGTGAAGTAGGAGCCGCCGTTGTTCACCATCCGGAACATCTCGCGGGCGGCGGCGGGGCTGGCGGCGGTGTTCTCGACCCGGAGGGAAGCGGTGCCGTCCGCACGCCGGACATGCAGCGGCGCGGAGGGGGTGTCCGTGCCCATGCCGATGTTCCCGGAGGCGACAATCGTGAGGGACGTGTCCGGCGCTCCGTTGCGGATGTCGACGGGAATGGTACCGCTGCCGGACGCGGAGCTGAAGAAGTACAGGCCAACCGAGTCCGCCGCGACATCCCATTTCCGGGCTGAGTTGGTCACCTCCAGCCGGACCGCCGAGACGAGGGGCCTCGCGATGTGCAGGTCCTTCTCGGGCAGGAAGGTCCCGAGGCCGATGTTGCCGGTGGCGCCGATCACGAGGCTGTTCTGCGGCGCGCCGCCCATGACGAAGAAGGGGCGCAGTCCGCTGTCCGCATCGCGGATGGCAAAGTAATCGCTGCCGAAGGAGGCGTTGTCATTGATGTCTATGGCCCAGTCCCGTGTCGGGATGTTTGCCGAAATGGAGCTGTCTTCGAACAGCATCCGGACGTCCTGATCCTTGACCTTGAGGTCGAGACTGCCGGTGAAATTCTCGACGCCGGTACAGCTCAACCCCACGCAGAGAGAGCCGTTGATGCTGTGGTTGCCGTTCAGGAGAACCTGAGCGAAGGCGGGGGCGGCGACCGGGAGCAGGAGAAGGGACAGGCGCAGGGCAGAGATGAGCATGGCAATGCAACTCGTGGGGCGGGCGCGGGGCGGGTCCGCGCGGGCCGGTGAGCCTTGAAACAATGCCTGCCGCCCGACCCCGCCCGGCGGCATGTCGCCACTGTTCTGTGACGGGCAAGACCTGTCAAGCGCCTGATTTTCCTACTGCGCCGACGCCGCGAGCAGCGCCTCCATCCGGGCCATCCGCTCGGTCAGCGCCGCCAGCGCTTGCGCCTGCGCGGCGTTTTCCTCGTGCAACTCGGCGATATAGAGATGCGCCTTTTCCAGCTCGTTCAGCATCCCGCCGGTCATGGCGGTGAGGTTGAAGGGGCCGTTCTCGGGTGTCGGTCCGACGTTGGGCAAATGCTTGTTCGCTTTCATCAATGCCGCTTGCTCGGGGATGCTCGGCAGCGGGTAATCCTCATCGAACACTCGGTCACAACCCGCCGAACAGCTTCCGGCGGTCATCAGTTGCCCTTCGATGGTCATGTTCCCGGCCGCATCCAGCGCCATCTGCCGCCCGCCATCGGAATGGTTGATGAAAAACCGCCCCGCCGCGGCGTTCTCGTGCACGAAGAACCAGTCCTTGCCGGATGCGGTGTTGGCGAGGGTGAAGTAGGAGCCGCCGTTGTTCACCATCCGGAACATCTCGCGGGCGGCGGCGGGGCTGGCGGCGGTGTTCTCGACCCGGAGGGCAGCGGTGCCGTCCTCGCGCTTGACGTGCAGCGGCACATCCGGATTGCCGCCAAGGCCGAGGCCCCCGGTCGAGATGAGGTTGAACGCGTTGTCCGGCGCGTCGACCGAGAAGCGGACCGGAAAGGTGCCGGTGTTGCGATGCAGGTAGAAATTGCTGAGCCCGAACCCCGTGGAGAATTCCAGCGTACCGGTCTTGACCTCGGTTGCATTGAGGAAGCTGAAGGTGGCTTCCATCTTGATCTGGGACCGGCCGCCATTGACTGCGCTGTCGCGGATGTCCAGCTCCGCCGTCGGGATCGAGGTGCCGAGCCCGATCGCGCCGGTGTCGTCCACCAGCAGCGCCGAGGTCCGCGCTCCGCCGTTCACCCGGAACGGCTCGGTCGATGCGGCCACGTCACGGAACTTGATATAGGGCTCACCGCCCGCACTGGTGTCGTTGAACTGGATGATCCAGGGATTGGTAACGTAATTCGGGTCCGTGGTCGTGTCGATGTACTCGATGGCCGCGTTCCGCGACTTCAGGCGAAGCAGGCGCAGATCGGAGGCATAGGTCTCGACCGCCTGACAATCGGCGCCGATGCACAGGCGGTCATGGATCGAGGTGTTCTGCGAGATCAGGTTCTGCGCCAGGGCCGGAGAGGCCATCAGCAACAGGGCGGCAGCAAGGCCGGTGAAATGGGTCATGGTATGTTCCGAAGCAAGACAGGTCGGGAATCCGGACGTGTCCGCCCGGCACGTTGCGCTCTCCCGCCGAAATTCACCGGGTGGGCGAAGAAAAACGGTACAGGCATTCGGAAAATTGTTAAGACGGAATCCGTGGCGTCGTTTGAAAATCTGTGCGGCCGGGGAAGGTGCGGGGCGCGTGGTCGCGGTCTTCACAAGGCGCCCGGAGGCATGATCCGCGCCCGGACGGACGCCATTGCCGCTAAGACAGAGCGTGCCAGCGCAGGCGCCGAACGCGCCCCGGGTCTTACTCCGGCGTCGCCTTCTCCAGCGCCAGCCCGTCGGCCCAGGTGCCGTGCAGCGTGCCGTCCGGCATGGTGACATAGACCACAGGCGCCTGTCCGGGCGCCCAGTTGATCGTCAGCACCCGGCCTTCGAGCGGGCCATAGCCGGAATAGGCGGTGCCACCCACGAGCCAGTCCGCCGCCACGGTATCGCCTTGCTGCATCAGCGTCAGCCGACCATCATAGGCGGAGCCATCGGCATTGCGGCCCTGCACGTAGTAGGTGCCGGTGACATCGGCGAGGCTGGCGAAGGGCAGGGTGCTCAGGACAAGCGCGGACAGCGGGCGGTGGAACATGGCGGGACCTTCAAAGGGTTTCGGGGAAATCGGCCGCGGGCAGCCTAGAGCGAAGGGGAAGCGGCTGGCAATTGGTATTCGCAGCGGGGCGGGCGCGGTCTGGACGGGACGGCGTCACACCAGGGTCCCCTTTTGCGTGCGCCCTATTCCGTGTCGGTGCCCCGCAGCCCCAGGATCGTCACGATCCCCAGCGCTGCGAGCCCGGCCACCGCCGCGTTGAGCGGCGAGGAGTTCGCCACGATCACCCCGACCAGCGCCCAGATCACCGTGATGCCGTATTCCGGGGCCCGGTGCAGGCGGTACTGCACCACCACCGCGATCACCAGCGCCAGCGCCAGCGAGACCAGCGCCGCCGGGGTCGGCGGCAACCAGCCATAGCCGCCAAGCACCACGCCGAGCCCGACGCAGGCCGCCGCCGTCAGCCAGCCGGCATAGATCGCCACCGGCGCCTGCTGCAGCCAGCGGTCGGTGTCTCCGGTGCGGAAGACCGCGACGAGCGCGCCCGCGAGCATGACGAAGATCATGACGGTCGCCGCGACCGGGTAGACGGAGGCCACGGGCAGCCAGTTGATGCCGACCGCGAGGCTGACGAAGAGCGGCAGGCGGGCCGGGGTCCAGTCCGGATCGTCGCTGCGCCGGACCATGCCGAAACCGGTCCCGATCACCAGCCAGGCAAAGATCAGCCCCCAGATCGAGAAGGCATAGCCCGCCGGCTGCACCGGCGGCTCCTCGATCAGGACGGGGAACTGCCCGGCTTCATAGCCGTTGAAGCCGGGCGCGAGCAGCGGCGAGGCGGCAAAGGCCACCGCTGCCAGGAAGCACAGGATCGCCCAGAGGCGCGTCATGCCAGCACGCCCTCCGCGGTCAGCGTGGTCTTGCCCCCGAGCCAGGGATGCAGCGCCTCGGGCAGGGTGACCGAGCCATCGGCGTTCTGGCCGTTCTCCAGCACCGCGATCAGGCAGCGCCCGACCGCAAGGCCGGAGCCGTTCAGCGTGTGGACAAACTGCGGTTTGCCACCATCCACCGGCTTGAACCGCGCGTTCATCCGCCGCGCCTGGAAATCGCCGCAGGTCGAGACCGAGGAGATCTCGCGATAGGTGTTCTGCCCCGGCAGCCAGACCTCGATGTCATGGGTCTTCACCGCGCCAAAGCCGATGTCGCCCGAGCACAGCACCACCGTCCGGTACGGCAGCCCCAGCTTCTGCAGGATGGCCTCGGCGCAGCCGGTCATCCGGTCATGCTCTTCCATCGAACAGTCCGGATGCACAACCGAGACCATCTCGACCTTCTCGAACTGGTGCTGGCGCAGCATCCCGGCGGTGTCCTTGCCCGCGCTGCCCGCCTCCGAGCGGAAACACTGGGTGTGCGCGACATAGCGGCGGGGCAGGCTGACCTCCTCCACCGTCTCGCCATGCACGATGTTCGTCAGCGTCACCTCCGCCGTCGGCACCAGCCACCAGCCATTGGTGGTCTGATAGGAATCCTCGCCGAACTTCGGCAACTGGCCCGTGCCGAGCATCATCTCTTCCTTGACCAGCACCGGTGTCCAGGTCTCCCGCAGCCCGTGCTCGCCCACATGCGTGTCGAGCATGAACTGCGCCAGCGCCCGGTGCAGCCGCGCCACGCCGCCGCCCAGCACGACGAAACGCGAGCCGGACAGCTTCGCCGCCGTCTCGAAATCGAGCCCGTCCTGCACCGCCGCCAGCTGGTAATGCTCGCGCGGCGCGAAATCGAAGCTGCGCGGCTCGCCCCACCGGCGGATCTCCACGTTGCCGGTCTCATCCGCGCCATCCGGCACATCGCGATGCATCACGTTCGGCAGCGTCATCAGCACGTTCGTCAGCTCGGCATCCAGCGCCTTCGCCTTCGCCTGCATCTCCGCAACTTCGGCCTTCTTCGCAGCCACGATGCCGCGCAGCCGCTCGAACTCCGCCTCGTCGCCGCTGGCCTTCGCCTTGCCGACATCCTTCGCGGCGCGGTTCTGCTCCGCCTGCGCGGTCTCGGCGGTCTGGATCGCGGCGCGGCGGGCCTCGTCCAGTGCGAGAATAGACGGCGACTGCGCCTCCATCCCACGGCGGGCCATCGCCGCGTCGAAAGCGGCGGGATTGTCGCGGATGGTGCGGATGTCGTGCATCGTATCCTCCTGATAACACGGTTGAGAAAGACCTGAGTCGGAGGCCTTATGCCCGATCTTGGTAAAGGAGTGTAGACCGGCTCTTACGGCTTCTCCACCTCGGCCGCGCCAACCGCCTCCGGCGCCGCCATCACCCAGTCGTCCACCGGCAGCGCCAGCGCCAGCCCGCCCTGCCGCGCCACGATCACCGCGACCAGCGCCTCGCCGCTCAGCACCGCGCCGCCCGATTGCCCCGATGTGACCCGGCAGCCCAGCCGCCAGAACGGCAGCGCCTCCGAGCCGTAACAGAAATCCTGCCGCACCTGCGCCTCCGGGGCCTCGCGCCGGTAACTGACGAAACTCAGCGGCCCGCCCGGTCCGGCCTCCGCCAGCGCCACAGGCGCGGCGTCCAGAGGGCTGTCCAGCATCGCCAGCGCCATGTCCTGCCCGGGGCTCAGCCGCGTGCCGAGGGGGCGAATGCCCGGATGCAGCACGACACGCCCGATGGCCGAAACGCCCACCTCCGGCAGGACAAAGACCTGCCCCTCCAGCACCCGGATTCCGGCCCCCTCGGCTTTCGCCACACAATGCGCGGCGGTTAGCACGAGGTCGGGGGAGATGAGCGTGCCGGAGCAATGGCCGCCGTCGGGCTGACTGGCCGAGGTGATCCGCCCGACGCTCTGCGCATGGGCGGGCAGGGCGAGAAGGCCCAGCAAGACTAAAACTGCTCTCATGCCGGTCATCCCCTTCGCCGGCTCGTCCCCCGTGGGTCAGGAAACCCCGGAAAGGGGTGGCGGGTCAAGGGGTTGGGTCGGTTTCAGAGGAGGGATTGTCCGGATCGAAGCCGATGGAGGCCTGCCAGTCGCGGATTTGAAACCGGACAGTTCCGAAAGGGCGGCGACCAGACGGCCAACGGCGATCGGTCCCATCTGCGGGCGCTCCGCCGTGCCGCGATCGTCCGGACCGCTGCCGCAGCCGGTTTCGGGTTATCCCGCGGTCTACATCCGAAGCCCGCGTTCGGCAGAGAGTGCTTTGAATTCACTCATCTTCGTTGCCTCACGCATGGTTTCGACTTCCAATTCCCGGGCGTAATCCAGTACCTGATAATTCAGCTCTTCGACATAGCCAAACAACTCACCGTTGGGACGCTCCCAATCGTAAAGCGGGAGGGACGCGACATGCGCCTGGCCGCCTTCGCCGATGGTGGGTATGCCCTGCACGTCTTCGTTCATCAACTGGATGGGCGTCTTGTTGAAGAACGTCTTCCCGAGACGCTCGACGTGGAAGCGGGCCGCGACGTTGATCCGGCAAGCAACCGTTTCGCGCCTTCCGGGAAAGGTGTTTCCGGCGCTGACGACATTGGGATTGAGATCAACGGAAATCTCCCCGAGCTGGTCATGTTCTCCGAAAAGTTTGAGTTCCAGAAAGTTGACGTAAACGGTCGCGGTCTTCCAGTCTTCTGTGCTTGGATCGCTACGGATGACTTTGAAGAACCCGGAAAAGTCGACGTCGAATTCTCCCATGCCGGGTATCCGGAATACATCCGTTGTCTTCAGCCGCATGTGGTCAATCCCGGCGGGCGGGTGGATGCCCCGCACGTGCCGGGCAGGTGCCCCGGAGTCTTTGAACAGGTCTGCCTTGTTCACAGGAGACAAGACGCGCCCCCAGGCTTCCTTGCCAAGAGGTTTCATGTCGGTGTCGAGAATATCGTCAATCATGCAATGGCTCCCTTTTGGAAAATCTCTGGTTAAAGGTGGTGGCAAAAAGTGTGACACAACCGACGGGAAAGATGCTTCTCGAAAATTTCAGCCCGTTCTGATTGCCTGTCTTCGCCTCGTTAACCAAAATAAACCGAAATTAACCGGAATTTTCGGGGCCGGAGCCTGCGCCAGGGCAAATCTGTACGAAACTCGGCCCGAATCGTACCAAACGCCAAAATCGCCCCCGCCGGAGCCCTCCCGGCGGGGGGTAATCTGCACGAAAATCGGCCCTTTTTGTACCGAACTTCGGGCTTCACACCCCTTGCGGGGCTGATCCGGGGGGCGGGACTGTGCGTTAACGCCACCGGACGCTGCTTTTGTTGACAGTGACGCAGGACCGTCGCCTTGCATCCCGCCCCCGCCGCGCATAGGTTCCGCGCAATCAAAAATCCGGCGGGTGCCCCGCCATGAGAATGACAGGAGCATCCCGATGGACCCCGCACAGCTTGGCCAGTTTCTTCCGCTGATTTTGATCTTTGCGATCATGTATTTCCTGCTGATCCGGCCGCAGCAGAAGAAGATGAAGGAACACCAGAAGATGGTCGAGGCGCTGCGCCGGGGCGACCAGGTGGTGACCCAGGGCGGCCTCATCGGCAAGGTGTCGAAGGTCAAGGAAGGCAATGAAATCGAAGTGGAAATTGCCGAAGGCGTGAAGGTCCGCGTGGTCCGCGCGACGATTGCGCAGGTGCTCTCTAAGACCGAACCGGCAGAGAGCTGATCCCTGATGTTGCAGATCGAAACATGGAAGCGCGTGCTGATCTGGGCGGTGCTTGCGCTCGGTATCGTGCTGTCGCTACCCAACGCCTTCTACACCCGGGTCGAACAGCATAACGATGCTGTGGCGGCCATCGAGAAGGGCGCGGACACCGAGGAAAATCAGGGGCTTGCGGCGCAGTGGCCGGATTTCCTGCCGTCGGGTCTCGTCAACCTCGGTCTCGATCTGCGCGGCGGTGCGCATCTGCTCGCCGAGGTCAAGGTGGCCGACGTCTACGCCGCCCGGATGGAGGCGCTCTGGCCCGACGTGCGCGACGTGCTGCGCCCGGAACGCGAGACCGTCGGCACCATCCGCCTGCTGCCTTCCGAGCCGGGCGAGCTGCGCGTGCGCATCTCCGAACCCGCGGGCATGCCGCGGGCGCTGGAACTGGTGCGCGGGCTGGCCCAGCCGGTGGTCTCGCTGACCGGCGCGGGCTCCACCGACATCCAGGTGCGTGCCGAGGGCGATCAGATCGTGGTGACGCTTTCGGAGGCCGAGCAACTGGCCACCGACGAGCGGACCATGCAGCAAAGCCTTGAAATCATTCGTCGCCGTATCGACGAAGTCGGCACCCGCGAGCCGACGATCCAGCGCCAGGGCGAGGACCGCATCCTGATCCAGGTGCCGGGCATCGGCTCCGCGCAGGAGCTCAAGGACATCATCGGCACCACGGCCCAGCTGACCTTCCAGCCGGTCGTCGGCAGCACCGACAACCCGGACACCGCGCCGGGTGTCGGCAACGAGATCCTGCCGTACCTGGACCGCGAGGGGACCTACGCGATCCTCGAACAGGCGCCGGTGGTGACCGGCGAGGAACTGGTGGACGCGCAGCCGTCCTTCGACCAGAACGGCCGCCCGGCGGTCAACTTCCGCTTCAACCCGGCAGGCGCGCGCAAGTTCGGCGACTACACCGCCGACAACATCGGCTCGCCCTTCGCCATCGTGCTCGACGGCGAGGTCATCTCCGCGCCGGTCATCCAGAGCCATATCGCGGGCGGGTCCGGCATCATCACAGGCAATTTCACCATCGAGGAAAGCACCAACCTCGCGGTTCTGCTGCGGGCCGGGGCGTTGCCGGCGGGGATGAATTTCCTGGAAGAACGGACCATCGGGCCGGAACTGGGGCAGGACAGCATCGACGCGGGCAAGGTGGCGGCCACGGTCGCCATGGTCGCGGTGGTGCTCTTCGTCATCGCCAGTTACGGCTTCTTCGGTTTCGTGGCATCGGTCGCGCTGACCTTCAACATGCTGCTCATCATCGCGATCCTCTCGCTGATCGGTGCGACGCTGACGTTGCCGGGCATCGCGGGCATCGTGCTGACCATCGGCATGGCGGTCGACGCCAACGTGCTGGTCTTCGAACGCATCCGCGAGGAAGCGCGCACCGCCAAGGGCCCGGCGAGGGCAATCGAACTGGGCTACGACCGCGCCATGTCGGCGATTGTCGACGCCAACATCACCACCTTCTTCGGGGCGGCGATCCTGTTCATGCTGGGTTCCGGCCCGGTGCGCGGCTTTGCGGTCGTGCTGATGATCGGCATCGTCACTTCGGTGTTCACCGCGATCTACGTGACGCGGCTGTTCATCGTGATGTGGTTCGAGCGCAAGCGTCCGCGCAGCATCGAGATCTGAGGGGAAGACCATGGCATTCAGACTGAAACTCGTCCCCGACCACACGGAAATCGACTTTTTCCGCTGGCAGTCGGTGACCTTCGGCGGCTCCATCGCGGTCGTTGTCGCCTCGATCCTGCTGACGATCTTCATGGGGCTGAACTTCGGCATCGACTTCCGGGGTGGCACCACGATCCGCACCGAGAGCCCGCAGCCGGTTGACGTGGGCGCGTACCGTCAGGCGATCCAGCCTCTGGGGCTCGGCGACATGCTGATAACAGAGGTCTTCGATCCGACCTTCGGGCCGGACAAGAACGTCGCGATGATCCGCGTCGAGGCACAGGACGGCGAGGAGGCGATCACACCGGAAGTGATCCGCTCCATCGAGACGGCGCTGCAGACCGCTGACCCGAGCATCGCCTTCACCTCCGTCGAATCCGTCGGTCCCAAGGTGTCCGGCGAGTTGATCTGGTCCGCCGTCATGGCGATCGGCGCGGCGAGCCTCGCCATCGTGGTCTACATCTGGCTGCGGTTCGAATGGCAGTTTGCGCTCGGGGCCGTCGTGGCGCTGATCCACGACATCGCCATCACCATCGGCATTTTTGCGCTGTTCCAGATCAAGTTCGACCTGTCGATCATCGCGGCACTGCTGACCATTCTCGGCTATTCGATCAACGATACCGTGGTGGTCTTCGACCGGCTCCGCGAGAACCTGATCAAGTTCAAGTCCACGCCGCTGCGGGACCTGTGCAACCTTTCGGTGAACGAGACGCTGAGCCGCACGGTGATGACCTCCGGCACCACGCTGATTGCACTGATCGCGCTGCTGGTGCTGGGCGGGGACGTGATCCGGGGCTTCGTCTTTGCCATGACCCTCGGCGTCGTGGTCGGCACCTATTCGTCGGTCTACGTGGCGAAGAACGTGGTCCTGCTGCTCGGAACCAAGCGCGACTGGTCCAAGCCGAGCGGAACCACGGGCACCCAATTCGGCGACGTGGATGCCTGACATCATCGCCGGGGTCCTCGCTACCGAGGGCCTCGGCTGGATCGTCTTCGCGGCGTTTCTGGGCGGGCTGGTCCGGGGCTTTGCAGGCTTCGGGACAGCCCTTGTCTTTCTGCCCTTCGCGGCGCAGGTCCTGACGCCGTTCCAGTCGATCCTCGCCCTGACCTTCATGGACCTGATCGGCCCCTTGCCGATTTTGCGAAAGGCCTGGCCGAAAGTGGAACAGGGCGACCTCTGGCGGTTGCTGCTGGGCACAGCGGTCATGCTGCCGGTGGGGCTTGGCGTGTTGACGCTGGTGGCGCCGGAGGTGTTCCGCTACGCGGTGAGCGTTCTTGCGCTGGGGATGCTGGCGGTGCTGGCCGGCGGCCTGCGCTATCCCGGAGCGGTGACGCGGCGCATGGTGCTGGGGATCGGCGGTGCGGCGGGGTTCCTCGGCGGTGTCGCCGGGTTGCCGGGGCCGCCGGTGATCCTGTTCTACATGGCCCGCCCGCTGGAAGCGGCAGTGATCCGGGCGACGACGCTGTATTTCCTGTTTGCCTTCGACGTGATGATCATTCTCGGCATGGGGTTGTTCGGGCGCTGGGAAAGCGGGGCGACGCTGATCGGCCTCGGTATCGCGCTACCCTGCATGGCGGGAAACTGGCTCGGTGGGTGGATGTTCAGACCAGCGCTGGAAAAACCCTATCGGGCGGTTGCCTATACGCTGATCGGATTGTCGGCCTTGTCGGGCCTGCCGCTCTGGGGTTAGAAGGGCCTCCATGCGGATCAACGAGATACCCTTTACCGATGCGGTGCCGGTGGATGGCTATGGTCCCGGGTATTTCCGGGTGCAGGGTCAGGTGCATTCCGGCCCGATGCTGATGGCCGGGGGCGGCGCGATGGCTTGGGACGGGCTGTCCGATACGGCTGCGCTGCTCGACCTGGCGGGGCGGGTGGACGTGCTGTTCGTCGGCACGGGCGCCGAGATCTTTCACCTGCCTGCGGAGTTGCGGACCGAACTGGAGGCGGCGGGGCTGGGGGTCGAAGTGATGAACTCTCCCTCTGCCTGCCGGACCTACAACATCCTTCTGAGCGAGGGGCGACGCGTCGCATTGGCGGCATTGCCAGTGTGACGGGGACGGCGCTCGTCCTTCGGACATCGCCCCGCCCACCGTCCCGTCTCGCCCGGCTTCGCCGGGTCTGCCTCCGGCGGGGATATTTGAGGCAATTGGAAGACGTGCGGTTTTGCCGCTTTTCCGCCGTCGCGGCACGGGGTAAGCCTCCGGCATGAATTTGACTGTGACCGATCTTGCGGTGGCCCGGGGCGGCGTGCCGGTTCTGGAAGGCCTTGGCTTTGCGCTGGTCCCGGGGCGGGCGCTGGTGCTGCGCGGGCCGAACGGGTCGGGCAAGACGACGTTGCTCAGGACGGTGGCAGGGCTGCAGCCTGCGTTTTCTGGCACCGTGGAGGGCGCCGGAGACCGGATCGCCTATGCCGCCCATGCGGATGGGCTGAAGTCCATGCTGAGCGTTGCGGAGAACCTGCGGTTCTGGGCTCAGGCCTTTGGCACATCCGACATTTCGGCGGCTCTGGCGGGTTTCAACCTCGAGGGTTTGCAGGGGCGGCTGGCGGGGACGCTTTCCGCCGGGCAGAAGCGGCGGCTTGGGCTGGCCCGGCTGATGGTCACCGGACGGCCGGTCTGGGTGCTGGATGAGCCGACGGTCTCTTTGGATGCGGCTTCGGTGCAGCTGTTTGCGGAAGCTGTGCGCGGGCATCTGGCCGGTGGCGGCAGTGCTCTGATGGCGACGCATATCGACCTCGGGCTGGCGGATGCGGATGTCCTTGACGTGACGCCGTTCAAGGCCGTGCCAAGGGTCTCCACCGCCGACGAGGCCTTCCTGTGATCGCGCTCCTGATCCGGGACCTGCGGCTGGCGGTGCGGGCTGGCGGCGGCTTCGGCCTTGGGCTGGCGTTTTTCCTGATCGTCACGGTGCTGGTGCCGTTCGGGGTCGGGCCGGAGACCGGGCTTCTGGCCCGGATCGCGCCTGGGGTGCTGTGGATCGGGGCGCTCCTGGCCTGCCTTTTGTCGCTGGACCGGATTTTTGCGCTCGACTGGGAGGATGGCTCGCTCGACCTGCTGGCCACGGCGCCGCTGCCGATGGAAGGCATCGTCAGCGTCAAGGCGCTGGCGCATTGGATCACCACGGGCTTGCCGCTGGTGCTGGCCGCCCCGGCGCTCGGCGTGCTGCTGAGCCTGCCGCCGGGGGGCTACCTCTGGGTCGTCGTCAGCCTGGCGCTTGGCACACCCGCGCTGAGCGTCATTGGCACCTTTGGTGCAGCGCTCACCGTCGGGCTGAAACGCGGCGGGCTGCTGCTGTCGCTGCTTGTCCTGCCGCTCTACGTGCCCACGCTCATTTTCGGCGCGGAGGTGGCGCGGCGCGGGGCCGAGGGGCTGGCGGTGCAGACGTCGCTTCTGATGCTGGCGGGTATCAGTTTCGGAGCCATGGCCCTGCTGCCGTTCGCCTCCGCGGCGGTGCTCCGGATCAACCTTCGGTAACGCATCCGCAAGGAAAATGGTGCATGATCGCGCCATGACACACCCGGCCCGCTATTGGGAAGGATCGGGCGACGGCCGAATCCTCTGTACGCTCTGCCCGCGCCTGTGCGCGCTGCGCGAGGGGCAACGCGGGATGTGCTTTGTCCGCAAGCGCGAGGGCGACGCCCTTGTGCTCGACACCTGGGGCCGGTCCTCGGGCTTCTGTGTCGATCCGATCGAGAAGAAACCGCTGAACCATTTCTACCCGGGGACACCGGTGCTGAGTTTCGGTACCGCCGGATGCAATCTTGCCTGCAAGTTCTGCCAGAACCACGACATCTCGAAATCACGTGACATGGACCGGATCGCGGTGGAGGCGACGCCGGAGCGCATTGCGGAAAAGGCGGAGGCGCTTGGCTGCACGTCCGTGGCCTTTACCTACAACGATCCGGTGATCTTCATCGAATATGCCGTGGATGTGGCGGCGGCGGTGCGGGCGCGGGGGATGAAGACCGTCGGTGTGACCGCCGGATACCTGACCCCCCGGGCGCGGGCCGAGTTCTTCGGCGCGATGGATGCGGTGAACATCGACCTCAAGGGGTTCACGGATCGGTTCTACCAGAAGCTCACCGGCTCGCGGCTCGCCCCGGTGCTCGACAGCATCACCTTCGCCGTGCATGACGCGGCCTGCTGGGTGGAGCTGACGACGCTGGTGATCCCCGGCGAGAACGACAGTGCGGCGGAGCTGCGCGCGCTGGCGTCCTGGGTGCGGTGCAACTGTGGGCCCGACGTTCCGCTGCATTTCACGGCGTTCCACCCGCAATTCCGCATGATGGAGACACCGAAGACCTCCCTCGCGGCGCTGCTCAGGGCGCGGGACATCGCGCGGGGGGCGGGGCTGAATCACGTCTATGTCGGCAACGTCCACCATGAAGCCGGGCAATCCACATACTGTTCCGGCTGCCGTACGAAGGTGATCGGGCGCGACTGGTACGCGCTCGGCGACTGGCACCTCGACGAGAAGGGCCATTGCCTGACCTGCGGCACGGCGCTGCCGGGGCGCATCAGCGGCCCGCCCGGCACCTGGGGGCGCAAGCGGCAGCCTGTCGCGCTCTGACCCCCACGTATTGCGCCCCACGCATATTTGATGTGTAAAGCGCCTGAAACGGAGGTAGCCACGCGTCATGTCGATCTGGGAATACGCCAATCCGGTCAGGTTCATCCGGACCACGGACCGCCTGCTGCCCTGGCTCAGCGCGGGCGCAGTGGTCTGCCTGATCGTGGGCCTCGTCTGGGGGTTCTTCTTCACGCCGGAGGATTACCGGCAGGGCAGCACGGTGAAGATCATCTACCTGCATGTGCCCTCGGCGCTGATGGCGATCAACGCCTGGATGATGATGCTGGTCGCCTCGCTGATCTGGATCGTGCGCCGCCACCACGTCAGCGCCCTGGCCGCGCGCGCCGCAGCCCCCGTGGGCGCGACCATGACGGTGATCGCTCTGGCGACCGGCGCGATCTGGGGCCAACCGATGTGGGGCACCTGGTGGGCCTGGGACCCGCGGCTGACGTCCTTCCTGATCCTCTTCCTGTTCTACCTTGGCTACATGGCGCTCTGGTCGGCGATCGAAAACGATGACACGGCGGCGGATTTGACCTCGATCCTCTGCCTCGTCGGATCGGTCTTCGCGCTGCTGTCCCGCTACGCCGTGAACTTCTGGAACCAGGGCCTGCACCAGGGGGCCTCCCTGTCGCTCGACAAGGAAGAGAACGTCGCGGACGTCTTCTACTTCCCGCTGCTGGTCTGCATCGGCGGGTTCGTACTCCTGTTCATCGCGCTGGTCTTCCTGCGCACCCAGACGGAAATCCGGGCCCGCCGGGCACGGGCGCTGCTCGCGCGGGAGAGGGTGGTCTGATGCCGGATCTCGGGAAATACGCCCAGGCGGTGCTGTCGTCCTACGCGGTGTCGATCCTGCTGATCGTGGCGCTGGTCGCGATCTCCATCCTGCGTGCGCGGCGGGTCAAGGCGGAGCTGCACCAGATCGAGGAAAGGTTGAAGAAGTGAGCGAACGCAAGGGCATATCGCCACTGATGCTGCTGCCGCCGGTGATCTTTCTGGCGCTCGGGACGATGTTCTTCTTCGGCCTCTGGCGCGAGGGGGCAAACGAGCTGGAATCGAAATTCACCGGCAAGCCGCACCCGGCCATGACCGCGGAGGCGCTGCCGGGGTACGACGCGGTGACGCCGGAGATGCTGGCGGCCGGTGAGGTCACACTCGTCAACTTCTGGGCCAGCTGGTGTCCTCCGTGCCGGGCCGAACATCCGCGTCTGCTGGAGATGCAGGCGCAGGGGGTGCGGATCGTCGGCGTGAACTTCAAGGATCAGGAAAAGCAGGCACTCAAATACCTCGAAGAGGAAAGCAGCCCGTTCCTTGCGGTGGCTTTCGACCCGGCGGGGCGCACCGCGATCGACTGGGGCGTGACCGGTCCGCCCGAGACCTTCATCCTCGACGGTGACGGGGTGGTGGTCTTCAAATTCGTCGGCCCGCTCGTGGGTTCCGACTACGAACAGCGCTTCCTGCCGGCACTCGAAGCGGCCCTGGCGGCGCAATAATCGCCCGTCAGGCCGGAGAGAAAGCCGTCTTTCCCGAGCCCGCGCCTTTGCTTCTTTGGTCCCCAAATACCCTCGGGGGAGCCCTGACAGGGCGTGGGGGCAGAGCCCCCAACCGTGGCGCAGCCACGGGCGAGTCGCCCCGGCGCAGCCGGGGCGAAATCCCTCAGTCCTCGTGGAACACCCGGGCAAAGATCGTGTCGACATGCTTGGTGTGGTAGCCGAGGTCGAACTTCTCGTTGATCTCCTCCTCGGACAGCGCCGCCCGCACTTCCTCATCCGCCAGCAGCTCCTCGCGGAAATCGGTCCGATGATCCCAGACCTTCATGGCGTTGCGCTGCACCAGCCGGTAGGCATCCTCGCGGCTCACGCCCGCCTGCGTCAGCGCCAGCAGCACGCGCTGCGACATAACCAGTCCGGGGAACTTGTTCATGTTGTCGAGCATGTTCTGCGGGTAGACCAGCAGCTTGTCGATCACCGAGGTCAGGCGGGACAAGGCGAAGTCCAGCGTGATCGTGGTGTCCGGCCCGATGTTCCGCTCCACTGAGGAATGCGAGATGTCCCGCTCGTGCCACAGCGCGACGTTCTCCATCGCGGGGATCACCGCCATGCGGACAAGGCGGGCAAGGCCGGTGAGGTTTTCGGTCAGCACCGGGTTTTTCTTGTGCGGCATGGCGGAGGAGCCTTTCTGCCCCATGGAGAAGAATTCCGCCGCTTCCAGCACCTCGGTGCGCTGCATGTGGCGGATCTCGATGGCGATGTTCTCGATCGAGGAGGCGATCACGCCAAGGGTGGCGAAGAACGCCGCGTGGCGGTCACGCGGGATCACCTGCGTGGAGATCGGCTCGGGCACGAGGCCGAGCTTGTCGCAGACATGCTCCTCGACCGCCGGGTCGATGTTGGCGAAGGTGCCGACGGCGCCGGAGATGGCGCCCGTGGCGATCTCCGCCCGCGCATCGCGCATGCGGGAGAGGTTGCGGTCCATCTCGGCGTAGAAGCGCGCGAAGGTCAGGCCCATGGTGGTCGGCTCGGCGTGGATGCCGTGCGAGCGGCCGATGCGCACCGTGTCCTTGTGTTCGTAGGCGCGGCGCTTGAGCGCGGCGAGCAGCCCTTCGATGTCCTTGATGAGGATGTCGGAGGCGCGGACCAGCTGCACGTTGAAGCAGGTGTCGAGCACGTCCGACGAGGTCATGCCCTGATGCACGAAGCGGGCTTCCTCGCTGCCCACATGCTCGGCGAGGTGGGTGAGGAAGGCGATGACGTCATGCTTGGTTACGGCCTCGATTTCGTCGATGCGGGCCACGTCGAACTCCACGTCCTTCGCCTTCCAGACCGCCTCGGCATTCTCGCGCGGGATCACGCCCAGATCGGCCATCGCGTCGCAGGCATGGGCCTCGATCTCGTACCAGATCTTGAACTTGGTTTCCGGGGACCAGATGGCGACCATCTCGGGACGGGAATAACGGGGGATCATCGGCAGACTTTCGCGTTGAGTTCGGGGATTGGGGGCCTCATAAACCCTGCTGCACCAGCGAACAAGAGGAAGGGGCGGGCCGCGATGACGCAAGGGCCGGGCTTGGCAGACTTCGAAGGACAATGGACCTACATCCGGCAGATCGACGACCGGACCGGGCTTGGACAGGGGCAGGGCGCAGGCGAGGCAGTCTTCACGCTGGATGCCGCCGGGCTGCGCTATGACGAAAGCGGTACCATGGCTTTCGCCACCACGCCCCGGATGAAGAACACCCGCAGCTATCTCTGGCGTCTCGCCCCGCGGGGGATCGCGGTCTTTTTCGAGGACGGGCGCCCGTTCCACACGGTCGATCCCGGGCAGGGGCAGCCCCGGGCCGAGCATTGGTGCGACCCGGATCAATACGATGTGACCTACGACTTCTCGGCCTGGCCGGCGTGGTCGAGCACCTGGCGGGTTCGGGGGCCGCGCAAGGATTACGCAATGTTCACCTGGTACAGCCGAGCTTAAGACTTTGAAAACCAATCGCTTTTCTCCCGGAGGGCAGGCGGTATACATCGGTATTCCTGTAACGCTTTGAAAATATTGATCTTTTACCCTTTACTCGGAGCAACCCGCGCGTATTTTGCACGCGACTCACAAGGATTACGCCCATGGCGCCCATTGCCGACCACCCGCTGCGCTATCCGCTCGCCAACGAACTGCACGCCCGGCCGTTCCCGTCGCTGACGCCGCCCTGTCGCGCGGTCTATCTGGCGATCAAGAAGGCGGAAGGCGCCGCGAGCCGGGACAAGCGCGAGGACCTGGCGCATCTGATCGACCTTCTGAGCCGTTTCGGCACCGCGCACCCGCAGCCGGGCGCCACGCATTTCTCCACCCGCATTGGCCAGCACACGTTGAAATGGGAGCAACACACCGAATTCGTGACCTATACGGTCTTCCTGAACGGTCTTGGGCACCGGCCGTACGATCCGGCGGATTTCGAGGTGTTTCCGGACGATTGGCTGGAGAATGCGCCGGGGGTGCGCGTCACCTCGGCCATGATCCGCGTCGCCCCGCGCCCCGAGCATGACGAGGAACTGCAGGAAAAGATCGACGACTGGATGGTGCCGGAGAGCGTGGCGGTCAGCCGGGTTCTGGATGACGACGCGATGATTGCCGGCGATTTCCGTATCGACACGGCAGGGCACACGCGGTTCGCCGTCTTCACCGCCCCGGGCGTCGGAGAACGGCGCGTCGGGCGGATCGTGCAGCGGCTGTGTGAAATCGAGACCTACAAGACCATGTCCATGCTCGGCTTTTCCCGGGTGCGCGAGATCGGGCCGCGGATGGGCGAGATCGACCGCGAGCTGTCGCGGCTGATGGAGGCCATGACAAGCCGCTCGGATGCGGAGGAGGAGACGCTGAAGGCGCTTCTGTCAGTCTCGGCGGAGCTCGAAAGCCTGTCGGCGCACTGCTCCTTCCGGCTCGGGGCGACCTTTGCCTACGAGGCGCTGGTGCACAAGCGCATCGAGGTGCTGCGCGAGATGCGGTTCCGCGGGCGGCAGACCTTCGCGGAGTTCATGACGCGGCGCTACCAGCCCGCGATGCGGACCGTCAAGAGCAGCGAAGGCCAGCTCGGCAGCATGGCTGACCGGGCGATGCGGGCCGGGGATCTCCTGCGGACGCGGGTCGAGGTCCAGCGCTCGGCGCAGAACCAGCAGCTTCTGGAGAGCATGGACAAGCGGGCGGAGGCGCAACTGCACCTGCAGAAGACGGTGGAAGGGCTGTCGGTGGTGGCGATCAGCTACTACGCGGTCTCGCTGGTCAGTTACCTGCTGTATCCGGTGTCGGAGCCGCTCGGGTTGTCGAAGGGCACGCTGACGGCTCTTGTGGTGCTGCCCGTGGTGGCGGTGGTCTGGCTGATGATCGGTCGTATCCGGTCGTCCATGGATGACCCCGGCCGGCATTTGTAGGACTTTTCCCGGAGCGGAGCGCCTGCGGCGCGCATGGCGTTTTGCGTTCGGGCCACGCAGGCCTTGAGGAGGGCTTTGCCCTCCTCAAACTCCTCCCAAGGTATTTTCAGACCAAAGAAGACGCGGTCACTCCGCCGGGACGGCGGTGAGGCGCCCTGAGGACCGTCGGCTGAGTACCCAATTGGTGACGAGGGTGCCTGCCGCGATGGATGCCAGTGCAAGGATTGCGGCAATGGAGAGCGTCGGTACGCCGGAGAGGCCTGCGCCCACGGTGCAGCCGCCGGCGAGGACGCCGCCCACGCCCATGAGCACTGCGCCGGTCATGTAGCGTCCGGTCTCGGCCGGGCTGGAGAAGCTCTGCCACTGGAAGCGCCGGGAGGCGAGGGCGGAGAGCAGGGCGCCACCCAGCACGCCGCCGATCAGGCCGACGCCGAAGCCAGCGGGGATCGAGGTGGAGGCGATGGACCAGAACAGGGTCTCCGACCAGGGCGAGGTGAAGCTGAGGCTTTCCAGCGTGATCGGGTCGAAGTCGTCGTAGAGGAGGAAGCCGGTACCGACCCAGCCGAGCGGGACCAGCAGGCCGAGCGATGCCGCGAGGATCAGCGACACCGGGCGCGCGCCGGAGCGGGCGGCGAAGGCCAGCGCGGCCAGGGCGAGGATCGCGGTCCAGATCAGCGCATTGCCGGGCAAGGCGGCGTTGTCCAGGGCCACCGTCTGCGCCGCCAGCGTGGTGCGGATCGGGGCGAGGGTGCCCTTGAGCGTGGCATGGGCGACCACCGCGAAGACGGCAAGGACGGTCAGCGCACGCAGGTTGCCGGAGCCGGTCAGCACCGTCAGCCGAGAGGCGCAGCCCCGGGTCAGGACCATGCCCGCGCCGAAGATCAGACCGCCCACGACGATGGCCAGCCAGGGCAGGTCGGCGTTCATGAAGCGGTGGTCGTCGAAGCTGATCCAGCCTTGCCAGACGGCAGCCTGCGTGCCGATGAGCGCCGCGGCGAGCGCGGTCAGCCAGACACCGGAAGCGGCACGGCGGTCCTCGCCGATCAGGGCGCGGCGGAAGCAGAACTTCGTCTGCTCGGCAAACACGCCATAAAGCGCGCCGAGGATGAGGGCGAAGTAGACCGCCACTTGCGGTGCCGTGAGCTCTTCGAAGCCGAGGGATTCGAACATGGGTTTGCCTCCGGAATGGGAACAATGTTCCAATGAAGGACTGCATGGGGCTTTGGCAAGCACATGCCTTATGGGAGGCAAGACTCCCAGTGGAACGATGTTCCGGATTCCGGGGTCATCCGGTCCGACTGTTCTTTTGCCGCAAAAACAGGCGGCGCTTGTTCCGCCGCCGCGCAGGGCCGTACCGGACTTGTCCTTATTTGCGCTCAGCGTCCGCGGATGCGTGGATCGAGCGCGTCGCGCAGGCCGTCGCCGATGTAATTGACCGAGAGCACGGTCAGCGAGATGGCGAAACCCGGCAGCAGCACGCGCTCCGGGTATTGCTCCATGCGCACCACCGCGTCGGCCAGCATCTTGCCCCATGTCGGGAAGTCGGAGGGGAACCCGACGCCGAGGAAGCTGAGGGCGCTTTCGGTGATGATGGCCGTGGCGAGGCCGAGGGCGGCGGAGACCATGATCGGCGAAAGCACATTCGGCAGCAGGTGACGGCGGATGATCTTGCCGTTGGAGGTGCCGATGGAGCGGGCGGCGAGCACGAACTCGCGTTCCTTGATCGCCAGCACATCGCCGCGCACGATCCGGGCGGTGGGCATCCAGGAGGTGATGGCGATGATCGTGACGATCAGGATGAACATGCCGCCTTCAGGGCCTGCAAGCGTGCGCAGAGGCTGACGAAACAGCGTCACGGCGAGCAGCAGCAGCGGCAGGATCGGCAGGGCGAGGAACAGGTCCGTGGTGCGCATCAACAGCCCGTCGATGCGTCGGTAGAAGCCCGCCAGAACGCCGATGGCGGTGCCGATGACCAGGCTGAGCACCATCGCGGCCCAGCCCACGGCCATGGAGGCGCGGCCCCCGGCGATCAGCTGCGCGAGGTGGTCCCGGCCCAGCTGGTCGGAGCCGAGCGGCTTGGCCCAGGAGACCTTGGCATCGCTGTCCCAGAGCGCGGTATAGATCGGCCGCATGTCCTTGGCGCGGATGTCTGTCTTGCCCGGATCGACGGTCCAGAGGTACGGCCCGATCAGCACCGCGAGGGTGATCAGCACGAGAAACGCCAGGCCGACCATGGCGCCCTTGTGCTTGCGGAACTGGTGCCAGACGTCCTGCGCACGCGACGTGGGCGGGGCCATCGGCCCGCTGTCCTTCAGCGCTTCGATGGGGGTCGGTGAGGCGGGGAGGGGCTCAGTCATAGCGGATCCTCGGGTCAAGGACACCGTAGAGGATGTCGGCGATCAGGTTGAACAGCACGATGAGCACCGCGAAGATGAAGGTCAGCGTCATCACGCCCGGCAGGTCGTTGGCGAAGAGCCAGCTGAGCAGCAATTGCCCGATACCATTCACGCCGAAGACGTTCTCGGTGATGATGGCACCGCCGAATATGGACGGAATGCCAAGCGCAATGACGGTGACCACCGGGATCATGGAGTTGCGCAGGACGTGGACCATGACGACCACCGCTTCTGAAAGGCCCTTGGCGCGGGCGGTGCGGACGTAATCCTGACCGAGGTTGTCGAGCATGGTGGCCCGCATGTAGCGGCTGAGCTGGGCGGTGATCTGCAAGGCGAGGACCATGACGGGCATGACCATCTGCATCAGCTGCACCTTGAAGCTCTCCCAGTCGGTGACGACGTGGGTGGTGTCATAGACGGAGGGCAGCCAGCCGAGCTGCACGGAGAAGATCACGATCAGCAGCGGGCCGGTGAAGAACGGCGGGATGGAGAAGCCGATCATGGTGACGAAGGTGCCGGCCTGGTCGAAAACGGAATACTGACGGTAGGCCGAATAGATCCCCACCGGAATGGCGATCAGGATGGCGACGACATAGGCGACACCGACCACGGCGAGGGTCTGCGGGATGCGCTGGACGATGGTGTCCATGACCGGGGCGCGGTTCTGCCAGGAGATCACGCGCTGCTTGCCTTCGGAAAAATCGGTGCCGAGGAGCCAGTCGAGGAAGACCTGCGGCTCGATCCAGAAGACCTGGACCAGCCATTTCCAGTATTGCACCAAGGCGGGCTCGCCCACGCCGAGGGCCTCCCGCATCTTCTGCTTGACCTCGTCGGGCACGGTGAGAGGCACGTCGGCCATGGGATCGCCAGGGGCGAGTTGCAGGAGCATGAAGATGACGAAACTGATGAACAGAAGCG
The DNA here is from genome assembly GCF_049803835.1 of Tropicibacter sp. S64. Taxonomy (NCBI): domain Bacteria; kingdom Pseudomonadati; phylum Pseudomonadota; class Alphaproteobacteria; order Rhodobacterales; family Roseobacteraceae; genus Tropicibacter; species Tropicibacter sp. S64. The sequence continues at coordinate 23,173 of NZ_JBNAGK010000023.1, read as the reverse complement.
TCGGGATCGACAGGATCAGACGTCGCACGGCGTAGGATAGCATCGGCGCCTCGGGTCAGAAGTTTCTTGTTGGTCTTTTTCTGGACGCAAGGCGGGGCATAGCCCCGCCCTACGCGATGTCGGACTGTAGGGCGGGGCTGTGCCCCGCACCCCTGCCGGGATCACTTCACCCGGTACCAGTCCGCCACGTTCCAGAGTTCGCTGTCCCAGGCGTTCATCACGACGCCGCCAAGCGCGTTGGATGCCGCGGCGATCCGGCCGCGGTGGACCAGCGGGATCATCATGCCGTTCTCGATCGCCATATCGTTCAGCTTGACGCCGATCGCGCCACGCGCCTCGGTCCCGACCGTGCTGGCCAGTTCCTTGTGCAGCGCGTCGTACTCCGGCATGCAGAAACGCGAGATGTTCTCGCCCTGCCACTGGCTGTCCGGGCCGGGCGCCTTGTCGCACAGGCCGTTGCCGAGATAGGCCTGCGGGTCGGTGCCCGGGAAGGTGTTGGCGTACATCTGCACGTCGGCATAGAACTTCTGGAAGGTGTCGGGCGAGCCCGCGTCACCGCCGAAGAACACGGAGGAGTCGACGTTGCGCAGCTCGACTTCCATGCCGAGGTCGGTCCACCATTCCTTGATCAGCGCCTGGAAGTCCTGGCGCACAGCATTGGTGGAGGTCTGGAACAGGATCGACAGCGGCACGCCGTCCTTCTCGCGCACGCCGTCGCCATCGGTGTCGACGATGCCCGCCGCGTCAAGCATGGCCTTGGCGCCGTCCATGTCCTGTGTCCCGCAGTCGAAGGTCTTGGAATCGAACCAGTCCGGCGCGGGCACCCAGTTGCAGGTCACCTTGCCTGCCGCGCCATAGCCGATCTCGACGAGGAGCGGGCGGTCGATGGCCATGGACATGGCCTTGTACACCGCCGGGTCGCGCAGGAACGGGTGCGGATGGGCGGAGGTCGACCGCTCGCCTTCCGGCAGGTCCGGCGACGGATCGGTCCAGTTGATCTGGACACGCTCCACGGTGCCGCCGAAGTCGGCGACGAAGGTGCCCTTGCCGGCCTCCAGCATCTTTTCCATCACGTCCGGAGCCAGCTGCTGGTTCCAGGCATAGTCGAACTCGCCGGTCTCCAGCACCGCCCGCGCCGCCGAGGCCGCGTCGCCGCCGCCCTTGAGTGTAACCTTGGCGAAGGACGGCTTGGAGGCATCGCGGAAGTACTCGTTGATCGAGTAGGTCACGACGTCGTTGGTCTTGAACTCGTCGACCTTGTAGGGCCCGGTTCCGATGGGGCCGAAGTTCTGGTCGGTGCAGGTGGAGGCCGCCGCGCCGAGGCAGGCCTCGAATTGCGCCTTCTGCAGGATCGGGCTCTCGGCGCCGACGAAGGGCAGGTAGGGATTGGGGGTCGGCTGATCGAAGGTGATCTTGACGGTCAGGTCATCCGGCGTCTCGACGCTTGTGATGCCCTCGAACTTGGTCGACTGGGCGCAGCCGCCTTCGGGGTGGGTGCAGTATTCATAGGTGAACAGCACGTCGGCGGAGGTGAAATCCGAGCCGTCCGACCATTTCAGACCCGGTGTGATCTTCCAGGTGATCTGTGTCAGGTCCTCGGATACGCCGCCGTTCTCGACGGTCGGGATCTCCTCCACGAGCCAGGCCGTCAGCGCGCCGGTCTCGTCATAACGCGCCAAAGGTTCGATGATCAGCGAGGCCGCCTCGACATCCTTGCGGCCGCCGCTGAGAAAGGGATTCAGCGTCGACGGCGCCTGCCAGTAGATGATGCGCACCTCGTCGTCCGCTCCGCGCTCGGCAAAGGCGGCGGGGGCGAAAGCCATGGAGGCAGCGGCCCCGAGCAGCAGTGTCCTGAGTTTCATCTCACTCTCCTTGTTGGTCCGGGGTTGGCCCGGAAATCTATTTTTTTCATGGGGATGGATGACAGTTTCGGCGCTTCGGTCTCATCCGGGCCAAGCCGTAGACGTCCGAAACCCAAGTCACCTGCGCATCCCCACACTACCCCCATCGAAACAGGATTTGCGCAAATTGCAAGCATTGCCTTGGGGTTAATCAAGGCGGGGTTTGACACTGCTGAAAACATGGCCTTACCGTCAGGAGAACCGAACGGGAGACCCGCCATGCTCGATGATACCCAGGCCGCGCCGATCGCCCGGATCGAAAACCTCCGGGTGGAATTTCAGACCAAGTCCGGACCGGTGGTCGGTGTCGAGGACATCTCCTTCGAGATCGGCCCCGGCGAGACGGTCTGCGTCGTGGGGGAATCCGGCTCGGGTAAATCCGTGTCGTCGCTGTCGCTGATGCGTCTGGTGGAGTACGGCGGCGGCGAAATCGCCCGTGGACGGCTGCTGTTCGATCGGCGCGAGGGCGGCGAGATCGACCTTGCCACGGCGGGTGACAGCCTTATGCGCACCATCCGTGGCAACGAAATCGGCATGATTTTTCAAGAGCCTATGACGGCCTTGAACCCCGTCTTCACCGTTGGACGCCAGTTGACGGAGGGGCTTCGGGTGCACAAGGGGCTCTCGCAGAAGCAGGCGCAGGAGCGGGCGCTGGATCTGCTGCGGCAGGTCCGCATCCCCGAACCGGAGCGGCGTTTGAAGCAATACCCGCACGAGTTGTCAGGGGGCATGCGCCAGCGGGTGGTGATCGCCATGGCCCTCGCCTGTGAGCCGCGCCTGTTGATCGCGGACGAGCCGACGACAGCCCTCGACGTGACGATTCAGGCGGAAATCCTCGCACTCATCGACAGGTTGAAACGCGAGACGGGAACCGCGGTGATGTTCATCACCCACGATATGGCCGTCGTGGCCCAGATGGCGGACCGCGTGGTGGTCATGTTCCGCGGCAACAAGGTCGAGGAGGGGCCGGTGCGGCAGATTTTCGAATCGCCGCAGCATCCCTATACGCAGGCGCTGCTGGCTGCCGTGCCGAAGCTTGGCGAGATGACCGGCAAGGCACTGCCGGAGCCGATGAAGCTGCTGGGCGCGGATGCGAGCCTCGTCAAGCCGATTGCCGGGCAGGACACGGTCCTCTTGGATGTTCAAGGGCTTACAACGCGGTTTCCGGTTCGTGGCGGGTTCTTCCGGCGGCACATTTCCAACGTGCACGCCGTGGAGGACGTGTCATTCCGGATCAACAAGGGCCAGACCCTGAGCCTTGTCGGCGAGTCCGGTTGCGGTAAATCCAGCGCTGGCCGCTCGATCCTGCGGCTGGTGGAACCGGTCGCCGGGAGCGTGGTGCTCGACGGCGTGGACGTGATGGCCCTGTCGCCCGCGAAACTGCGCGAGGAACGGCGGGAAATGCAGATGATCTTCCAGGACCCCTTCGCCTCGCTCAATCCGCAGTTGCAGTTGGCCGACCAGGTGGCGGAGCCGATCCACAACTACCGCATCGAGACCGGCAGTGCGGTGATGGACCATGTGGCGCAGCTCTTCGACCGGGTGGAACTGCCGCGCAGCTTCATGCGCCGCTATCCGCACGAACTCTCCGGTGGCCAGCGCCAACGTATTGCAATCGCCCGCGCTTTGGCGCTCCGGCCGAAACTGATCGTGGCCGACGAGGCGGTCAGCGCGCTGGACGTGTCTGTGCAGGCACAGGTGGTCAACCTGATGATGGAACTGCAGGCCGACCTCGGCCTGTCTTACCTTTTCATCAGCCACGACATGGCAGTCGTGGAACGCGTCAGCCATATGGTCGGGGTCATGTACCTTGGCCGGATCGTGGAGATCGGTCCTCGGCAGGCGGTCTTCGAGAACCCGCAGCATCCGTATACCCAGGCGCTCATGAAGGCCGTGCCGATTGCGGACCCGACTCAAAGAAAGTCCGAGAAGGATTTGAATTTCAAGCCAATTCCCTCTCCTATCCATCCGGTGGATTATCAGCCTGCGCGCTCCGAATACCGCGAGATCACACCGGGGCACCGCGTGCTGGTTACGGACAGCGGGTACTGAACGATGGACCGCCTTTCGCCGCGCGAAATCCTCGAACGCCTGATCGGCTTTCCCTCGGTGAGCCGCGACAGCAATCTTCCCTTGATCGACTGGGTTGAGTCCTACCTGGTCGGGCACGGTATCGAGTGCTTCAAGACATTCAAGCAAGGCGAGGAAAAGGCTGCACTTTTTGCGCATGTTGGCCCGCCGGACGAGGGCGGCGTGGTGCTCTCCGGTCATACGGACGTGGTGCCTGTCGACGGGCAGGCCTGGACCAGTGATCCGTTTACCCTGACCGAGCGGGACGGTCGGCTTTACGGGCGCGGAGCGACCGACATGAAAGGTTTCGATGCGCTGGCCATCTGGGCGCTGGTCGAAGCACGCTACAAGGGCGTTCAGCGGCCCCTACAGATAGCTTTGAGCTATGACGAGGAAGTGGGCGTGATTGGCGTGCGTGATCTGATCAAGGCTATGGAAACCTTGCCAAAAGCCAGCGATGTGATTGTTGGCGAGCCGACCATGATGAAGGCGGTGACGGGGCACAAGGGCGGCATCGTGTTCTGGGTGCATGTGCACGGCTTCGAGGTCCATTCGTCGATGCTTCATACCGGCGTGAGTGCGGTGATGTGGGGGGCGAAATTGATTGATTGGGCCAACCAGGTGAACGCGGCACAAATGGCAGCGGAACCGACTGGAATATCACGGTTTTTCGATCCGCCTTATACGAACCTACACGTCGGAATGATTAACGGCGGCACCGCGCATAACATAACGGCGAAGGACTGTGAATTCGGGTTCAGCTTTCGTATCGTGCCCGGTGACGATCCCCAGGTTTGGAGAGAAGCGTTCTTATGCAAGATCAAGGCGTTGGAGGCGGACATGAAGGTGATCCGGCCCGAGGCATGGATCGAGGTGACCGAACGCTCGAGCCTGCCACCCTTCGCGCCGACCGGGACCAACAGCGCGGAGGCACTGGTTCGGCAACTGACCGGCGATAATTCCGAGAATTTCGTGAGTTACGGCACGGAAGCCAGCCATTTCCAAGCAGCCGGCTATGCCGTCGTGGTCTGCGGGCCGGGCAGCATCGCGGTGGCGCACCAACCGGACGAGTACATCACGCTGGAGCAATTCGCCGAAGGGCAGCGGTTCATGGAGCGGCTCGTGGAGACACTGGCGTGACCTTTCCGATCCGCGACGACGGGCCGGTGGAGCATATGAGCTCCCTGCCGCAAACCGTTGATCTTGTTGTGATAGGCGGCGGCGTGATCGGCATTTGCACGGCCCTCTACGCGGCGCGGCAAGGGATGTCCGTGCTGGTTCTGGAGAAGGGCCGCGTGGCGGCGGAACAGTCGAGCCGCAACTGGGGCTGGATCCGGGTGCAGGGTCGTGACCTGGCCGAAGTGCCTATCGCACTGGAATCGCAGGATCTTTGGCAAGACCTGGACCGCATGTGCGAGGGGCGCCTCGGGGTGCGGCAAGTGGGGGTGACATACCTTGCCCGAACCGAGCGCGAGATGGCCGCCTTCGCGGACTGGCTTGCAGAGGCGTCTACTTTAGGTGTGTCGTCCAAGATATTGAATAAGAAGGAAACCTTGTCTCTCCTTGGGCAGCCCGGCGCGCCCTGGATCGGGGCCTTGCACACGCCCACCGACATGAAGGGCGAACCCTGGGTCGCCGTGCCGGAACTGGCGCGGCTGGCGCGTGCGGAGGGGGCGCTGATCCGGGAGCGCTGCGCGGTGCGGGGTTTGCAGGTTCGGGATGGTCGCGTGACCGGCGTCATCAGCGAGGAAGGACTGGTCAAGGCAGGGCGCGTGGTGCTGGCAGGCGGGGCTTGGTCGAGCCTGTTTCTGCGACGTCATGGCGTTGATATTCCACAGCTTTCGGTCCGATCTACGGTCATGGCCTCCAAACCCCTGCCACAGGTTGTGAGCACCGCTGCGGTCGATGACCGGATGGCGTTCCGGCCTCGGACGGATGGTGGCTATACGCTGGCTCCGGCTGCCTTTGCGGAGCTTTTCGTCGGGCCGGATGCGGTGCGGCATCTGCGGCGCTACCTGCCGCTGGCACTGTCGGGCGAATTCGACGTGGCGCTGCGCGGTCCGGCGCCCAAGGACTGGCCCGATGCGGTCTCGACGAAGCGGCACTGGGCCGACGGCGAGCAGAGCCCGTTCGAGCGGATGCGGGTTCTGGACCCGGCCCCGAATGCAAAGAAAATCAAGGAGTTGAAAACCGGCTTCGAAGCGATTTACCCGGCAGTCCGCAAAGTGCAGAGCGCGGCGGAATGGGCCGGACTGATCGACGTTCTGCCCGACGTGGTGCCTGTCGTGGACGAGGAACCGACCCTGCCGGGGCTGATCGTGGTGACCGGCATGTGCGGCCATGGCTTCGGCATCGGACCGGCCTTCGGGCGCATTGCAGCGGATCTCGCAGCGGGCAAGGACCCGGGGCATGACTTGAGCCGGTTCCGGATCACGCGGTTCCGCGATGGCTCGAAACTGGTGCGGGGGCCGAACCTGTGACGCGTTGGCCTTCGCGATCATGGCCAATCGTAAACAGTCCGGACGCTGGGGTTAACGCGGTCGGAAAGCGAAAACCGCACAAGATGGTGTGGTCGTTTTCCTGGCGTCCACAATTGCGAGACAACGGCAGCCTCCGTCCCCTGCAAAATCGGCGGCGTTTGGTACGATTCTGTCCGAGTTTCGTACAGATTTGATACTCGGTCCTGTCCATGGTATCGATACCATGGCCATTTGGCCCGTGACGCTGCGTCGTGATCCGTTAATCCGGCGCGTTCGTGGCATAGGGCAACCGCTTGCGGCACAGGCCGCCGCCGCGCGACACACCTTGCAGCCCGCCTGCGCCGATGGCAGGGTTTGATCAAATTCCACGCCAGACCGAGGAGCACCCCATGCCCGTCAAGAACCGCTTTGCCGAGTTGCACGATGACATCACCGCCTGGCGCCGGGACCTGCACGCGCATCCTGAGATCCTGTTCGAGACGCACCGCACAAGCGCATTGGTGGCCGAGAAGCTGCGTGCCTTCGGCTGTGACGCGGTGACGGAGGGGATCGGGCGGACCGGGGTGGTCGGCGTGATCAAGGGCAAGTCGGACAAGAGTGGCAAGGTGATCGGCCTGCGCGCCGACATGGATGCGCTGCCGATCCACGAACAGACCGGGGTGGACTATGCGTCCAGGACCGACGGGGCGATGCACGCCTGCGGCCATGACGGCCACACGGCGATGCTGCTGGGGGCGGCGCGGTACCTGGCGGAGACGCGGAATTTTGACGGCACCGTGGTGGTGATCTTCCAGCCTGCCGAGGAGGGCGGCGGCGGCGGCCGGGAGATGTGCGAGGACGGGCTGATGGAGCGCTGGGGCATCCAGGAGGTCTATGGCATGCACAACTGGCCGGGCGTGCCGGTGGGGTCTTTCGCCATACGGCCCGGCGCGTTCTTTGCCGCGACGGACCAGTTCGAGGTCTTTCTGGAAGGCAAGGGCGGCCATGCGGCGAAACCGCAGGAGACGGTGGACACGACGGTGATGGCGGCGCAGCTGGTGCTCGCCCTGCAGACGATCGCCAGCCGGAATGCCGATCCGGTGGACCCGCTGGTGGTCTCGGTCACGTCCTTCGAGACCTCGTCGAAGGCGTTCAACGTGATCCCGCAGCGGGTGCATATCAAGGGGACGGTCCGGACGCAGTCGGCCGAGATGCGCAAGCTGGCAGAGGAACGGCTGACAGCGATCTGCGCCGGGGTGGCGGCGACCTTTGGCGGGACGGCGGATGTGCGCTACTACCACGGTTACCCGGTGATGGTGAACTCCGAGGAGCAGACGGAGTTTGCAGCGGACGTGGCGCGGTCGATTTCCGGGCAATGCGCCGAGGCGCCCCTGGTCATGGGCGGTGAGGATTTCGCCTATATGCTGGAGGAACGGCCGGGCGCCTATATCCTCGTCGGCAATGGCGATACCGCGCCGGTTCATCACCCGGAGTACAACTTCAACGACGAGGCCATCCCCGCAGGGTGCTCATGGTGGGCGGAAATCGTCGAGCGCCGGATGCCGGCCTGAGCCCGGAACGGCGGAGGCGCTCCCGGCCCTGCGGGACCAGTCGTCCCTCCCACCGTCCCGCAACCCAAGCCCACGGGGGTGCGCCCCTGTCTTCTTTGGTCTGCAAATACCGCGGAGGGAGGCTCGTCAGAGCCGTGGGGGGCCCAGCCACCACCCCCCCCCCCCGGGGCGGGCCCCGGACATACCCCCGGGGGC
>NZ_JBNAGK010000023.1:0-14967 GCF_049803835.1 Tropicibacter sp. S64 | reverse complement strand
TTTGGGGTCGCCAACCCGCGGGGGGGGGGGCGGGGCCGGGGGGGGGGCCCCCCCCCCCCCCCACGGCCCGCAGGGGCGTTCCCCCTTACTTCCCGCGCTTCGCCTTCTTCGCGTTCTTGACCATCTTGGCAAAGGCCTTGCCCCGGGCCCGCTGTCGCGCGATGGAGGCGGTGTTGCGCGCATCCTCCGCCTCCAGCTTCCGCCAACGGTCGAGCCGTGCCGCATCGAGCGTGCCGTCGGCGATGGCCGCCTGCACCGCGCAGCCCGGCTCACCTCCGTGCTCGCAGTTGCGGAACTTGCATTGGCCCGCCAGCACCAGCAGGTCGTCGAAGACCTCCTCGATGCCATCCGCCATGTCCGCCAGCTGCAACTCGCGCATCCCCGGTGTGTCGATCAGCCAGCCGCCGGTCAGCGTCGGGACAAGGCTGCGGTGTGTCGTCGTATGCCGCCCCTTGCTGTCGTCCTCGCGGATCGCCTGCGTCGCCGCACTCTCGCCGGTGAGACGGTTGCGCAGGGTGGTCTTTCCGACGCCCGACGAGCCGAGCAGGGCGAGGGTGCGGCCGTCGGAGGCATAGGGCGTCAACTGCGCCGTCTCCGCCTCTTCCTTGGCATTGAGCGCCAGCACGGTGACGTCCCCAAGCGTCCGCGCGTCGTCGACGTACCGTTGCGGATCGTCGGACTTGTCCGGCTTGGTCAGCAGGATCAGCGGCTGGCACCCGGCGGTGGCGGCGAGTGCCAGATAGCGCTCGATCCGGGCGAGGTTGAAGTCGTCGTTGCAGCTGGAGACGATGCCGAGCGTGTCGACATTGGCGGCGATGCGCTGGGTGTAGGCGACATGGCCCGCGGCCTTGCGGGTCAGCGCGGTTTTCGCGTCGAGGATGCGCAGCGCCTGCGTGCCGTCGGTCAGCACCCAGTCGCCCACGGCATAATTCCCCGCCGCCTCGGTGGGGATGAGACGGAGCGGCCCGTCCGTGGTCAGCACGCGGATGCGGTCGCGCTGGACTTCGGTGACGCGGGCGGGGGTGAGCAGGGTTTCGGCGGGGGCAAGCTGGCTTGCGAAGAAATCCGACCATCCGAGGTCGGTCAGTGTGGAAGCTGTCAATGGATCAATCCCGTTGAGACATGGCAAAAGGCCCCGCGATTGGCGGGGTGTGCAGGGGTCTCGGGCCTCATGCCCTGTGGCGGGCGGCCCGGAGGATTGAGGCAAGCTCCATCAAATCTCCGGCGTTCGATTGCCGAGGCAGGATAGAGGGGCGATGGCAGTGGTGCAAGGGGCGGGTTATTCGTCGAGGGTTTGCAGGGCGAGGGTTTCTGCGGTCAGCCTGTCCACAGCGCTGACACCCGCTGCGGCCTTGACCAAACCATCGCTAATCCACTTTTCCCAGACGTTTCCTATTCGTCGCTCAATATTACCCGGTTCGTGTCCTGGCCGGGCAAGACGGGAATAGACATCTGGGGCGTGCCCGAGGCACTAGGCCAACTCAAAATCGTCGAGTGCCGCAGTGGGCTTGCCAAAGAACCCTTAAGCGGCGGCCTCCAACCCGATGTGGTCACGGCCAAAGCGGCCAAAACCCACAAGCGCGCCTCTATAGGCGTCGGGCTCTCCAAGTTGCCGCGTTTCCCGCCAGATGCGGTAGGAAATTGCGCTGTTGTCGGGGTCCAGTTCCGGGAACCGCAGATCCATCAAGGCTCTTCGTGCCAGTGTCACGATACCACTTTCGAGAAACAGGCGCTGATCGCCAAGAACAACAAGTCGCGCACCGAGGCCAACCAGAATCTTCTTTTGCATCTCCACCGGCAGACTGCGAAAGAACGCGGCGCCTTCGGTCAACTCTTCCGTGAAATGCAACCCGCCGGTCATGAACTCTTCAAACGTCATGTCTTCCGCCGAGGCAGGCGAGGCAACGATCAGCAAGGCAATGAGCAGCTGTTTCATCGGTCTTTCCACTGGTCATGGCACATCCTGCGCAGTAGAGAGCAGCCATGAGCGATCCCGTCAACATCATGTGCATCAAATGGGGCACCCTCTTTGGCCCCGAATACGTCAACCGCCTCTACTCCGGCGTGCGGCGCAACATGGGCCGTCCCGTGCGGTTCCTGTGCATGACGGAACATGCGGAGGGGCTGCATCCGGACGTCGAAGTGCTTGACCTGCCGGTGGAGCCTTTTGCGAAACCGATGGCGGAGGCGCTGGCGGTGGCGAACCGGCAGGGTGCGATGCGCAAGGTTTCACTCTTTCGCCCCGGGCTGGTGCCGGATCTGGTTGGGCCGGTTCTGGGGTTCGATCTCGATGTGGTGATTACCGGATCGCTGGACGAGATCGTGGACCTCGCACCGGGCACGGTGGCGATGCGCCACGACTGGACGGAAAAGCGCAAGGGCCGCCCCACGGGGCATGGCTCGGTCTTCCGGTTTGATCCTTCTTTGCACGGGTTCTTGTACGAGGACCTCGCGGCGAATGCCTATGCGGAGGTGGAAAAGGCGCGGGGTTCGGAGCAGCGCTATACCTCGCACAAGGCGATGGACCGGGGGTGTTTTACCTATATCCCGGGGGAGTGGGTGGTCTCGTTCAAATACGACTGCAACCCGTTTCCGGGGAACTGGGTGCATCCGCCACGGCTGCCCGAGGCGGCGAAAGTGGTGTGTTTTCATGGGCGTCCGAAGATGACGGATGCTTTGGAGGGGTGGAACGGGTCGTTCATTCGGCACTCGAAGCCGTGTGACTGGCTGCGGGAGCATTGGATCGAGCGGGCGAAGGGGGATTTGGGGGAGAGGTGGGCTTGAAACATTGCTCAGGCCGTCGGGTAGCTGTCCAAACGCGGAAACCCGCCGAGCGGCGCGCAATTCATGAGTGAAATTTCCCTGTTGTGATACCGTGAGCCGGTTCACTTTGCGCAAGGACCCTTTCATGCCCATGTCCCTTTCCAGACTTTTCGGCCTTTCGGCCCTTATCATGACCTGCGCCTTGCCGCTCGACGCGGCGGTTCTTGCGCCCGGTGGAACGGTGTTTCCCACGGGCATAACATCACTCGCCGATCCGGAATTGGCGGGGGGAGTGGTGCAGGAAGAACTGTTGCCTTTTCAGGCTCAGAGTCCGACTCCCGCGTTCCTGGATGTCCTTGGCAACGTCCAGAACCGTGCGATTGCCTCGAACCTGACCGGCAATATCATTCTCGCGTATCAGTTGCGCGAGTTGAGCAGCACCTACCAGCCCAGCGGCATCCAGATCACCGGGATGAGCCTGAGCGGCTTTGCCAGCTATGGGCTCTTTTCGCTGGACGTGGATTATCGGACGGATTCGACGGGGAACCGGGGGCTGACCTCGGTCAGCCGGTCCGGGGATGGCAACGTGTTGACCTTTGCCTTTGATCCGATTGCCGTTTCCGGCCTGTTCGGTGTGCCCTCGGACAGCAGCTACCTGCTCTCGCTCAAAACCGACGCATCGACGTGGTCGAACACCGGCATCCTGACGGTTTTCGGATTTGACACGGTGGAAGGCCGCAGCTTCTCGACCACGTTCGGCGGGCTGGCCGTACCCGGCGCGGCGGAGGTACCTATCCCGGCAGGCGGAGCGTTGCTGATTGGCGCCTTGATGGTGCTCGGGATCGTGCGTCGGCGGCGTTGAGCGCGGTCTGAAGCAGGTTACTGTGGGACAGGATCGGCTTGTCTCGCCGCAACTCGGCGTGTCCTGTCATCACAATGCTCCCGGCACCCTCCCGCCGCTCCAAACACCCGCACCCTTGCCCCCCGAGCCCCCGACAGGCTATAGGCACCAAAAGGATACACCAAGAAGGGCAGAGCCATGGCGCGCAGGGTTGTCGTTACAGGACTGGGACTGGTCACACCGCTCGCAAGCGGGGTGGAGGAGACGTGGAGCCGTCTGCTCGACGGGCAGTCCGGGGCCGGGACCATCACCAAGTTCGATGCCAGCCATCTTGCCACCACCTACGCCTGCGAAGTGCCGTATGGCGACGGGACGGACGGGACGTTCAACCCGGACGACTACCTCGACAAGAAGGAACAGAGGAAGGTCGACGAGTTCATCATGTTCGGCATGGCCGCCGCGGCGCAGGCGGTGAAGGATGCCGGCTGGATGCCCGAAAGCGAAGAGGATCGCCTGCGCACCGGCGTGATGATCGGCTCCGGCATCGGCGGCCTCAACTCGATTGCCGAGACCGCGATCCTGATCAAGGAGAAGGGCCCGCGCCGGGTGTCTCCCTTCTTCATTCCCGGTGCGCTGATCAACCTGATCTCGGGCAACGTTTCGATCAAATACGGCTTCAAGGGCCCGAACCACGCGGTTGTCACCGCCTGTTCGACCGGCGCCCATGCCATCGGCGACGCGGCGCGGCTGATCAAGTATGGCGATGCGGACGTGATGCTGGCGGGCGGCGCGGAGGCGGCGATTTCGGAGATCGGCATCGCGGGCTTCAACGCCTGCAAGGCGCTCAGCACCAAGCGCGGCGACGAGCCGACCAAGGCCAGCCGCCCCTATGACGCGGACCGCGACGGGTTTGTCATGGGCGAGGGCGCAGGCGTTGTCGTACTGGAAGAATACGAACACGCCAAGGCGCGGGGCGCGAAGATTTACGCCGAGGTTTGCGGCTACGGCCTCACGGGCGACGCCTACCACATCACCGCGCCGTCCGAGACAGGCGAGGGCGGTGAGCGCTCGATGCGGGCGGCGTTGAAGGACGCCGGGCTGGATGCGAGCCAGATCGACTACATCAACGCGCATGGCACCTCGACCATGGCCGACACCATCGAGCTTGGCGCGGTTGAGCGGCTGCTGGGCGATCATGCGGCGAAGGCGACCATGTCCTCCACCAAATCCGCCACCGGGCATCTGCTCGGTGCGGCGGGGGCGATCGAGGCGATCTTCTCGATCCTCGCAATCCGGGACCAGGTCGCGCCGCCGACGATCAACCTCGACAACCCGGCGGTTGCGCCGAAGCTGGACCTCGCGCCGAACACCAAGCGCGAACGCCGGATCGACTACGCGCTGTCGAACAGCTTCGGTTTCGGCGGCACCAACGCCTCGGTGATCTTCGGCAAGGTGAGCTGAGCCCATGTGGCGGAACATCGCGTCGAACGCGCTGACCTTCATGGTCGTCGCCTTCTTCCTGCTCGGCGGGGTGCTGCTCTGGGCGCAGCGCGAATACCGGGCGGAGGGTCCGCTGGATCAGGCGATCTGCCTCGAGGTGCCGCGCGGCAGCACCATGAAGCGGGTGTCCGAGGATCTTGCCTCGCGCGGGGCGGTCTCCAGCGCGATGATGCTGCGGCTGGGGGCGGATTACACCGATCGGACGCAATCGCTCAAGGCGGGCAGCTACCTCGTGCCGGATGGCGCGAGCATGGCGGATATCGTTGACATCGTGACCAAGGGCGGCGCGAGCACCTGCGGCACGGAGGTGGTCTACCGGATCGGCATCGTGCGCGCGCAGGTGCAGGTGCGCGAGATCGACCCGGCAACCGGGCGCTACGAGGAGAAGGCCGAATTCACCCCCGGCGAGGGCGACATTCCGCTGGCCTATGCGCAGGTGCGCGAGAAGCGGGATACGCGCTATCGCGTGGCGCTGGCCGAGGGCGTGACGAGCTGGCAGGTGGTGCAGGAGCTTGGGCAGATCGACGTGCTCGAGGGCACGGTGGAGGTTCCGCCCGAGGGCAGCCTCGCACCCGACAGCTACGAGATCGTGCCTGGGGACACCCGGGCGAGCGTGATCCAGCGGATGCAGGAGGCGCAGGAGTTGATACTCGCGCAAGCGTGGCAGGATCGCGCGGACGGTCTGCCGCTGGACACGCCGGAGGAGGCGCTGATCCTTGCCTCCATCATCGAGAAGGAAACCGGCGGGCCGGACGAGCGCTTCGACGTGGCGTCGGTGTTCGTGAACCGTCTGGAGCGCGGCATGCGGCTGCAGACCGACCCGACGGTGATCTACGGCCTGACCAAGGGCGAGGGCGTGCTGGGCCGGGGGCTGCGGGCGTCGGAACTGCGGCGCGAGACACCGTGGAACACCTACGTCATCAACGGCCTGCCGCCGACTCCGATCGCAAACCCCGGGCGGGCGAGCATCGAGGCGGCACTGAACCCGGCGAATACGGACTACATCTACTTCGTGGCGAAGACGCTGGACCCGCGAGACGGGCACAACTTCGCCGAGACGCTGGAAGAGCATAACGCCAATGTGGCGGCCTACCGGAAGCTGGAAGGCCAGTAGCGGCGCGGCTTCCGGGCGCCCCGACTGAACCTGCGGTTCAGCGGCCCACCCTCCAGCCAACGCGCCGGATGAGACAGGACCATCGCCCTGGTGTGGTGGTCTTCCGTCCGAACGCGTTGCGCGAACCGCCGGAGACATCGGCGTGGGGGGCGCTTCTTTGGTCTCCAAATACCCTTGGGGAGCCCGAAGGGCGGGGCAAAGCCCCGACAAAATTTTGCCCCGACAAAATTTTCTTGCCCCTCGGGGAGGGTCGCTGGGGTGACGGCCGGCCAAGGTCCGCTCTCGCCCCGAGCCGATCCAAGCCGATCCAGTGGCGTGTCTCGGGCAAGCGGGCGCAGGGCGAGCGGAGTCATGCTTCGGTGATGGCCTTTTGCGTCTTTTTCGGCAGGCTGGCGAAGATCAGGTCATAGGAGGTGCTGATACGGTCCCGGAGTTCGTCTTCGGGGATCGCGTCCCAGTCCAGCAATACCCAGGAGCGGTGGAAATAGGGGGCCTTGAGGGCGCGGCCCATGTCGATCAGGAGTTCGGCATCTTCGATGGAAGGGGTCTTGACCGAGACCCCTTTCTGCACCGCGCCAATGCAGGCGAACATCTTGCCGCCGACCTTCCAGGCGTCGTGCCCGCCGCCCCAGGGGTCCGAGACTTCGGCGCCGGGCAGGGGCTGGCAGAGGGCGTTGACGATGGCGCGGGTCATGCCCGGAAGGATGCGAGCGGCGCGGCCGTGGGTCAAGGGGAAGACCCCCGCGAAAGCGGCTTCCCGGGGCGCGGGTTTCGTGCTATCCGCGATCCCATGAAGAGCCTGCGCATCATTACGATCTGCTGCATTCCCCACTGACATCTGTCGGCGGGCCGCTCTTCTATTCCAATCCTTTTGTGAAGTTGCTAAGCCCGCCGCGACCCTATGCCGGAGCGCGCCATGGAAATCCGTCTCACCAATTCGATGACCCGCCGCAAGGAGCGGTTCGAGCCTTTGGACGAGAAAAACGTGCGGATGTATGTCTGCGGGCCGACGGTCTATGACCGGGCACACCTTGGCAATGCGCGGCCCGCGATTGTCTTTGACGTGCTGTTCCGGCTGCTGCGGCAGGTCTATGGCGCGGATCATGTGACCTATGTGCGCAATTTCACCGACGTAGATGACAAGATCAACGCGCGGGCGGCGGAGTCGGGGCGGTCGATTGGCGAGATCACGGCGGAGACGACCCAGTGGTATCTCGACGACATGGCTGCAGTCGGGGTGATGGAGCCGACCCACATGCCGCGCGCGACGCAGTTCATCCCGCAGATGGTGGCGATGATCGAGGGGCTGATCGCGGCGGGTCACGCCTATGCCGCTGAGGGGCACGTACTGTTTTCCGTCGGCAGTTACGACGGTTACGGGCGGCTCTCGGGGCGGTCCGTGGAGGACATGATCGCCGGGGCGCGGGTCGAGGTCGCGCCCTACAAGCGCGATCCGATGGATTTCGTGCTGTGGAAGCCATCTTCGGACGATTTGCCCGGTTGGGACAGTCCCTGGGGCCGGGGGCGGCCGGGCTGGCATATCGAGTGCTCGGCGATGGCGGACGATCTGCTCTGGAAGAAGCCGCTTGAAGAGGGGCGTCTGTCCGAGGCCGCCCTGAGCCGTCCTCATGTCTTTGACATCCATGGCGGCGGCAATGATCTGTCCTTCCCGCACCATGAGAACGAGATCGCGCAGAGCTGCTGCGCGAACCACTCCGATGTCATGGCGAATGTCTGGCTGCACAACGAGATGTTGCAGGTCGAGGGCAAGAAGATGTCCAAATCGCTCGGCAACTTCTTCACCGTGCGCGACCTGCTGGATCAGGGCGTGCCGGGGGAGGTGATCCGGTTCGTCATGCTCTCCACGCATTACCGCAAGCCGATGGACTGGACGGCGGAAAAGGCGCGGGAGGCGAAAAAGACTTTGCAGAAGTGGCGGGCACAAACCCGTGGTCTTCCCACGACCGCACCGCATGCTGGCGTGGTCGCGGCGTTGGCCGATGACCTGAACACGCATGGAGCGATTGCTGAGCTACACAATTTGTCGAATTCAGGAGATTTCGTTTCGTTGCTGAGTTCCGCCAAGCTTCTCGGCCTTCTGACCGATAGTCTTTCCGGCTGGGAAAATGACCGTCCTGCTGACGGCGGCGATATGTTTGTCTTGAAAACGCTTGAGAAAAACCTGCAGGCGATGCGTGTGCGGGCCATGCAAACCAAGGATTTCTCTGGCGTAGATTCCATGAAATCGGCGCTCATTGCGGCGGGTGTCGAAGTGCGCATGTCCAAGGAAGGCGTCTCACTCGAACCGACCGAAACTTTCGATAGCGACGCGTTGTCGAAAATCGAGCGCCAAAGAGAGGCTGAACAATGACACGGGAGCGGCTGTATCTCTATGACACGACCCTGCGCGACGGGCAGCAGACGCAAGGTGTGCAGTTCTCGACCAATGAGAAGCTGCGGATCGCGGCGGCGTTGGACGCGCTTGGCGTCGACTACATAGAGGGCGGCTGGCCCGGGGCGAACCCGACGGATTCGGCCTTCTTCGAGGCGGTGCCGCAGACGAAAGCCGCGTTGACGGCCTTCGGAATGACCAAACGCGCGGGGCGCTCGGCGGAGAACGACGACGTGCTGGCCGCTGTCCTGAATGCCGGGACCGGGGCGGTCTGTCTGGTGGGCAAATCGCATGACTACCATGTGACCAAGGCGCTTGGCGTGTCGCTCGAAGAGAACCTCGAGAACATCCGCGCCAGTATGGCACATCTGGTGGCCTCCGGCCGCGAGGCGCTGTTCGATGCGGAGCATTTCTTCGACGGCTACAAGGACAATCCCGGTTACGCTCTGGAGTGCCTCAAGACCGCGCTCGACGCCGGGGCGCGGTGGGTGGTGCTCTGTGACACCAACGGTGGGACTTTGCCGCATGAAATCGGGCAGATCGTGCACGAAGTCATCGAATCCGGGGTCGATGGTGCACGATTGGGGATCCATACGCACAATGACACCGAAAACGCCGTAGCCGGGTCTCTGGCCGCGGTTCTGGCCGGGGCGCGGCAGGTGCAGGGGACGCTGAACGGGCTTGGCGAGCGCTGCGGCAATGCCAATCTGACATCGCTGATCCCGACCTTGCTGCTCAAGGAGCCCTTCGCGAGCCGTTTCGAGACCGGAGTGAGCAAGGAGGCGCTGACCGGGTTGACGCGGGTGGCGCGGATGCTCGACGATATCCTGAACCGGGTGCCGATGAAGCAGGCGCCCTATGTCGGGGCCTCGGCCTTTGCGCACAAGGCGGGGCTGCATGCCAGCGCCATCCTGAAAGACCCGTCCACCTACGAGCATGTGGAGCCGAAGCGCGTCGGCAACGAGCGCATCATCCCGATGTCCAACCAGGCTGGGCAATCGAACCTGCGCCGCCGTCTCTCCGATGCCGGGCTGGAGGTGGACAAGCGCGATCCGGCTCTGGCCCGCATTCTGGAGCGGGTGAAGGAGCGGGAGTCGGAGGGCTATTCCTACGACACCGCGCAGGCGAGTTTCGAGCTGCTGGCGCGGGATGAATTGGGCGTGCTGCCGGAGTTCTTCGAGGTGAAGCGCTACCGGGTGACGGTGGAGCGGCGCAAGAACAAATACAATCGCATGGTCAGCCTGTCCGAGGCGGTGGTCGTGGTGAAGATCGACGGCGAGAAGAAGCTGTCAGTGTCGGAGTCCATGGATGAGGAGGGTTGCGACCGCGGCCCGGTCAACGCCCTGTCGAAGGCGCTGGCGAAGGATCTCGGGCGCTATCAGGCACTGATCGACGACATGCGGCTGGTGGATTTCAAGGTGCGGATCACGCAGGGTGGCACCGAGGCCGTCACGCGGGTGACCATCGACAGCGAGGACAGTCTCGGTCGGCGCTGGTCGACTGTGGGCGTCAGCCCGAACATCGTCGACGCCAGTTTCGAGGCGCTGCTCGACGCGGTGCGCTGGAAGCTGGTCCGCGATGCCGGAACGGTGGCGGCCTGAGGGAGCGGACGGCATGGACAGATCGGCGTTTTTCGAGGTGCACAAGGACCTGCCGCGCGAAGGGCCGGGGCGGCCCGAGGACGTGGCCTGGGCACTTGGCGCGGCCGGGGTGAAGCCCGGGGCGCGGGTGTTGGACGCGGGCGCGGGGCCGGGGGCGGACATCCAGGCGCTGCTGCTGGCCACGGCGCCCGGCGGGCATGTGACGGCGGTGGAAGCGCATGCGCCCTTCGTGGAGCAGGCCGCGCGGCGCTGGGGCCGGGATTCGCGGGTGACGCTGGTGACCGGGGACATGCGGGAGGCCGAGGGGCCGTTCGACGTGATCTGGTGCGCCGGGGCCTTGTATTTTCTCGGGCTGCGCGAGGGGCTCGAGCTGATGCGCGGCAAGCTGGCGCCGGGCGGCGTGCTCTGTTTCTCCGAACTGGTGTTCCGGGTGGCCGAGCCGGCGACTGAGGTTCGCGCACCGCTGGAGGCCGAGTATCCGGCGATTGGCACCGTGGAGCGGCTGAACGGAATCGTGGAGGCCGAGGGCCTCGGGATCGTGGCGCAGAAGATGCTGCCCCGCGCGTCCTGGGAGGCCTATTACCGGCCCCTGGAGGCGCAGGTGGCACAACTCAGGCCGGGGGCCGATGCCGCGCTCGCTCAGGTTCTGGACGAGACCGAGGCGGAAATCGCGCTCTGGCGGGAGCACAACGAGGCATTCGGCTATGCGCTCACCGTGGTGCGCCCCCGTTGAGCGATCCCTTTGCCGAGAACCCGGACCTGATCGCCTGCGCGAAGCTGGTCGAACAGGGCGACCCGGAGCGCTTCGCCGCCGTCATGGCGGCGCCGGTTCAGGCGCGGGCGGTGCTCTTTCCGATCTACGCCTTCAACGTCGAGGTCAGCCGTGCGCCCTGGCTCACGCAGGAGCCGATGATCGCGCAGATGCGGCTGCAATGGTGGTGGGACGCGCTGGAAGAGATCCGCAACGGCGGCATGGTGCGCCGGCACGAGGTGGTGACTCCGCTGGCGCTGGTTCTGGATGGAGAGGCGGCGCTCTGGTTGCAGGACCTGGTGGAGGCACGGCGACTGGACGTGGAACGCGTGCCTTTCGCGGACGAACCGGCGCTGTGGGACTACCTGGAAAAGACCGGCGGCGGGCTGATGGCGGCGGCGGCAAGGGGCCTTGGCACTCGGGACGTGGCAGCGGCGTGGCGGATTGGCACGGCGGCGGGCCTCGCCGGGTATCTGCGGGCCGTCCCGGACCTGGAGGCGCGGGGAAGGCAGCCTTTGCCAGATGGCAGGCCCGAGACGATAGCAGCCTTGGCGGAGCGGGGGCTGGCGCGGTATGCCGAAGGCCGCCGCAAAGGCCGCCCCGATGCAGGTAAACCCGCGCTACTGGCTGCATGGCAGACCAGAGCGTTGCTCACACAGGCCGCACGACATCCTGCCCGTGTTGCTGACGGCACGCTTGCCCTCAGCGAGTTCGGCAAACGCTGGCGGCTGCTGCTGGCGGCGCTGCGTTAGACCGCGCGCCGCCGCAGGACGGCGAGACCGGCCAGCGCCCCGGCAAGCAACGGCAGACCGGCGGGCAGCGGCACTTCGGCACTGCCAAGGCTGTAGCTGATGCTGTCGACCTGCATGGCTTCGCTGGCGTTGTTCTTGCCCAAGAGGAACGTCATCGGCTGGCCAGTATCGAACCCCGGCTTGAAGGTGCCGTTCAGGGTGTACGTGCCATAGGTCAGGTCATAGGTGCCCGCGACGAGGTCGAAGGCGTAGGTGATCGTCCCGATGGGGCCGGTGGGAAAGACGGGTGTGACATTGGAGGTGGTGAGACTGCCCCAGCCATAGCCCGTCCCGTCGAATGTCCCGAGGCCGGGGCTGCTGAGCAGCAGTCCCTGATCGGCAAGACCCACCCAGTCGAAGACCGTGCCGTAGCTCAGCCCGAACGTCACATCCATGTCACTAGTCGTGCGCGTCAGATCCATGGCGATGGTGCCGGAGGTGGCACCGCCAAGATCGAGCGTGACCAGCACCACGTCCTCGAACGGTCCGGTGCCGAAGGCCATCGACGTGCCGGTGACAGCTCCCGCGCCATTCGGCAGGCCGAAGCCAGGCGCGGTGCCGAGGTCAGCGCCGTTGACGGTTACAGCCAAGGCAGGGGTCGCGAGGCCAAAGGCGAGGGCGGTGGACAGGATGGGGACGAAATGGGACATGAAACTCTCCGGATGGTCTTGAATGTCTGGACAGAATGGCTCGGGTCACAGGCTAGGGAAAAAGGATGCCCATTTCAACCGCCGGAGGCTGTTGGCGAGAGTCGCTTCGGTGCGCCGGACAAGGCAACGGACGGCCCGGCCAGACCGCCCGTATCGTGTTCAACCGGGGCGCGCAGCAGTCCTCAGACCTGCTCCACTGTCACGCCTTCCTGGACGTAGAACGCCAGGTGATCCTTGATCGCCGCGACGTCCGGGTTCGGGTTCTCGTAGGACCACACCGCGTTTGTGTAGGTCTTCGACTTCGACATGATCGAGAAGTAGCTCGCGGTTCCCTTGTACGGGCAGGTGGTCTCATGTGTCGTCCGGTCGAGGAAGGCCATGGCGATGTCGCCGCGCGGAAAGTAGATCACGAAGGGCAAATCACCCTCCGTGAGTTCCAGGGCGTTGGCGCTCTCGCCGATGACCGCGCCGCCCGCGCGCACGACCCAGGTGCCCTCTGCCGGTGTAATCGTGATCTTGCTCATCGTCCTGTCCCCCTGTGTCATGGTCATCTGTTCTCCCAAATCGGGATAATTTTATTGCGCGGTGTTCCGGTCCAGAGACACCTTTCTTGTGACACTATAATGTCAAATCGCGGCGCATGCCTCTGCCAACCATGCCCCTGCGACATCATCGACCAGAGGCGCAACGCGGGTCCGCACCTCGGCGTGGTAGGCGTTGATCCAGTCGCGCTCCGCACTGGTCAGCATCTCCGGCACGATCAGCCTGCGGTCGATCGGTACCCATGTGAGGGTCTCGAAGCGGTATTGCTGCGGGATCGTCTGGCCGGGCAGGGCCGCGGCCGCCTCGACCACCACGAGGTTCTCGATGCGGATACCATAAGCGCCCTCGCGATAGAACCCCGGCTCGTTGGACAGGATCATGCCGGGCTGGAAGGCAACCTTCCCGGCGCGGCTGATGCGGGCGGGGCCCTCGTGCACGCAAAGATACGATCCGACGCCATGCCCGGTGCCATGGCCATAGTCGAGCCCCGCCTGCCAGAGCGCATGGCGGGCAAAGGGGTCGATGTCCTGCCCGGTCATGCCCTTCGGGAAACGCAGCATGGAAATCGCGATCATGCCCTTGAGGACGCGGGTGAAATTCTGCCTCTCTTCCTCGCCCACAGCGCCGATCGCGATGGTGCG
Organism: Tropicibacter sp. S64; assembly: GCF_049803835.1. Taxonomy (NCBI): domain Bacteria; kingdom Pseudomonadati; phylum Pseudomonadota; class Alphaproteobacteria; order Rhodobacterales; family Roseobacteraceae; genus Tropicibacter; species Tropicibacter sp. S64. The sequence goes on along the minus strand of NZ_JBNAGK010000023.1, from coordinate 1,380 downwards.
GGTGATGTCCGTCGTACCATCCACATACTGCCCGCCGCTGTCCACCAGCAGCAACTCGCCGTCTTGCAGGGGCCGGTCCGTGGCCTCCGTCACGCGGTAATGCACGATGGCGCCATTAGGGCCGGAGCCGCTGATGGTGTCGAAACTGATGTCGCGCAGGGCGTTGGTGGCGCGGCGCTCCTCTTCGAGGCGCTTGACCACGGTGATCTCGGTCAGGTTTCCCGGTGCCTCCCGGTCCAGCCAGCACAGGAAGCGCACCATCGCCGCCGCATCGCGCAGATGCGCCGCGCGGGTGCCCTCCAGTTCGGTGGCGTTCTTCATCGCCTTGGGCAGGACACAGGGATCGTCCCCCTCGACGATCTCGCGGCCTTCGAGCGCGTCGTTGACAGCAACGGGACAGCTCGCCGGGTCGATCTGAACCGGACCCTGAAGCGCCCTCAACGCGTCTTCGAACGCCGCCACCGGCTGTATCGTGACGCTGACGCCGAGATGGTCGCGCACATCCCCCAGTTTCTCCTCCGCCATGAACAGCGTCACCGTCGCATCCGCATGCAGGACGGCAAACCCCTGCGGCACCGGGTTCTTCGGAATGTCGCTGCCGCGGATGTTCAGGAGCCAGGCAATGCTGTCGGGCAGGGTGATGACCGCCGCCCGCGCCTTGCCGAGGCCCTTGGCCAGCCGCGCGATCTTGGCCTCATGCGCCTCGCCCGAAAGCGCCACCGGCTGCGCGAAGACCTTGCCCAGAGGCGGGGCGGGGCGATCCTCCCACACCGCATCCACAAGGTTCGCCACCGGCCGCAGGGCGACGCCCTTCTCCTCCAGCCCGCGCTTCTGCTCGACCGTCAGCAGCCAGGGATCGAAACCGGTTTGCCCCTCCGGCAGGGCCGCCTTGATCCAGTCGGCCAGGGACGTCTCCGGCCAGTCGACCTTCTCGAAGACCTCCGCCACCTGCCGCTTCACCTGCACCCGGTAGCGCCCGTCCACGAAGACCGCCGCCCGGTCCGCCAGGGCCACGGCCCAGCCCGCCGAGCCGGTAAACCCGGTCAGCCAGGACAGCCGTTCATCCGCCGGGGCCACGTACTCCCCCTGCCAGGCATCCGCCCGCGGCACGAGAAACCCGTCAACGCCCGCGTCCTGCATGGCCTTGCGCAGCGCCGCAAGGCGGGCGGGTCCGGTATCCGGCGAGGCGGACTCGGTGAAAGTCTGGAACATCGGGGAACTCCTGTCTTGGCGCGGAGCAGATCACGATTGCCCGGAGCCTGCAAGCAGGCAACAATCCCGCCCCGCGTCTCCTGTTTCTTCTCTTTGCAAATACCTCCGGGGTCGCCCCGCAGGGGCGTAGGGGCAGCGCCCCTGCACGCGTGCGCCGCACGCGTTCCC
>NZ_JBNAGK010000022.1:0-57845 GCF_049803835.1 Tropicibacter sp. S64 | reverse complement strand
TGAGCTCCTCCCCGAAAATCGGACAGTGACGGAAGCTACTATCTGACGTCTGCTGGTCTCTAAGAACGAGGAGATCAGAACATGTCGAAACGCAGGAACCATGACGCGGGCTTCAAGGCTCGCGTGGCGCTGGAAGCCCTGAAGGGCGAGCGCACGGTGTCGGAGCTGGCCGCGGAATACGGCGTGCATCCGACCATGATCCATCAGTGGAGCGAGCCATTGTGCGCCATTGGTTCAAGAACAATGGCGAGCGCGCTGCTTGAAGGCGCATCTGACATTTTCGAGCGCGGCGGGAAGAAGAAGGCCGAGGTCGACGAGGAGACGGTGCGGTCGCTTCACGCCAAGATCGGGGAACTGGCCGTCGCCAACGATTTTTTGTCCAGAAAGCTCAAGCCTTGGACCGGCAAGTGAGGCGCGGGATGATCGAACGCTCTCACCCCACGCTGTCGGTCGGGGCGCAATGCCGCCTGCTGTCGATCTCGCGGTCGTCGTTCTACTACGCACCGCTGGGCGAGACCGCAGTGAACCTGGCGCTCATGCAACTGATCGACCGGCAGTTCCTCGAAACCCCGTTCTACGGCGTCCAACAAATGACCTGGCACCTGCAGAACGAGGGCCACGCTGTGAACGTGAAGCGTATCCGGCGGCTGATGCGGCTCATGCGTTTGATGCCGATTTATCAGAAGCCGAACACCAGCAAACCGGCCAAGGGGCACAAAACCTACCCCTACCTGTTGGGTGGCCTGCGGGTGGAACGGCCCAACCAGGTCTGGTGCGCCGACATCACGTACCTTCCGATGCGGCGGGGCTTCCTCTACCTGGTTGCCATCATGGACTGGTTCACCCGCAAGGTGCTGACTTGGCGCATCTCGAACACGCTCGAAGCCGACTTCTGCGTCGAGGCGCTGAACGAGGCGGTCCACCGCTTCGGCCCGCCCGAGATCATGAATACCGATCAGGGGTCGCAGTTCACGTCCTTCGCCTGGACCGACCGGCTGAAACGGATCGGCACCCGGATCTCGATGGACGGCAAGGGCCGGTGTCTCGACAACATCTTCATCGAACGCCTCTGGCGGTCCCTGAAGTATGAGTGCGTCTATCTGCACGCCTGGGAGACGGGCTCGCAGGCGAAGGCCGGGGTTGGCCAATGGATCACCTTCTACAACCACCAGCGGCCTCACGCCGCCCATGGCGGACAGCCGCCCGCCGTGGTCTACTTCAACCAGATCGAAACCGACCAGCAGGGGCAGAGAGTAGCTTAAACCACCCCGGAAACTGGCCAAAAGATGGGGAGTAGCTCATACAGCGTTGTGAGGGCAATATAATTGCCCTCACAATTAGTGAACACTCAGGATAGCAAACACGAAATATATCAGGCTAACTGCAGCACCCAACAAAGAGCCATCGATAAGATGCATCGCATAGGCCATGTAGACACCAGAAACACTCAGGTAGCCTACGCGAACTGTATCAATCTTCTTGTAGATGTCCTCTACCACCTTCTTCAGAACTTTCATCACCGCCTCCTATTGCGATACCTGGACTGTTCTGCAACTGTGGCCGAGGACGGTGATGTCTCCGACAAGCGTGAAGCGGATTCACCAAGTCGTTGGTAAATGTAGTCGCGTAATCATCTGATAAAAAAGCGAAAAAATAAATGAGAAATCACCCAAAGCTCCAACCCTTCTTCGCAGAAGCACTGATCGAAGTCATGGAGGCTGGGCATGGTCTGAAAGATCGTCAACCAGGCGAAGGTTGGACCACAGATGAGCTGGCACTTGAACTAGACGTTACTCGCAACACTGTTTCCAATTGGCGAAACGGGACTGTACCAAGTCACAAGAACTTTCAAGACTTACTCAAACTGTTCGCACCACGGGGCCGTAGGAACGCAGCAGCAGTACGTTCGCGTCTTGAAATCGCCTTTAGGCATTCGAATGAAGCCAAGCGCAAACTTGATGATATTGAGAAAGAGTTCTCTAGAAAGGTCTATTCTCGTCGTGATCTATGGAATGCTGCTCTTAGCGCAGTACGGAAGGACTTTACGGCACTTGCATGGGGTGGTCGGCTGGGCTCTAGGCTGGTGGGGTTTCAGCCACAAGAACTAGTCCTAAAATCTAGTAAGACTTCATTTTTCGTGCCGCCAAGCGACGAACTATTGGCAGCGGCACAATCAGGTCGCGTCAAGTATGACACCCACACCGAAAGCTTAAAGCTATTCAACGAAGAGTATGATCTGAACGGACCATTTCCTGCTGGATTGGTCAATGAACTCATTGAGCGACACCGTATGATTGTGTCCGAACAAATATTGTCGAAGTTTCAAAGCGCTGCCGTACGCGAAAAGCCCTACAACAAGAAAAAGTTTGGTGTTTGGAGCATCGAAGAATTTGTACCAACTGGACACCTGGAAACAGGCGCATGCAAAGTTATGCTTTATGATACAGATTTTTTTACGAAAACAGTCATGGCTAGAGTATACCGCCAATTGCGCGTTGAACATCCCAAAGCATTCGCGGATATGTCGCGCTACCCCACTCTGACCGTCGGTGAGCAGCTTTATCACTGTCCCCATTTTTCGACTTCCATCGGTCTGAACTGCTTTGTTATTTCAGTGGCCCAGGAAGCTATGACCGAAGTGGTCCTGACTCGAACTGCATCGTCGACATCAAATGAAATGCAGCATGGAAGATTTCATTTGGCCGTAAATGAGGGAATAGTACAAGAAGACTGTCCTCACGAATCCGATGAAGTTGACTTGCCCAGTGTCGTCGAACGCGGTTTTATGGAAGAGCTTGGGGCAGTTAATCTGGCTAAATTAAACATCTTTTTTACCGATGTATTCTTAGACAACCCTTCAGGAGAAATAGGGATTTTAGCCGTTGTTACTTGTGACGAAGATCGATCTCATCTGAATGCGCTAAGGGACAATTCCGCGCGAGATAAGCGGCGCGAGTTCACGGGAACGCTGCAGGGGGTGCCTTGTAGCAGATTAGCAATGGTCGATTTCATTTTAGATCAACCAGACGGAATAAACGCCTTTACCAGCTACTTTCCACACCTAGTAGATATTCTCATCAGTCGTGGCGCATTTTCAAAAGTTGCGCTACAATGAAGCTGATCAAGTTCAAAAAAAATTGATTTTTGTCATCTTGTCTCTCAAATAGAAGGATAAGACTGAAAAACTGGCCAAAACCCGTACGTTTCTGTTACCGGCGAAAACCACCGTTTTCACCGGGTCGCGAAGTCTATCGGCTGAAACGTCCCATCAACCGCCTTACGCGCAACCCATCACCCCCCAGTTAAAACAAACCCTAAATAAAAGGCCCGGTTTCGCCCCAATCCCGGCGCCCTGAGCCCGTCTTGCCCCCGCATTCCTGCCTCCGTGCAACAGCCGTGGGGGCCTTGGCATGTATCTCGACTGGAAGGGCCGTTTCGGCACCGGGGATCCGTTTCTCGACAACAACCTGCAAGCGCTGGAGATCGTCAGCGGTCCGGCGGGCAGCGTGCTCTATGCGGGCACCGGGCAGGGGGGCGGGATCACCGCCTATACGCTCAACCCGGGCGGCGCCACCGCCCGGGTGCTCGACCGGGTCTATTTCCCGTCCTGGCTGGGTGGCACGGCGGGCGACATGCTGCACTACGCGGTGGTGGACGGCACGCCGCAGCTGCTCTTCGGCGGCGGCGCGCCCACCGGGGGCGGCACCCTGCGCGGCTACCAGGTCGGCAGCGACGGCCAGATCAATTTCCTCGACCAGACCGGCGGGCTGACCGCGGGCACCTGGAACATCTCGGACATCGCCTGTTCCGGCAGCGCCTGGGGGGCGCTCTATGTCGTCGATTCCGCCACCGGCTTGCTCTGCACCTACCTGCCGAATGCCGGGGGCACCCTCACCCGCAGCGGGGCGGCCTATGACCTCGGCGTCGGGGTCGACCTCGAGATCGCCCGCGTCGGCGGACAGGAGATCCTTCTGGCCACGGACCTGACGCGCGGCGGGCTCCTGAGCTATGCCATCGACGGCACCACCGGCGCGCTCACCCCCGTGGACTACGAGGGCGCGGGGAAGGGCATGGGCATCGCCACGCCCACGGCGCTGGAGACGGTGCAGGCCTTCGGGGCCACCTGGGCCATCGTGGCGGCGGCGGGCAGCTCCTCGCTCAGCGTGTTCCGGGTCACCCCCGGCGGCGGGCTGGCCCCGGTCGATCACGTGATCGACGGGCTCAGCACCCGCTTCGGCGGCGTCGATGCGCTGGCGGTGGTCGAGCACAAGGGCCAGGTCTTCGTGATCGCGGGCGGGGCGGACGACGGGCTGAGCCTGTTCACGCTGCTGCCGGACGGGCGGCTCCTACACCTCGAGACGCTGGAGCACGACATCGGCCTCGGGCTGGAGAACGTCACCGCCATCGCCGCGGATGTGGTCGGCAGCACGCTGCAGGTCTTCGTCACCAGCGGCACCGACGATGGCATCACGCAGCTCAACATCCCGCTCGGCACCCTCGGGGCGGTGATCCGCGACACCGGCAGCGGCAGCACCCGGCTCGACGGCACCATGGGCGACGACCTGCTGGAGGCGGGCCAGACCGGGCATGACACGCTCTACGGCTTCGGCGGCAAGGACATCCTCGTGGCCGGGGCAGGGGGCGCGACGCTCTACGGCGGCGGCGGCGAGGACATCTTCGTGATCTCCGAGACCGACGCGGCGCAGCGCGTGCGGATCATGGATTTCCAGCCCGGCCAGGACAGCCTCGACCTCTCGGGCATCACCATGCTGCGCTCGACCGCGCAGCTGACCATCACCTCCACCGCCTGGGGCGCGCTGATCACCATCCGCGGCACCACCATCGAGGTGCGCTCCGCCGGGGGTGGTCCGCTGACCGAGGCGCATCTCTTCCCGACCGGCTTCCCCTGGGCCGATCACATCATGCCCTCGCCGCCGCCGAGCGGAAAGCTGCTGCCCGGCACCGCCGGCAACGACGTGCTGACCGGCACCTTCCTCGGCGATACCATCACCGGCGACGCGGGCCATGACAGCCTCCTCGGGGAGGGCGGCGCCGACGAGATCTGGTCCGGCGACGGCAATGACACGGTGCGCGGCGGGGCCGATGACGACACCATCGGCGCGGGCGCGGGCAACGACCTGATGTTCGGCGACAGCGGCGACGACGAACTCTGGGGCGCCGATGGTCATGACCGGGCCTGGGGCGGCACCGGCAACGACACCCTGGGCGGCGGCAACGGCAACGACAGCTTCTGGGGCCAGGACGGCGACGACCTGGTCTGGGGCGGCAACGACGACGACGAGCTGCACGGCGACGACGGCAACGACACCGTCGGCGGCTTTGCCGGCAACGACAGGCTCTACGGCGGCACCGGCGACGACCAGATCTGGGGCAACACCGGCAACGACAGCGGCTGGGGCGGGGCGGGCAACGACACCCTGGGCGGCTACACCGGCGACGACCTGCTGTACGGCGATGCCGGGGACGACCTGATCGGCGGCGGCAGCGGCGACGACACGCTCTCCGGCGCGGACGGCCGGGACACCATCGACGGCGGCACCGGCAACGACGACATCTGGGGCGGCAACGATGCCGACCTGCTGACCGGCGGCGCGGGCAACGACACGGTGGCCGGGGGCGCGGGCGACGACACCCTCTACGGCGACGACGGGGCGGACGCGGTCTGGGGCGGGGACGGCAACGACCGGGGCTGGGGCGGCTGGGGCCATGACATCATGGGCGGCGGCAACGGCGACGACACCTTCTGGGGCGGTCTCGGCAACGACCTGGTCTGGGGCGGCAACGACGACGACCTGCTCTACGGCGGCGATGGCGACGACACGGTCGGCGGCTTCTCCGGCGACGACACGCTCTACGGCGAGAGCGGCAACGACCAGATCTGGGGCAACACCGGCAACGACGTGCTGAACGGCGGCTGGGGCAACGACACCCTGGGCGGCTACACCGGCAACGACACGCTGAACGGCGGCGGCGGCAACGACGAGCTGGCGGGCGGCGCGGGCAACGACGTGCTCACCGGCGGGGCCGGGGCCGACACCTTCGTCTTTGCCGGGCTGCATGGCGCGGACACCATCCTCGACTTCGAGGACGGCGTCGACGTGATCAAGATCCAGCACGGCGCGATCTGGACGTTCCAGCAGCTGGACATGGACCAGGTCGGCGCCAACGTGGTGCTGCACCTGCCGGGCGGCGATGTCACCCTGATGAACACCCAGCTGTCCCAGATGACCCCGGGCGACTTCTGGTTCGCCTGAGCCTCCCCGCGCCAAACGGAAAACGCCGCCCCTCGCAGGGCGGCGCTGCTTTGTTCCGAGGATGCCGGGATCAGTCGGCGACGGTCTCTTCGAGTTGCTGGATGCGCGCCGACAGCTCGGCGATCAGCGCCTGCTGCGCCGCGTTCTGCGCGTTCAGCTCCTGGATGGCGGCCAGCGCCACGCCGGCGGTGTCCAGCGTCGAGATCGTGGTGTCGTTGTGCCCGAGGCCGAAGGCGGCGCGGAAGTCCTGCGCCATCGGGCCGATGTGGCGCACGCCGGCATCGGCATCGTGGATGTAGGTCCAACTGCTCAGCGGCAGCGCCGCGACCTTGGCCAGCACCTCGGCGCCGTCGACCGGCACGATGGCCATCTTGGCGTTCTTGTCCGAGCTCTCCGACAGGGTGCCGCCGATGGTCAGGTTGCCCGCCGCATCGAGCGACATGCCGCCCGTCGCCGGGGTGGCATCGCCGCCCACGCGGAAGGTGCCGTCGGCCCCGACGAACATGCCCTCGGCCCCGGCATCGTCCCGCGAGATGATGAAGCGGCCGGTCGCCGCGTTCTCATGGGTGAAGAACCAGCTTCTGCCGGTGGTGCGGTTCTCGAAGGTCATGAAGGAGCCGCCGGTGTTGGAGACCTTCACCGCGTCGAGCGCCGCGCCGGCGCTGCGGAAGACGTGTACCGCGGAGGTGGGCGAGGCGATGCCCATGCCGACATCGCCGGTCGTGCCTTCGATGATCAGCGCGTTGGTCGGCGCGTTCGGGAAGACCTTGAACGGCAGCTTGGATCCGTTCGAGGCGTCGCGCACGAAGAAGTTGGTCTCGTTGGCCGCCACGTCCCAGGTCTGGGCCTGGAAACCCGAGGTGCCGTCCTGCTCGAGACGGATCGACGGGGTATTGCCCTGCTTGATGTGCAGATCGAGCACCGGCGTCGAGGTGCCGAAGCCGACCTTGTTGCTGTCCGACAGGTACAGCTGGTTCGAGCGGGTGTTCGCCTCGATGGTGAACGGCGTGCGGCCATTCGTGATGTCGTCGATGGAGAACTTGTTGGCGCCGCCGTTGGAGCTGTCGTTGAAGGTCAGCTGCCAGTCGACGTTCGGGAAGCTGCCCGAACTCGAGGTGTCGTCCGCCTTGATGCGGACGTTGTTCTCTTTCATGCGGATGGTGTCGAAGCCGAAGGCCTCGCCGTTGACGCAGTCGAAGCCGACGCAGAAGGAGCCGTCGACGATCAGATCGTCAAGGATGACCTGATCCGCCGCGGCCGCGCCGGCAAGGGCGACAAGGGCGGTGGCACCAAAGGCGGCGGCCCTGAGGCCAGACAAATGAATGGACATGACAAATCTCCTGTTGTTCAACGGGGTCCCTCCCCCCGCGTATCCCTCGTGGCGTGGTCCTGGTGCCGCTTCGGGGCGCTCCCGGATCCCGTTGCACCGCTGACCTAGAATCACGCTCTTCGCGCCCGGATCCTATCACACAGAACTGTGCCCGGATTGTGATCCGAAGCACAATTTGACCCAAGGTAACCCCAGTCAGGGCGGAGTCATAGCGAATTTTCTGTCACCAGAGTGTTTTATGTGGCGCCCGCCCGGGGCAAAAAGCGGTCGCACTCCGGGGCGGGGCTGCCTATAGCCTGTGGGGAGAGAGCCGGACCATCGCCTCGGCCGATGCCATCCCGGGGAAAGGAACACGTCGCCTTGCTGATCGTCGTCGCCGGCATGCACCGCAGCGGAACCTCCGTGCTGATGCGCCTGCTGAAGGATGCCGGGGCGCGGATTCCGGGGGAGATGCTGCCGGGCAACGCGGACAATCCCACCGGCTACTGGGAAGCGCGGGACGTGGTGCGGCTCGACAACCGGATGCTGGCCGCCGCCGGGCACAGCTGGTGCGATGACCGGGCGCTGGCGGCGGAGACCCTGGACAGGCTCGACGCGGCGTTCGGAGCGGAGATCGACCGGACCCTCGCGGCGATCTGCGAAGGCGGCGGCTGCATCGCCATGAAGGACCCGCGGCTGTCGCGGCTGATGCCGCTCTGGCTCGGCGCGGCGCGGCGGCTGGGGATCGAGACCCGGGTGCTGATCGCGCTGCGCGCGCCCGCCGAGGTGGCCGGCTCGCTGTTCCAGCGCATCCACACCACCGCCTTCCGCCCCGCCGCCCTGCTCGGCGCCACCCGGGCGCATGTGCTGACCGCGCGTTCCATGCTCGAGGCCGAGCGTCACGCGCGCGGGGTGCCCCGCGCCTTCATCGACTTCCCGGACCTGCTGGCCGATCCGCGGGGCACGCTGGCCCGCGCCATCCGCGCGGCGGACCTGCCGCTGACGATGCCCGAGGGGGCAACCGCCGTCGATCCCGCCCTGCACCGCCAGCGCGGCGGGGCGGGGGCGGGCTGGGCCAGCGCCCGCTTCGCCGATGGCATCCATGCCCGGCTGCGGGACGGCGCCCCGGACCCCGCCGCGCTGGACGCCGACCTTGCCCGCCTCGACAGCCTCACGGCGGAGACCGACGCCGCGCGCGGCGCCGCCGCCACCCATCCGCAGGAGACCGGCGCGGCGCTGGTCCGGCTCGAACGCCGCTTCGCCGCGGCGATGGACCTGCCGCAGAGACAGGTCACCTTCCTCTCCGGCGCGCCGCAGTCCAAGGGGCATATCTACCGGGTGCAGAACCGCCTCGAGAGCCTGATGACCACCCCCGTCGCCGCCGCCCTCGCCACGCTCGGCACGGACGACCCGGAGGCCCTCGCCGCGGACTCGGACCTGATCGTGCTGTTCCGCGCCGAATGGTCGCCGCCGGTGGAGGCGCTCTACAGCGCGGCACAGGCACGCGGCGTGCCGGTGATCTTCGACATCGACGACCTGGTCTTCGACCCGGCGTACATGAAACCCGGGTACATCGCCTATCTCGACAGCCTGCCGCCGCCGCAGCGGGCCCTCTGGGAGGCGCGCGCGGAGAACTATCGCCGCGCACTGGCGGAGGCGGACGGGGCCTGGGTCTCGACGGAGGCGCTGGCCGAACACGCCCGCCGCGTCAACCCCGCCGTGCAGGTGGTGCCCAACGGCCTCGCCGCCGGGCGCATCCGCCGCGCGGAGGAGGGGCTGAAACAGGCCCTGTCCCGGCCCGATGACGGCCTGCTGCGCATCGGCTACGCCAGCGGCTCGCCGTCCCATGACCGCGATTTCGCCCCGCTCGCGCCGGTGCTGGCGGACCTTCTGCACCGCCACCCGAACCTGCGCCTGACCCTGATCGGCCATATCGAGGCCAGCCGCTTTGCGGCGCTGGACGCGGTGCGCGGCCAGATCGAGCACCGCCCCGAGGTGCCCTTCGAGGACCTGCCGCAGGCGCTCTCGGACATCGCCATCAACCTCGCGCCGCTGGAGCCGGGCAATCCGTTCTGCGACGCCAAGAGCGAGCTGAAGTATTTCGAGGCCGCCCTCGTCGGCGTGCCCACCGTGGCCAGCCCCACGCCGCCCTTCGCCGCCGCCATCGAGGACGGCGTCACCGGGTTTCTCGCCGCCACCGAAGCGGAGTGGCTGGACCGTCTTTCGCGGCTGATCGACAGCCCGGACACCCGCGCCACCCTGGCCCGCGCCGCCCGCCGGCAGGCGCTGGAGCGCTTCGGCCCGGAGGCGCAGAAGGCCGCCCTGCTGGCCGCGATCCGGGCCGGCCTGCGCGGCTGATCAGCCGAAGTACCACTTGCCCACGGCCTCTTCGCGCCGCCAGGCCCGGCCGGTGTCGACCTCGAAATCGTAGCGCGGCAGGCGATAGTCGTAACCCGCCGCCTGCCGGAACTCGTCCTTGCTGCCCGCGAAGAAGCCGCTGGCGGAGGTCGCCGCGCCGCCATGCACCTGGTGGAAGGTGGTCTCGCCCAGCAGCAGGATGTTCTGCGCGTCCTGCCGCTCGGTGAAGCGGTTGAAGACCTCGAGATTGCACAGCCCGCCACCGGCGCGGGCAAACCCCTCGTTGTAGCCGCCCATGTCCAGCCACAGCTCCCGCTCCACCGCGAAGGCATTGCTCTCGTTCTGGGAAAAGGCGTTGCCGTAGCGATGCGCCCCGGCCCAGACGCTGATCCCGTTGAGCCGGTCGAGATCCGCCTCCCAGCCGCAGCCCGCCAGCAGCCGGTCCTCCTCCGCCTGGTCATAGCCCGCCAGCACCGAGCGCATCTGCACATCCGGGCCAAGGTGGCGCGAGCCGACATAGGTGAAGGCCCCGGGCGCCCGCGCCAGCGCATCGAGGGTGCGGCGCACGAGATAGGGGCTGAACATCCGCGCCCCGTCGATGCAGACCATCACCGCCGCGCCCCGCGCCTGCTCGCGGATGACCGCGTTGATGGCGAAGACCGGGGAGGGCTGGCTCTGCGCCGGATCGACCCGGATCAGGCGGACCGCGATGCCGCCGAACTCCATCCCGTCCAGCGCCAGCGCCGCGGGGGAGCCGTTGTCGATGACAAGGATCTCATATTCACCCGGCGCCACCTCGCGCTGCAGCGGCGGCAGCATCGAGCGCAGCGTCCGCGGCGCCTCCCGCGCCATGTCATAGGTGTTCAGGACGATCGACAGCTGTGTCATCGGCGGCCTTTCCCGTCTCCCGCTTCGGTCCCGGCGGTGGTAACGGGCAGGTCCCGGCGGGACAAGCGCCAAGCAGCCCCATAACGCGGGTTATGGTAAGTGATCTCAGAGCGCCGTGGCCGGACCGCCTTCCAGCGCGTCCGTCAGGCGCAGCCGCGCCTCGGCGTAATTCGGCACCGCGTCGGCCACGCGCACGGAGTTCTGGCCCTTCTTCAGCAGCGCCTCCGTCACCAGCGCGTCGAAATCGCCGCGGGCGGCGTAGTCGATGCCGAGAAAGCCCAGCAGGTCCTCCACGAGGCCGCGCCCGGCCGCCGGGTCGGTATAGACATCCTCGAAGCGCACCCGGTACGGGCTCTGGCCATGCGCGTCGAACAGCCCTTCGAGCACGGCGCGGCGCTCGGCGCAGAGCCGCATGTGGGCGAGCGCACGGGGAATGTCGATCGGCTCGACCTCGATGTCGCCCGCCTCGATGCGGCGGTAGATGCGCTTCGCCTGGTCGCTGCCCCAGGCGCCGGTGATCTTGGCCAGTTCCAGCGACAGGATGCGGTCCACCTCCGCGCCGCGCTCCAGCACGATGTGGCGATAACCGAGCGCGATGGAGACCTCCATCAGCGTGGCATTGAGCACATGCGGCATCAGCTCGTGGCAATGCTTGATCACCGGGCGGGCGGCAAGCGCCTCTTCCAGCTCGCTCCGCAGCTTTTCCTGGTCCTGCCAGTGGGTCACCACATGGCCGAACTTCCGGTCCTGGTTGAACGGCTCGTGCTGCACGCCCGGATGTTCGGACAGCTCCGCCAGCAGCGTCGCGAGGGTGGTGCCGCCGGTGCGCTGCATGGTCCAGATAATGTAGGGAAAGCTCACCGTCGTACCCTTGGAAGACTGCCGATTGGGCGGCTGGGTAGCACCTTGGCCATGAGGGAGCAAGCCGCCGGTCGCCATGGGCTTTACCTTGCCCGGGCAATGCGGAACAAGAGGACCATGACCCATGTTCCGGCCACGCCTTCCTCCGCTTCTCCGACCGCGCCGCTGATCACGGTCATCGTGCCCGTCTACAACGTCGAAGGCCATGTGGCGGCCTGCCTCGCCAGCCTCGGGGCGCAGACGCTGGCGGACTTCGAGGTGCTGGTGGTCGATGACGGCTCCACCGATCAAAGCGCGGCGCGGGCGCGAGAGGCCATCGGCGGGGATCCGCGCTTCCAGCTGATCCATCAGGACAACCGCGGCCTCTCCGGCGCCCGCAACACCGGGCTCGACGCCGCACGCGGCCGGTTCATCGCCTTCGTCGACAGCGACGACCGGGTGACGCCCGATTACCTCGGCCAGCTCTGGCAGGCGCTGGAGACCAGCGGCGCCGACTGGGTGGCCTGCGCCGTGCGCTCCTGTTTTCCCGATTCCCCGAGTCAGGTGCATTCCGCCATCCATGACGCCCCGGAGATGGGCGCGCATCCGGTGACCCGGCGCTACGGGCTGCGGGACTGGTCCGATGTCATCCGGCATTTCCCCTCCGCCTGGAACAAGCTCTACCGCCGGTCCCTCATCGAGGGGCTGCGCTTCGACGAAGGCACCTGGTTCGAGGATCACACCTTCTTCTACCGCGCCGCGCTGCGCACCGATCACATCCTGCACCTGCCGCAGCCGCTCTATCTCCAGACACGCGGCAGGCCCGGCCAGATCACCACCAGCGACGACGAGCGGGTCTTCGAACAGCTCTCCGTCCTGACGGACATGCGGGCCGTCATGGCCAGCGGCAAGCCGGGGGCCGACGAAGCCTTCGCCCGCATCGCCTCGCGCCTGCTGTTCGAACGCTCCGGAGCGTTGAAGGACCCCGAGCGCCGGGCACGCTTCGCCCGGGCCGCAGCGGCATTTCTGCAGGAACAGGGTCTGATTTTCACCCCCGACTGGGACGAGGGCATCGCCCGCGCCTGGGGGCTGGAGATGGACGGCACGCTGCCGCTCAGCGTGGTCCTGCCCTGGGACGGCGAAGACGCGCCCGCGCTCGAAGCCACCCTCGCCTGCCTCGCGGCGCAGGACGGGCCGGGGCGCGAGGTGCTGCTGGTCAGCGCTTCGGCGCAGGCGCAGCCGCTGGCGCAGCGCTTCCCCGGCACCCGCCTCCTGCCGCCGAAAGGCGCGGACCTCAGCGCCGCCCTCGCCACCGGCCTCGCGGCCGCGCAGGGCGCTTACATCTGCTTCCTGCGCCCCGGCGACCGGCTGAAACCCTACGCCCTGCACGCCTGGGTCGAGACGATGCTGCGCACCGGCGCGGACAGCGGCCTGAGCCAGTTCTGGCAGGGCACCGAGGCGGACGCCCTGCCCCACAACGGCTTCGACGACATGCGCGCCCTGCCCGGCGGCACGCCGCCCGCGGGCCTTCTGGACCTCACCCCCGCCGCCGTGCTCGGCATGGCGCCGGAGCTCTCGGCCCGGATCTTCCGGCGCGACGCGCTCACCGCCTTGCCCGGCTTCACCAGGGGCCCGCGCCCGCATTGGGCGCTCTGCCTCGCCGCGCCGCTCGCTGGCCCCTGCGCCTATGTCGACTGGCCGGGGCTGGCGCTGGACCTCGCGCCGGACGGCGCACGCGGTCGGCAGACGCCGCACAGCAGCCGCGCCCTCGCCAAGGGCCATGACGCCCTCATCCGCGCCCTGCCCGAGAGCGTAAAAACCCGCCTGCCGAAAGGCTGGCAGCGCCGCCTCTATGCCCGCGCCCTGCGCGATCAGGTCAGCTTCGGCCTGCCCGGCTCGAAACCCGGCAAGGCCATGGTCCTCGGCGGCATGATGGCCGGGGCGCTGACCCGGGGCCTGACCGGGGCGCAGCGCGATCCCGCCGGCTTCGATCCCTCCTTCGGGCCGGGGCTCGCCCGCCTGCTGAACCCCGCCGCGCTGCTCAGGGGCGCACCGCTGGTGCCGCATGTCTCCGGCCTCTCCCCGGACGCGCCCGGCGAGGCACCGCCCACCCAAAGCGGCGAGGCCACGCGGGGCGAGCACCTGCTCTACGCCTTCCCCCTGCGGGGCCGCGGCCTGTTCCGCTTCCGCGCCGACTTCCACGCCGATCCCTTCGCCAATCTCTCCTTCGTCGCGGAGGATGGGGTGGAGGTGCCCTTTCACCTCTCGCTGCGCCAGAAGGACGGCGTGATCGTCGCCAACGACAGCCGCCCGGACGGGGCCTGGCGGGCAGAGCGGCCCTTCCCCTTCGCCCTGCCGAAAACCGGCGTCACGGTCTGCGTCGAGATCACGCCGCCCGTCGTGCGCGTCACGGTGGACGGCGCGGAGGTGCTGCGCCTTGGCAAACGCACCGCCCGCAACCGCGCCGGGCTCACCGGGCTCGACCGCATCGCCTGGCTGGCCACGCAGGGCGGCGTCACGCCGCTCGACATCCTGCCCGCCGAGGCCGGTCCGGCGCTGGCGCTCGATCCGCGCCTGCAACTGCGCTGCAGCGGCCCACTGCCCGCGACCCTCACCCTGCCGCATTCGGGCGAAACAGTCTCTGTTACGCCCCAAAACACCCTCTCCGGCACCGGCTCCCTCGTCGATCTGCCGGGCCGTCACTGGCAGGGCCTCGCCCCCGATGCGCCGCTGGTCCTGCTGGACGGCAACGCCGAAGCCTTCACCCTCACCCGCGCCGATCTCGCCGCCCGCATCGACGCGCTGATGACCGCGCCCCCCGGCCCCGCCGACGGCACGCTGGTTCTGAACCTCTTCGACCACATCCGCCACGCAGGGCTCCAGCCGCTGCTCAAGCCCGAGACCCGCGCCGCGCTGGCACGGCTTGCGGAGCACTACGGTCTTGGCGCCTACATCGCCCCCGCCGCCGGGGAGGCACCCAAACCCCTCCCCCCCGGGATCAGCGACGCGGAGCGCATCGACGCCGCCCTGGCCCGGTTGGCCCTGAGCCAGCAGGTCACGCCCGCCCCCGATCCGCTCGACGTGGTGCGGGAACTGACCCTGCCGCCTGCGCCGCAACGCGGGCTTTTCCTCGCACTGACGGACATCTTCTGCCGCGAGGGCAGCGATTTCGACGGGCTGCACGCGCAGGCCGCCGCCTCCGGCCTCGCAGAGATGCCCCTGCCGAAGGACCCCTGGAGCCTCTCCGCCCTGCTGCCCTACCTGCTGAAAGCCCGCCGCCATGCCGACGCCGCAAAGGCGCTGGAGACCATCGCCTACCCCTCCCCGGGCTGGATCCTGACGCCGCCGATCGCCTGGACGATCCGGCAGGCCGCCACCGATGACGCGATGCCGGAGGAGGCCCGCGCCGCCCTGATCCGCGCCTTCCTCACGCTGCTGACACAGCGCGCCGGGCACTACTGGGACCGCACCCCCTGCCGCGAGTTGACCGGGGCCGCCGTCACCCTGCTGCTGGACCTGAAGCGCGACGATTTCCTCGGGCGCGAGGTGGTCCGGAGCGTGCTGCAGGCCTATGGCCTGTCGCGGCTGTTCTGGCGTCTGATGGCGGAGCGTGGCCCCGCCGGGCAGGCCCCCGATCCGCGTATCGCGCTGGCACAGAGACTGTTTTCCGCCATCGAGACCGGCACCGATCCCGCCGCGATGGACGCCGCCCTGCGCTTTTTCGAGGACCTCGGCTGCCCTGATGCGCCGCGCCTGCGCGTCGAGCGTCTCGGCCCCTCCGGTCTGCCCGGCGAGACCCGCGCCGATGCCCTCCTGCAACACGCCAAAACCCCGGACCTCGCCGCCCTGCGCCACATGGCCTGCCCCGGCAGCGCGGCGGTGCCCGCGGAGGTCTCGGACCTCGCCGCCTCTGCCCTGCCAAAGCTCTACGCCCCCACGCCCGAAGCCCCCTACAGCGCCCTGCAACGGGATCTGGGCCAGCGCGTGAACGCCCTTCTGCATGGGCCGGAGGCCCCGAATTCAGGCGAGATAGAGACTGTTCTGGCCCTCTGCACCCGCC
Organism: Tropicibacter sp. S64; assembly: GCF_049803835.1. NCBI lineage: Bacteria > Pseudomonadati > Pseudomonadota > Alphaproteobacteria > Rhodobacterales > Roseobacteraceae > Tropicibacter > Tropicibacter sp. S64. Next base: position 42,115 of record NZ_JBNAGK010000022.1, on the reverse strand, counting down.
TCTCCGGCCCCGCCCACGGCTTCCTCGGCATCGGCCTCGCCCTATTGCTGCGGGACAAGGCACCGGAGGCGGTCGGAACATGGCTGGCGGACCGCCTCGCTGGCTTCTCCGAAGACGAAATGCAGACCCTCAAGGACGCCCCCGCCCCCCGCGCCGCGCTGGCCCGCCTGTCTGACGACGACCCGCTCGCGCACGTCCTTGGCAGACCGGAGCTGCCCGCCAATCCGGACCTGACCTCGCACACCCCGCTCTACGACACGCTTGTCGTGGTCTTCTCCTGCAAACCCTACCTCGCCTCCCGCATCCCCGCCCTGCAAGGCGGCTGGCTCTCGCTGCTGGAGGCGCTGGACATCCCTTACATTGTCGTCATCGGCGACGGCGACGGACGCCGGGAGGGGCACATCGTCCACCTCGATGCCCCCGACGATTACGAGGGCCTGCCGCAGAAGACCCTCGCCGCGATCCGCTGGGTGCATGACAACACCGACTTCGGCCATATGCTGAAGATCGACGACGACTGCTTCCTCAACGCGCCGCTGTTCTTCGAGAGCCTGACCTGGCGCAAACACGACTACTACGGCCGCAAGCTGACCCGGGGCGTCGGGCAGATGGACCGGGCCTGGCATCAGGGCAAATCCGCCTCCGAACGGGGAAAGCACGAACTCGACCGCTCGCCGGAACCCTCCTTCTACGCCGACGGCGGGTCTGGTTACGCCCTGAGCCGCCGCGCCATGGGCGAGGCCCTGCACGCCGCGCAAAGCCCCGAGGGGCAACGGCTCATCGGCCTCTCCTTCATGGAAGACAAGATGCTGGGCGACCTGCTCGCCCTGCGCGGCATCCATGTGGCCGACGAGGATTACCGCGTCTCCGTCCGCCGTCGCACCTTCGGCGCCGCAACCCCCGTTGCCTCCTGGGTCAACAGCTTCTTCCCCGGGCCGACCGCGCCCCTGCAGCTGATCCACCTCGACACCGAAAAGGACCAGCCCTTCGCGCTGGAGCGCCTCAAAACCCCCGGCCTTTACCCGCCGAAGATCTGGCCAAGCTACCAGGGTGCGAGGCTCGGCTACCAGAGCAACGCGCTCGAACTCATTTCGCCCCTGCACACGATCGACCGGGCCAAGGCCGCCGACATCGCCGTCGTCGCCGTCATGCGCAACGAGATGTTCATGCTGCCGCATTTCCTCGCGCATTACCGCCGCATGGGCGTCGCCAGCTTCCTCGTGGCGGACAACGCCTCCGACGACGGCACCCGCGAATACCTGCTCGACCAACCAGACGTCGCGCTCTTCTCCGTCGATACCGATTACAAGCTGTCCCACTACGGCGTGGCCTGGCAACAGGCGATGATCGCCGCCTTCCGGACGGGCAAGTGGTCTCTGGTCGCGGATGCGGACGAGTTGCTCGTGCTGGACGTAAAACAGTCTCTATCCCTGCCCGATCTTCTGGAAACCGAGGCTTTCGCAGAGGCCGAGGCGGCGCGCATCTTCATGCTCGACATGTATCCCGAAGGGCCGCTCGAAGCCGTCGATTTCGCCAGCGGCGATCCCTTCGCGGAGGCCGGGTTCTGCGATGCGCAGCCTTTCCTGACCAATACCTCCGTGCGCGGCCCCTACTCCGACCGCCCCACCTGGACCTCCGCCCTGCGCCACCGGCTGATCCCCGGCTCGCGGGCGACGCTCTTCGTGGCGCAGAAGCTGGCGCTCCTGAAGTATCACCCCTTCATGCGGCTCTCGGACGGGCTGCATTACGTCGGCGACGTCAAACTCGCCCGGCGCGAGCTGCTCTTCGCCCATTTCAAGTACAACGCCGCTTTCCGCGAGAAGGCGCAGACCGAAGTCACACGGCGCCAGCATTTCAACGACGCGGAGGAATACCGCAAATACCTCGCCCTCGCCTCCGAAGGGCGCAGCGTGATCTTTGATCCGGACCTCTCGGTGCGCTGGACGGACTGCGATTTCGTGCGTGCCCGGCTGGCCCCGCCCACCGGCTGAGGAGGAAAGCGCATGTCCCACCCCTATGCCGATCAACCGCCGAAAGCCTTCTGGCGGCGCAGCATCGCGGAGCGGCATCCGCTGGATGTCGCGGCGTGGTACGACCCGAAGTTTCCCCTCGGCGAGGCCAGGATCATGACCGCCGGCAGCTGTTTCGCCCAGCACATCGGACGATCGCTGAAGGCGGCGGGCTTTGCCTGGCTCGACCGCGAACCGGCCCCGGACGGGCTGCCCGCCGCGCGGCATCAGGAGTACGGATACAGTCTCTATTCCGCCCGATACGGCAATATCTACACCGCCCGGCAGCTGCTGCAGCTGGCGCAGCGGGCGCTGGGGCGCTTCACCCCGCAGGAGCAGGCCTGGGAGCGGGACGGCGGGCTGGTGGACAGCTTCCGCCCGACGCTGGAGCCCGAACCCTTCGGCACGCAGGCCGAACTCGACGCCCTGCGCCAGGGCCATCTGGAGGCGGTGGCGGCGCTGCTGCACGAGGCCGATGTGCTGGTCTTCACCCTCGGCCTGACCGAGGCCTGGCTGTCGGTGGCGGATGGCGCGGTCTTCCCGCTCTGCCCCGGCACCGCGGGCGGCACCTTCGATCCGGCGCGGCACCGCTTCCACAACTTCACCACGGCCGAGGTCCGGGCCGATCTGGAGGCCTTCCTCGCCCTCGCCCGGGCGGTCAACCCCGGCCTGCGCCTCCTGCTGACCGTCAGCCCCGTGCCGCTGGCCGCCACCGCGACGGCCGACCAGGTGGCGGTGGCAAGCAGCTTTTCCAAAGCGGTGCTGCGGGCGGTGGCCGGGGAGATCTGCGCCGCGGATCCCCGCGTCGACTACTTCCCCTCCTACGAGATCGTCACCGCGCCCTTCATGCGCGGGGTCTTCTACGAACCGGACGCCCGCGCGGTCTCGCCGCATGGCGTGGCGCATGTGATGAAGACCTTCTTCGCCGCACATCCGCCGCCCACCCCGGTGGACGGAACCCCGGCGCCCGCCCCGGACGCGCTCTCCGAGGCCGAGCGCATCAAATGCGACGAGGAGCTGCTCGCCACCTTCGGGCCGGAGCCGTCATGACCCTGCTCGTCACGGGGGACTCGCATTGCGGCCCGATCCACCGCGGGCTGCTGGCACGCCGGGCGGCGGGGGAGGCGCTGGCGGATATCCGCGTCTGGCCGCTGGGCGGCGGGCACCTGCTGCCCACGCCCTTCTTCCGCGACGCGGGCGACCATGCTCAGATCACCGCCGATCTCTACCGCGCCCGCATCCCCCGGCTGCCCCCGGAAAAGCCGCCGGTGACGGCCCTGGCCTTCTCCATGCCGCTCTGGCCGATGCGGGTGATCTACCAGTTGTTCATGAAGAAGCAGGCGCTGGTGGGCTTTCACGGCGATTTGCAGCCGGTCTCGCAGGCCGTCTTCCGGCAGATCGTTCTGGCCGAGCAGGCGCATGTGCTCGCCCTCTTCGCCCTGATGCAGCGGATCGGCCTGCCCGTGGCGGCGCTCTCCGGCCCCGGGCTGTTCCGCGATCACGGGCTGACCGACTACAGACCCGCCGGGCAGATCCTCGGCCAGGCCGAGGCCTACCGGGCGGTGATGCTGGCGGCGCTGGCGGAGCGGGGCATCCCGGTGCTCGACATCCCCGCGGGCTGCCGCGACGCGGAGGGCTTCATGCTGGCCCGCTACCGCAGCGAAACCCCGGACGATCCGCATCACGCCAATGCCGCCTATGGCGCCCTGGTGGTGGCACAGCTGGAGGACTGGCGGCGCAGCCTGCCCCCGCCTCAGCGCGGATCTGCGCCGGAATAGAGCCGCATCAGCTCGGCCAGGTGGCTTTCCATCTCCACCGGCGCCGTGGCCCCCCGCCAATAGGCGTCCATATCCACCTCCCCCGCGAGCAGCGCGCGGATGCGGTCCGCGAAGGCCGCGGCATCCCCCGCCGCAAAGGTCATCGCGGGGCAATTCCCGAGCTCCCGCGCCCCGCCCATGTCGGCACAGAGCAGCGGGATGTGCCGGGCGTGCATCTCGATCGCCACCTGCGGCAGGTTGTCGTGCCAGAGCACCGGGATCAGCCCCACGTCCACCTCCGCCAGCAGCGTGTCGAGATCGTCGTGCGAATAGCCGTCCGCATGGGTCAGCCCGGCGAGCCGCCCCGACAGCTCCGACAGCCGCGTCATCGTCGCCCGGTCGCCGCGCTTCGCCGCCACTTCGAGCCGCAAGCGCGAGGCCAGATCGGCGGGCAGCTTTTCCAGCGCATCGAGCAGGAAATAGAACCCCTTGTCGCGCCGCATGTAGCCCAGGTAGGCCAGCCGCAGCGTGCCGTCTTCGGCCTGCGGAAACACCCGCGGCGCGGTCTGGTGCCAGGCGGCGGCCTCGCGGGTGCCGATGTAGCTGGTGTGCAGCAGGTCCGGGAGCACGCCGAAGCCACGCGCCAGACGGCAGACCGCGTCCGACACGCCCAGCACCGCGTCGCAATGGTCGTTGATCAGCCGCACCACCGCGTCCCGCCGCGCGGCAAAGGGCGCGCCATCGGGCGGCTGCATGGGGCGCAGCTCGCCCGGCCTGCCGCCCCGGCGCAGCCGCTCGCCCTGCCCCCTGACCTTGCGCATCAGCCGCGAGGCCCGCCCGCCGATGCGCATGGTCCAGCGATAGGCCTGGTCGAAGGCCCAGGTCCCCGGCGTCAGCCCCATCAGCCGCAGCTTGTAGCCAAGACCGCCGGACAGGCGCATGTGGCGCGGGTCGTGCACATGCGGCAGGCAGTTCACGCATTTGCGCCCCAGGTCGAAATCGCCGCAGGTCTCGCGTTCGAGATGCCACAGGTTCACCTGCGGGCAGAACGGGTAGTAGTTGTGCAGCGACAGCACCACCCGCATGTCCGGCCAGATGCGGCAACGCTCCAGCACCTTGGCGGGCAGCCCTTCGAGGGTGTTGAAATGGATCACGTCATAAGGCCCGGTCTTGTCGATGAAATCGACGAAGGCCGCCTCGGTGGCCTTGTCCGAGACCTGCGCCGGGCTGCCGTAGCCGTGATGCGCCGGGGCCAGCACCGCCGAATTGACGATCTCGAAGCGCCGGGCGCGGTCCTGGTCGGGGCCGTGCCGCATCTGCTCCCAGCGCGGTGCGCCGCCGCCCGGGAAATCGTAGGAGACGCCCGCGCAGAGGAACGACGCCTCCACCCCCGGCACGTCGGCCAGAGCCCGCATCAGGTTGCGCTGGTAGACCGAGACACCGCCGCCCCGGCGCTCCTCGTCGAGGTAGTCGACCCAGTTGTAATAGAGGACGCGCACGCTCAGTTGTCCTGCTTCATCCGGGCTTCGAGCGCGGCGATGCGGCTGCGCAGCTCGTCGGTGCGGGCCTGCATGCGCTCGCGCAGCAGGTTCTGCTCGCGCAGGAGCGTCGCCAGCACGAGGCCGAGGTCCGCCCGCCAGGGCGCCTCCGGACGCGGCAGGTCGGTGTGGAAGGCGTCGAGATCGACGCCGCAGCCGGGCAGCGCCCGCAAGCTCGCCAGCCCCTGCTGGACCTCGGCGGCCACCGTGTCGAAGCCCTTGGCCCCGGCCCGCGCCTCCGCGTCCTGCTGCTTGAGCACGGTCTCGGCGCGGTGGGTGATCCAGTGCCCGAGATCGGCGGGCACCCCGGCGAGATGCAGCGCCCGGGCCAGCTCCAGCAGGCGGTCGTCCATCCGCGGGTTCAGGTCCTGTTCCGGCACCGCCCAGCCCCGCACCCCCGGCGGGTTGTCGTAGTCGAAGCCGAACAGCGAGAGGAAATCGCGGAACAGCCCGCCGTTGTGGCGGAAGGCCTCGTCATAGGGCCGCACGATCACCGCCTCCGGGCCGAAGATCTCGATCCAGGGTTTCAGCGCCAGCCCGTAATCGTAGTGGACCGGCTCCATCACCTGGCAGACGGCGGTGTTGTAATCGCTGGTGGCGGCGCTCATCTTGACCATCTGGTTGTACCACGAGCGCAGGTGCGCCCCCGGGCTGCGCAGATAGGCGATGATGCGGAAGTCGATCCCCGCGGGCGCCTGCCCGACGATCGCCTTCAGCCGCGCCGCCGCCGCCGGATGCGCCCCGAGCCGCATGAACTCCTCCGAGCTGATCAGCACCCGGTCCGCCGGGCTGGCCTGCACCGCCTCGAACAGCTTCGCCCAGATCGTCTCGCCCCGGGTGGGATCGTTGTAGCCGTGCATCAGGGTCGTGACCCCCGCGCCGCGATAGAGCGAGAAGGCGTATTTCGAATGCTTGTGCAGGTGGCAGAACAGATCGGTGTAATCGAGTCCGTGGCGCCGCAGCTTCTTCGCATTGTGGCTCAGGAAGGCCTGGAGCGCGGTTGTCCCTGTCTTGTAGTGCCCCACATGGACGTAAAGGGTCTTTGGCTGACGCATCTGCTCTGGTCTCTCGGTCAGGTCCGGCCCGGGTCGTCCGGATTGGCGCCTTATGACGGAGCGCCCCCGTCGTTTCAAGCAAGCATCCCCCGGCGCGGGCCTCCGCCGGTGCAAACCCGCGCAGCGGATGCCGTCCCTACGGCGTTTCCGGCTTGACCCGAACCATCGCGCGGCACGCATGTCCCGGGAATACGAAGTATGGAAAGGCATGCGTGCCTCGCGTTCACCCGGAAACGCTTTACAGCGTCCCGCCTTTTCCCCGAATGACCCTGCGCCACACATGTCCCGATAGCACCGCAGGGGCGACAGGGTATTTGTGGCGCAGGGTCAAGGCGGGGCGCCTTAAGCCCGCGTTAGGCCCGCCGCCCTAGACTGCCGCAGGGTCAGGTCGAGACCCGGACCAGACCCGGATCGGAGACGGCATGCACGCGCACCCCCCTCGTTTCACCCTCGCCGCCCCGGAGGCGGAGACCGGCCCGGACGCGGAATACACCGACCTGTTCGAGGCCATCGCGGGCAGCGAGGCGGAGATGAGCCGCCGCTTCGACGACATGGAACTGGCGGTCATGGACCTCCATCACCAGCTCACCGCCGCCCCGGAGGATCTCGACGCCGCCGCCCTGCCCGCGCGGCTGCTGGCCGGGCTGACCCGGCTCGGCGAAGGGATCGCCGGGCTGCGGGCGGAGCGGGCCGGACTGGCGGCGCGGCTGGACGGGCTGGAGGACCTGCTGGCCCGCGGCTTCGACCGGCTCGACCGCAAGCTCGCCACCGCCCGCAAGCGCCGCCGCGACGAACAGGACCTGCTCGAAGCGGTACGCGCGGCGCTCGGCGCCCTGCCGCAGGCACAGGCACAGGTGCCCGCGCCGGACCCCGCCGCGCCGCAGCCCGGGCTCGCGGAGGGATTCGACCGCATGGCCGGCCTGCTGGCGGTGCGCGACGCGCGGCTGGAGGAGGAGCGGTTGCGGCTGGCGCGGTCCCTCGGCGGGCTCGAAAGCCTGTACCACCGGCTCGACGCCGCCACCCGCCCCGCCTCCACCGCCGCGCCGGACGCGCTGAATGCCCGGCTGACACGGATCGAGGAGACCCTCGCCGCGCTCGACGCCCGCAGCCGCGCCGACGGCACCGCCGAGGCGCTGCGCGACCTGTCGATGATCGTCGCCGAACGCCGCCTCGCCCCGTCAGGGGCGGAATACCACACCGCCCCGCCAGGGGCGGAATGCCACACCGCCCCGCCGGGGACGGGGCACGCGGGCACCGGCTGAGGCTACCTGTCCCGGATCAGGGTCAGATGCGCCTCGATCGCCTCCTCGATGTCCTCGAAGTAGCGCAGCTTGCCCTCCGAGAGCAGCACGCCCGCGTCGCAGAACTCGCGCATCTGCCCCATGTCGTGCGAGACGAGGATGGCGCTGGCGTTCTTCACCCGGTCGGCGAAATACTTCTGGCTCTTGGCCCGGAAGGCGGCGTCACCCACCGCCGTCGCCTCGTCCACCAGGTAGGTGTCGAAGCGGATGCCCATGGAGGCGCCGAAGGTCAGCCGTGAGCGCATCCCCGAGGAATAGCTGCGCACCGGCATGTGGAAATGTTTGCCCAGCTCGGCGAAATCCGCCACGAAATCCACCAGTTCGTCGGAATCCACCCCGTAGATCCGCGCGATGAAGCGCACGTTCTCCGCCCCGGTCAGCTGGCCGTGGAAGGAGCCGGAAAAGCCCACCGGCCAGGAGATCGTGCCATCGGTGATGACCTCGCCGCTGTCGGGGCGCAGGTTGCCGGCGATGATCGACATCAGCGTCGACTTGCCCGCGCCGTTGCGCCCCAGCAGCCCCAGCGACTGGCCCGTGGGCAGCGTGTTGTTGAGATGGTCGATCACCACCTTGCGCTCGCCGCGGACCCAGTAGCTCTTGCTCAGGTTTTCGAAGCGGATCATCCCGGCTCAGCCCTCTTCCTGTCGCATGTCCGAGGAGCCCGAAACCGGTTCCCACTTTCGGGCGCCATGCTGTCTTCCTGTCGCGTCTCCGAGGCACCCGGAACCGCTTAGCGCCGGTCGCGGATCGAGTAGTAGACCAGCGCGCAGATCGACCAGACCAGCAGCAGGAACAGCCCCGCCAGCGCCGAGATCGTCAGGCGCTGCGGGTATTCGCTGCTTTCGGCCCGGGTCGGCGGCACGTAGGTCGCGAGATAGCGGCTCTGCCGCGAGGCCTTGGCCCGCGCCACGTCCACCGCCGCCAGCGTCGCGCGGTAGCTCTCCTCGGCGAACTCGCGGTCCACCACCAGCCCCTCGTACTCCGCGATCAGCGTCGGGTAATCCTCGCCGTCGGTGCTGTTGGCGGTGGTGTCGGAGGTGAAGGCGCGGCGCTCCTCGGCGATGCGGTTGCGGATCGCCTCGATGCGGCGGCGGACCTGGGTGATGCGCGGGTCGTCCTCGCTGGTCTGCTCGCGCAGCAGGTCATACTCGATCAGCGCCGCGGCCAGCTGCTGCTGCAGCCCGTTCATCACGCCCATCCGGCCCTGCAGGTCGGCGTCCGGGTCGACGATGGTGGTGCGGGTGCGGAAGTTGGTCAGCGCCTCGCGCGCCTCCTTGAGACGCGCCACCGCCTCGTCGAGTTCGATCTCCGCATAGCGCATCGCATCCTCGCGCGCCTGGTCGTTCAGCGCGTTGATCATCGCCTGGCCCTCCAGGATGATCTGCTGCGCGATCTGCTGCGCCTTGTCCGGGTCATAGGCGAGAACCCGCACATCCATCAGGCCGGACCCCTGGTCGTAGGAAATCCGCACGATGCGCTGCCAGTATTCCTGCAGCTCCTCCAGCGTGGCGTCGGGGCTCAGCGCGAACACCGGGTCGGTGCTCCAGTGCGCGCTGTAATGGTCCCGCAGGCCGACCTTCTCGTCGATGGTCTGCACCAGCGCCTGGCTGAGGATGAACTCGTGCAGGATGTCGCCATCCGCCGAGGTGCTGCCTCCGGCCAGCTGCGCCAGCCCGCCCAGCACCGCCGAAGCGCCGCCATCCTCCTCCTGCCGCACCGTGAAGCCGGTGCTGGAGGCATACTGGTCCTCGGCCACCAGCCACATGTAGAGCAGCACCAGCACCAGCGGCACCAGCACCATCAGCCCGAAGGACAGCACCAGCCCCCAGTGCCGCCGCTTCATGCGGGCGGGCTGCGCCATCGGGCGCAGCGGCTTCTGCGCCGCGGCGACCTGGGCCTGACCAGGGGTTGGGATCTTTGGTGCTGGGGCTGGCCTGGCGGCCGGGGCCACGGGTCCGGGGGCCTGCGGTCCCCTGCCCTGTGATCCATCATTCATGAGGTGCAACGATATGCTGTTTTGCTTTCGGCGCGACTTTTACATATTGGTCCGGTGAAGCCAATATCGGAACCACAGCATGTCCCAGATCCCCCCCCTGGCCGCCCCGCAAAGACCCCGCGCCGGCACCGTGCGGTCCTTCGGCAGCTTCCGGGCGATCTCGGCGCTGGTGCTGCGGGAGATGGCCACGCGCTACGGCAACTCGCCGGGCGGCTACGTCTGGGCCATCCTCGAGCCGATCGGCGCGATCGTCGTCATGGCGATGGCCTTCTCGCTGCTGATCCGCAACCCGCCGCTGGGCAACAACTTCATCCTGTTCTACGCCACCGGCTTCATGCCGTTCCAGCTCTACCAGAACATCGCCCAGACCACCGCCCACACCATCACCTTCTCCAAGCCGCTGCTGCAGTATCCGGCGGTGACCTGGGTGGATGCCATCGTGGCGCGGGTCGTGCTGAATGCGCTGACCGGCATCCTGGTGACGCTGATCGTGATGTTCACGCTGCTGCTCGTGACCGGGACCATGGTGCTGATCGACCTGCCGCCGGTGGTCTATGCCATGTTCCTGTCGATCCTGCTCGGCGCCGGGGTGGGCACGATCAACTGCGTGCTGTTCGGCATGTTCCCGGTGTGGATCCAGATCTGGGGCGTGCTGAACCGGCCGCTGGTGATCGCCTCGGGGGTGATCTTCCTGTTCGACGACCTGCCCCCCCTGGTGCGCGACATCCTGTGGTGGAACCCGCTGGTGCATATCATCGGCGAGATGCGGGTGGGCTTCTACCCGACCTACCGGCCCGATTACATTTCGCTGCTGAACCCGGCGCTGTTCGGCGTGACGACGCTGTTCTTCGGCGTGCTGCTGCTCGGCCGCTACCACCGCGATTTGCTGACCAACAACTAAAGCGTTTCTGGTTCAACCTGAAACATCCTGCGGCACGCATGTCCCGGGAATGCCGGAGGCATGGCAGGGTATGCGTGCCTCAAGGTCAACCAGAAACGCTTTGGGGCATGAAGCGCCCCATGACGCCGCAAAAGGCCTTCATGGGCTGCGCGGGGAAGGTCGGTTTGAGCCCAGTTTCGCCCTTGCCGGCGCTATATGCCTATTGCAAACTAGCCTGTGATGCGGGTTCAGCGAGGCATGCCGATGACGCACTCAACGGTAAAAGTGGCTGTAGCATCCGATGAGGGCGACTATCTGCAAGTTGCCTTTGGCGATGCCGAAGACGGCTCGGATTCCTACGCTATCCTTCAGCTTGAGAAAGAGCCAACGAAGGAAGATCACGAGCTTGGGATGGCCGGAATATACATTGAAATCAACGGGCAAGAGCATTCGGGCTACAACGCTATCAACCAAATCGAGATCAGGAGAAATGCAGTTTCGGTATTTTTCGATGCGGTCGCCTTAGATTTGTCACCGGAGGATTCACCCATCGAGTTTGCCTGCGCCGATGAACGGTATCCGTTTTCAGAGGTCAGAGATACGCTTGTCCTGATGGGCCGGATGTCAGAAACACCCGTGAAGATCGCCGTCGTCTAGGCATTTCAAAGGTCCGCTTCGTCCCGCATCTTGCCAGCCCGCCTCTACCCTGTCGCCTGACAGGTGCCCGAAAACAGCCCTTACAGCCTTCCCCCAATCGCCCCCGCCTGTGCCGCGATAAACCGGATCAGGGCGCAGGTGCGCGTCACGTCCTCCAAATCCGCCGCGCCGCCGCCGGGCAGCAGCATCACCCGGGCGCAGAGCGCGTCCGTCACCGGCAGGCTCAGCCCCTCCGCCTCGGTCCGCGCGAGGTGCGGCGGGCTGCGGTGGCCGCCGGGGTAGAAATAGCGCCGGGCATAGACGTTCTCGGCGGTCAGGATCTCCACCAGCCTGTCGCGGCTCAGCCCCAGAGCCCCCTCGTCGATCTCGCAGACCACGTAATGGTGGTTGTTGTCCTCCGCCTGCGCCGGGCATTTCAGCGCGATGCCCGCCACCCCGGCCAGCCCGTCGCGATAGCCCGCATGGATGACCCGGGCCGCCGCCCTTGTGCCCTCGAAGGCGTCGAGATTGGCGAGGCCCATGGCCGCGTGCAATTCCGACATCTTGGCATTGATCCCGGCGCATGCGACCTGGTCCGAGGCGACAAAGCCAAAGTTCCGCGTCAGCCGGAGCCTCAAAGCGAGCGCCGCGTCCGTGGTGGTGATCAGCCCGCCCTCGCAGGCGTGGAAGGCCTTCGTTGCGTGCAGGGAGAAGACCTCCGCCGCCCCGAACCGCCCGAGGCGATGCCCCCCGTAGCGCCCGCCAAAGGCATGGGCGGCGTCGAAAATGAGCGGCACGCCCGCCCTGTCACAGACCATCTGCAAGCCGTCCACGTCGCAGGGGCTGCCCCAGACATGCGTCGCCACCACCGCCCCGGTCTCCTGCGTGATCCGCTGCGCCACGTCCGCCGGGTCCAGCAGCATATCCGCCCCGACCTCGCAGAACACCGGGCGCATCCCCCGGAGCGTCAGCAGATGCGCGGTGGAGATGAAGGTATAGGACGGGATCAGCACCTCCCCCCGCACCCCCAGCGCCTGCATCACCAGGTCGAGCGCGATGGTGGCGTTGCAGGTCAGCACGCAATGCGGCACGTCCAGCCATTCGGCCAGCCGCGCCTCCAGCGCCTGCACCAGCGGCCCGTCATTGGTGAACCAGCGCCGCTCCCAGATCCCTGCCATGAAGGCCTCGAAGGCCGCCCGGTCCGGCGCCTGCGGTCGGTTCACATGGCGCGGCGTGTCGAACAGCGGCGGCGCGCCGAAGATCGCAAGATCGCCGGGGCTCTCGAAACGCTTGTCGGACGGCGGGCGGGCGGTGTCGGGCATGGGGGCTCTTTCTGAAGTCGGGGGCAGTCTACACGCTTCGCGGATGGCCTCAACGGCCCCGCGTCGCCCAGTCCAGCACCCGCGCATGCGGCACATCCGTCCGGCTCAGCAGACCGTCGCGCAGCGCCCGCAGCACCAGCCCCAGAAACGCCACCCGCTCGCCGCCGTGATGGCGCACCTTCATCAGCCACTTGAGCGAGGCCGCCAGCAGCACCAGCGGGAACAGCAGACCCGAGGCCATGCGGTAGACCATCAAGAGGTTGCGGTAGTGGTAATAGCTCTTCCACAAGGGCAGGAACCGCTGGTCGCCGTCGGTCATGGTCGAGAAGTCATGTTCGAACCGCAGCCCCGGATCGAACAAAATCCGCCCCCCGGCCCGCGTCAGCCCCAGCGTATAAAGCACATCGTCGCCGTAGATGAAGAGCGAGCCATCCGGGAAACCCGCAAGCCGCATCCCCTGCCGCGAGACGAAGAAGCCGACGAAGGACGTCCCGTCGATGGCGACCGTCTCCTGCCCCTCGTACTCGGCGCGGCCGATATGAAACCCGTCCCGCCCCTTGCCCAGAACCGTCCGCCAGAGCACCTCCCGGTGCCAGAACGGGTTGATCGAGGGCCGGTTCATGTCGCAGATGCGCCCGTCCAGGTGATAGACCGCCGCCGCCCAGGCCTCCGCTTCGCTGCGATCCTGCCCCTGGAACCGCGCCAGGGCACCGGGTTCGGGCCGCGCGTCGTCGTCCATCACCACGATCCAGTCGGGGTCATACCGCTCCACCGCCAGCCGCATCCCGCGCTCGAACCCCCCGGCGCCGCCGAGGTTGGCCTCGAGGCGAAGGACGTCGAGCCGCGCCGCGCCCTGCCCCGCCAGCCAGTCCCCGGTGCCATCGGTCGAGGCATTGTCGACCACGATGACCGCCTGAAGATGCTCCTCCGCACTCTCCAGAAGGCGCGGCAAGGTCACCTGCAATTGCGCCAGCCGGTTGTAGGTCACCACCACCGCCACCAGCCGCCCTGCCCTCGAAGTCATCGCCCTGCCTTTCATCACCCGTTTCGCGCAAAGGTCACGAAACACCTGCCCTTGTCAAATCGCCCCCAAGCCATCAGTTTGGCGCCGCCTGCCCCGGACCCCCGGATTGACCCCAAAAGAGGATTGCGGACCCCATGGAAATCGAAACCACGGCAATTGATGGCCTGGTCTTTCTCACCCCGAAACGCTTCGGCGACAATCGCGGCTTCTTCAGCGAAAGCTGGAGCGCGGAGCGGATGCGCGAGGCCGGTCTGGGCATCGACTTCGTGCAGGACAACCACTCCATGTCCGAAAAGACCGGCACCCTGCGCGGTCTGCACTTCCAGGCCCCGCCGCATGCGCAGGCCAAGCTGGTTCGCTGCGGACGCGGGCGGCTCTTCGACGTCGCCGTGGACGTGCGCCGCGGCAGCCCGACCTACGGCCAATGGGTCGGCGGCGAACTCAGCTTCGAGAATGGCCGCCAGCTGCTGATCCCCGAGGGCTTCCTGCACGGCTTCGTCACCCTCGAGCCGATGACCGAGATCATCTACAAATGCTCCCACGGCTACGCGCCCGCCGCCGATGGCTCGGTGCATTGGGACAGCTGCGGCATCGACTGGCCTCTGACCGGCACGCCGATCCTCTCCGAGAAGGACGAGAAGGCCGTGCGCCTCGCGGACTTCGACAGCCCCTTCGAGTACCAAGGATAACGCGATGAAACTTCTCGTCACCGGCGGCGCCGGCTTCATCGGCTCCGCCGTCGTCCGCCTCGCCATGGCCCGTGGCCATGAGGTCGTGAACCTCGACGCGCTGACCTATGCCGCCTGTCTGGATAACGTGGCCAGCGTCGCGGACCGTCCCGGCTATGCCTTCGTGCAGGCCGACATCCGCGACCGCGCCGCGCTCGATGCGGTCTTTGCCGAGCACAAGCCCGATGCGGTCATGCACCTCGCCGCCGAAAGCCATGTGGACCGCTCCATCGACGGCCCCGGCACCTTCATCGAGACCAACATCACCGGCACCTACAACATGCTCGAAGCGGCCCGGAGCTACTGGGTTTCGCAGGGAAAACCGGAGGATTTCCGCTTCCACCACATCTCCACCGACGAGGTCTTCGGCTCCCTGCCCGCCGACCCCTCCGTGATGTTCACCGAGGACACGCCCTACGATCCGCGCAGTCCCTATTCCGCCTCCAAAGCCTCCTCGGACCATCTGGTCCGCGCCTGGCACGAGACCTACGGCCTGCCGGTGGTGCTCACCAACTGCTCGAACAACTACGGCCCGTTCCACTTCCCCGAAAAGCTCATCCCGGTGGTGATCCTCAATGCCCTCGCCGGCAAGCCGCTGCCGATCTACGGCGACGGCTCCAACGTGCGCGACTGGCTCTATGTGGAGGATCACGCGGACGCGCTGCTCACCGTCGTCACCCGCGGCAAGGTCGGGCGCTCCTACAACATCGGCGGCGAGAACGAGCGCAGCAATCTCGAGCTGGTGCAGACCCTCTGCGAGTTGCTCGACGAGTTGCAGCCGCGCGCGGACGGCAAACCCTACGCGGAGCAGATCACCTTCGTCACCGACCGCCCCGGCCATGACGCCCGCTACGCCATCGACCCTTCCCGCATCCGCAAGGAGCTGGGCTGGCGGCCGTCTGTCACCGTCGAGGAAGGCCTGCGCCGCACCGTGCAGTGGTATCTCGACAACGAGGCCTGGTGGACAGCGCTGCAGGCCCGCAAGGGCGTCGGTCAGCGGCTGGGGGTGAAGGCATGATCCTCGTCTTCGGCAAGACCGGACAGGTCGCGACGGAACTCGCCCGGCTGGGCCCGGGTGCGGTCTTCCTTGGGCGTTCCGAGGCCGACCTTTCGGACCCCGCCGCCTGCGCCGCCGCCATTCAAGCCCACAAGCCTTCCGCCGTCATCAACGCCGCCGCCTGGACCGCCGTGGACAAGGCGGAGGAGGAGGAGGCCGCCGCCACCGTGGTCAATGGCGATGCGCCGACCGCCATGGCCGGGGCCTGCGCCTCCCTCAGCATCCCGCTCATCCATATCTCGACCGACTATGTCTTCGACGGCTCCGGCGAGACGCCCTGGCAGCCGTCTGACAAGACCGGGCCTCTGGGCGCTTACGGGCGCAGCAAGCTCAAGGGCGAGGAGGGCATCCGCGCCTCCGGTGCGCAGGCGGTCATCCTGCGCACAAGCTGGGTCTTCTCGGCGCATGGCGCGAACTTCGTCAAGACCATGCTGCGGCTGTCGGAAACCCGCGACGCGCTGAACGTGGTCGAGGACCAGATCGGCGGGCCGACGCCCGCATCCGGCATCGCACAGGCCTGTCTGACCATTGCCGAAAGAATGATGAACGGGCAGGGCGGTGGATTATACCACTACGCCGGCACCCCCCCGACAAGCTGGAAATGTTTCGCGCGCGAAACATTTGCCCTCGCGAACCGAAGCGTGACCGTCACCGGCATCCCCACCAGCGCCTATCCGACACCCGCCGCAAGACCGCTGAATTCCCGCCTCGACTGCTCGTCCCTGACGGCAGACTTCGGCATATCCCCCCCCGATTGGAAGGCCGCTTTGGCCGAAACAGTGACAGAATTGACATCATGACACAGCGCAAGGGCATCGTCCTCGCGGGCGGCTCCGGCACCCGCCTTCACCCCATCACCACCGGCGTCTCCAAGCAGCTGATGCCGATCTATGACAAGCCGATGATCTACTACCCGCTCAGCGTGCTGATGCTGGCGGGCATCCGCGAGATCGCCATCATCACCACGCCGCAGGACCAGTCGCAGTTCAGGCGCACCCTGGGCGACGGCAGGCAGTGGGGCCTCGAGTTCACCTACATCGAGCAGCCCAGCCCGGACGGCCTCGCGCAGGCCTATATCCTTGCGGAAGACTTCCTCGCCGGGGCCCCTTCGGCCATGGTGCTGGGGGACAACATCTTCTTCGGCCACGGCCTGCCCGAACAACTCGCCGCCGCCGACGCCGCCCCCGGCGGCTCGGTCTTCGGCTACCGCGTGACGGACCCCGAGCGCTACGGCGTGGTGGATTTCGACAAGGACGGCACCGTTCGGGCCATCGTCGAGAAACCGACCGTGCCGCCCTCCTCCTACGCCGTCACCGGGCTCTACTTCCTCGACGGCACCGCCCCCGAACGCGCCCACAAGGTGCAGCCCTCGGAGCGGGGCGAGCTGGAGATCATCTCGCTGCTGGAGACCTACCTGCACGACGGGATGCTCAGCGTCCAGCAACTCGGCCGCGGCTACGCCTGGCTCGACACCGGCACCCATTCGAGCCTTCTCGACGCAGGCAACTTCGTGCGCACGCTGGTGACCCGTCAGGGGCTCCAGGTCGGCTGCCCGGAGGAGATCGCCTACGCCAACGGCTGGATCGACGCGGACCTCCTGCGCCAGCACGGCGAGACCTTCAAGAAGACGGCTTACGGCCAGTACCTGCTGCGGCTGTTGAAGTAAGGGTTTGGGCGGGACGGGGGGTGGCCTTCGTCCTGCCTTCAGGCCCGAAAGTCCGGAAAATGTTTCGCGCGCGAAACATTTGGGGGAGGGGTTTTCATCAAGGAATAACCGATCAGATGCCTTCTGCGCCGTGCAATGTGCAAACCGCGCCCGTCGGTTGCATCTGTTTCAATATCTTGGCTTATCTGATGACGAGGATAGCTAGGAATTCGAAAGTGGACATAGATACATACAAGGCGCGATTTGCGCCGGACTCATCGCCGGGATGGGACGCCATAGACGCGCATCTCGCCGCGCACCTTGGCCGTCCGGAAGCGGACTTGCACTTTGGAGCAGCCACTCCATTTGCATTGGGAGGAGACAACCCGCTTGACGGCGTCAGTGTCTATATCCGGCGCAATCCCGATCACCTTCTCTTCATATCTTATGGCCTGTCCACCCTGTATTACGACGAGAACGCCGTAGGTGAAGAGTATAGTGGCTGGGGGTTCGAGTTGACGTTTCGTCTTGCGTTGGAGGCTTCAGAACGCCCGAACGAGTCACCCGATGTTCCGCAATGGCCGATGAATCTCATGCAAAACCTCGCCCGCTACGTGTTTCAATCTCAAAAATGGTTTGAACACGGCCACTACATCACGGCCGGCGGCCCGATCAAGGCTGGCTCCACAACCGACAAAACGGCACTTCTATTCTGTAGCGATCCAGAACTCGGATGGACGGACACGCCTCATGGCAGAGTGGACTTTTTGCAAATGGTCGGCATAACGGGGGCTGAATTTGACGGCCTGAAAGCGAACACGCTTTCCGCGGAAGCTTTGATCAACGAAAAGGCAGCGGCCCACCCACTTATGATCACGTCACTCTCTGAAAGGTGACCGCACGATTGTGCGCCACCGCCGGAAAGAGCCAAACACAAGCCGCGCCTATCATGCTGGGAGCATGTCTCCGACATGACGGGCCGTCGATGGGCACGGCGGCCTGCGGCCTTTGCTCCGCGCCTGTGGTGAAAAGGTCTACCCCTCCCGTCCCGCCAACCACTCCCCAAGAGCCTCCCGCAACTCCTCCGTCAAACCCGCGCCGCTGATCTCCATGCGGTTGTCACCCGCGTGGTAGCGCAGGCGGAGGTCGGGGCGGGGGCGGGTCTCGAGGGGTTTGGGTTTGGGGAGTTTCTTCGGGGTGGCCTGAACCTTGTCCTCAGCCGCTTCCTCGGTTTCGCAGCGAGAGGCCCAGTCGGTGAGGAAGGCGGTTTCCGCCTCCGGGGTCTCGAAGCGCTGCAGGGCCAGGTCGCCGCGCAGGTGCTGGGCCTTGTCCTCGTAGCTTTCCAGCTGCCGGGCGAGGCGCAGGCCGAGGCGTTCGCCGATGGCTTCGGGGAAGGTCAGATGCCCGTCGAGATGCTCGACCACGGTGATGAAGCTGCCGATCTTGGAGCGTTTGGGACGGGAGGCGGTGCCGAAGAGGCCCTGCAATCCGGCCTTTTGCGTCTCGAACACGCCTTGGGACACGGCCACGGCGACGATGCGGGCGCGTTCGAAATAGCTGAGGTCCGCGCGGATCTCGTTCTCTTCGACCATCGCCTGATAGGCGGCGGCGGCGCTTTCGGGGCGGCGTTCGAGGGCCAGGACCATGCCGTCGCCCACCTCCCAGTCGCGCAGGCGGGCAATCGCCTTGCAGCGCCGCCAGCCGGAAATCAGGCCATAACGGCCATCGCCCAGCGGGGTCACTTCGATCGGGCTTTGCTGGCCGCGCTTCTGGATGGAGGTGACGAGGGCCTCCATGTCTTCCTCGTTGACCACGGTGCGGTCGCGCACGAGGTGGGTCAGGTCGATCTGGTCGAGCGAGAGGCGCAGGATCATCCGCCCGGCCTCCCGCGCCTCGGCCATCTCCCGGGCCATGACCTCGAGCGCCGCCGTGGCGGAACTGTCGGCGGCAACGTTGGCGATGGGGGCGCGGGTGGGCGGGGAAACAGTCTCTGTTTCGCCTGAAGAGAGGAAAAGCGGGTTGGCGGGGGTGAGGCGTTTACGAGCCATGGGTCGTCCTTTCTGAAACGGCCTTCAGAAAGCGCCGATCCGAGGGGGGGCGCAATCGCGCCTCCCCTGGGGGGAGGATCGGCGCGGCGGAACGCTGCGCGTCCCGCGGGAGAGACGTTCTGAGCGCGTCTTGCAGGTTTTCCGGGTGAGACGTTAGGACATGGTTAACCCTGCGAACGCTGCCCCGGGGCATCACGCTGCCCCCGATTGCGGCTCGGCCTGCGTCGCCAGTTCGTCGCGGCGCCAGCTGCCCACCAGAAGCTGCTTGAAGGCGGCATAGGTGGCGTCGAAGGTTTCGCGCCCGCGTACATAGGTCTCGCGGTTGAAATCGCGGTAATCGGCCTCGTAGATGCCGCGCACCTGTTCACCGGCCTGACCGATCAGGGCGGTGAAGTCCTGGCGGTGCGGCGAGAGGGTGGGGCCGAGGTAGCTTTGCATCAGGGCGGAGAGCTCCGCCTGCTGCGCCCCGTCATAGCGGGTGATCACGGCGCGGACCGCGTCCCATTCGAAATTGAGTTCGGTGCGGCCAAGGGCGCGGGCCGCGAGGTTCTCCGCCTCCTCGATGGAGCCGAAGGTCGAATGCAGCATGTCGAAGAAGCGCCCGGTGGAGTCGAACTCCAGGAAGGACGCGCCGAGGGGGACAAGCAGGATGTCGGCGGCGGCGAGGCCGTTGATCGTCAGGTAGCCAAGCGCCGGGGGCGTGTCGATGAAGATGACGTCGTATTGGTCCAGCAGGCCATCGCGCTCGAAGCTCTCGGTGAGGGCCTCCCAGAGCTTCCATCCGCGCGCCTGCATGCGCCAGACCGGGACCTGGAACTCGGCCCAGTAGAGGTTCAGCTGGGCGCCGATGAGGTCGATGTTCGGCCAGTGGGTGGTCTGGACGAGGTCGGTGGCCGTGACCTTGAGGGCCTCGGAGAGGGTCTCGTCAAGCGGCACCGGGGCCTCGCCAAGGTCGGCGCGGCGCTGGTTGGCCTCGCGCAGGTGGCTGGCGTAATGGCGGGCGAAGAGGGGGAAGACGGTCTGCCATTCGTCCTCGACCTTGCCGCCGAAGATGGACGTCATGGAGCCCTGGCTGTCGAGGTCCACGACCAGCACGCGGTAGCCGTCCAAAGCGGCGGACATGGCGAGATGGGCCGCTGTAGACGTCTTGCCGACGCCGCCCTTGAAGTTCGCGACCGCGACCATCTTCGCCGGCAGGCCCTTCGGGCGGTAGGGCAGGTATTCCTTGGACTTCGAGCCTTCGCTGCCGAAATGCGCCTTGAGGCGGAGGACCTCGTCGAAGGTGAACCACTTCGCGCCGCTGGTGGTCTCGGCGAGGCCCTGCGGCAGGTCCGGGTTCTGTTTCAGGACGCGGCGGAAATGGCCCTGGGCGACGGGGATCAGGTAACGGCAGATCTCCCAGGTGGAGAAGCGGCGGAGCTGGCGGCTGCCGCTTTCCTCAAGGCCCCGGGTGGCGAGATCGCTGCGCCCGGCCTCGCAGGCGCGGGCGATGGACAAAAAGCCCTGCGTCGTCGCGGGGCGTCCAAGCGCACTCAGCGCTTCGTCCGGGTTGATGTTGAAATAGGGGGGCAGATCGCCCCTGGTCTCTGCTCGCATGGTGCCCTCATGATACCGCCTGCGCCTCTTGAGGGGTTTGCTGAAACCCCGTGATGTGCGCTCTTTTCCCCAGTGTAGCGGAAAACGGCGCACATGGAAGGAAAAGCTGAACACCGGGTTCATTTTCCTTGCAGATCAGGGGGTTCGTCCGGGGGATGCCGTGGCAATCGGGGAACAGCGGGCAGGCAATCCTCCCCGCATATCCAGTTATTTTGTGTTATTGAAGAGTTACAGGACACGGGGCTTTCGGACAAGCGCTTGTGACTCTTCGGATTTTTGCCGCCTCGACCGGGAGAGACGACTCTGAACCCCCGATAGGGTGACTCTGCTCCCCCGAAAGCCCGACTCCGATCCCCCGTTCGGGTGCTGGACGCAGGCTGTGGATAACTCTAGGCTGAGTGTCACTGAAACCCCGAAGGGAATCGGGGACGGGAACAGCCGCGGCAGACGGCGAGACGAGCGGACGGAACGGCAGGGGCAAAGCCCCGCTTGAGGCAGGCAGTGATGACACAGGCAGGTGCAGGGGGGCTTTTGCCCGACCGCCACCCCACGGGCGACTTCTTCGTGTGCGACATCTTCGGGGCGAGCCTCAAGGATGATCTCGGCACCATGGAACATCCGATCTTCTCGCTCTCGACGCGCCCCGACCGGCGCATCCTGAGCTACGAGCACAATGGCGTGGAGGTCAGCGTGACGCCCTCGGTCCGGGGCCGGGCGACGATCCACGACAAGGACATCCTCATCTACTGCATCAGCCAGCTCATCGCCGCGCTGAACGCCGGGCGCGAGATCGCCCGCACCCTGACGCTGCGCGCCCATGACCTGCTCGTCGCGACCAACCGCGATACCTCGGGCGATGGCTACACAAGGCTCAAGGAAGCCTTCGAGCGGCTCGCCGGCACGCGCATCACCACGAACATCCAGACCGGCGGGGTGGAGACCACCAGCGGCTTCGGCCTGATCGAGGCCTGGGAGATCCGCCGCCGCTCGAAGGGCGGGCGGATGATCTCGGTCTCCGTCACGCTCAGCGACTGGCTGTTCCGCGCGGTGCAGGCGCGTTCGGTGCTGACCCTCAGCCGCGATTACTTCCGGCTCCGAAAGCCGCTGGAGCGGCGCGTCTACGAGCTTGCCCGCAAGCACTGCGGCCGCCAGCCGGAGTGGAAGGTGAGCCTGCCGGTGCTGCACAAGAAGGCGGGCAGCGCGGCGCCGGTCCGCGTATTCCGCGCGGCGGTGCGGCGGATGGCCGCCGAAAACCAGCTGCCCGATTACGAGATGCTTGAAGCGGGGGGCGATATTTATCATTTCACCCGCCGAGGTAACGAAACCGAAACGCTGGTCATGCCAGGAATGATGCCGGAGACGCTCGACGCTGCGCGGGCGCTCTGGCCCGGCGCGGATGTCTACGCGCTCGAGGCCGAATGGCGGGCCACTGCGGGCCGCCACGCAGGGCGCGATCCCGATCGCGCCTTTCTGGACTGGGTCAGGACGCGCCGCTCTGCGGACTGACCGCAAGGCAAGGGGGAAGGGACCATGCGCGGGGCTGTGCTCGGTCTTGTCATGACAGGTTACATCGCCGCGCGCTGCCTTGCGCCGGCGGGCGCCGAGGCGGGCGGGGCACAGGTCCCGGACGTGCGGCTCGACTGCCGGCTGCCACAGGCGGCGGGGCTGGATCCGGAGGCGCTCTGCGCCGCGATGGAGCAGGCGCTGGCGGTGCTGGCGCCGGGGCTGCGGGTGGTCCGCGATGCGCCGGGCGATCCGGCGCGGCTGCGGCTGGCGGTGGCGCTCACCCCGCTGTCGGACCGGGGCCTGAGCGGGCAGCTGGCCTGGGACAGGGGTGACACGGAAGGGCCACAAACCGGCCCCGAAGTGCGCCTGCAGGCCATGGATTCGACCCTCCGGCCAGGCATGCTGCCCGGGTTCGCGCAGGCGCTGCTGACCTCCGATCCGGCGCTTCTGCCGGTGTTGCAGGCACTTGCCGACGCCCCGCCGGGATACGCCAAACCCTAATAAAATTGAACGATCATGGCCCTATTCAGGCCACAAAAACTGGTCAGACAAGGGTCCGACCCGACGGCGGCGGGACAGCGGGCGCTCACCCGCTCCCCGCGCCGGCCCGGACCCGAGATGCACGACGAATGGTGAAGAGACATGCCGACAAACGATCAGATTTCCATTGACGCCGGACAGCAGGCCACCGCCTCCATCGGGGCAGGGACCACGGGGTCCGGCACGGCCAGC
The DNA here is from genome assembly GCF_049803835.1 of Tropicibacter sp. S64. NCBI lineage: Bacteria > Pseudomonadati > Pseudomonadota > Alphaproteobacteria > Rhodobacterales > Roseobacteraceae > Tropicibacter > Tropicibacter sp. S64. The sequence continues at coordinate 19,285 of NZ_JBNAGK010000022.1, read as the reverse complement.
GCGGTCACCGGCACGCTGGACCAGATGGCCACCTATCTGACCGACGGCTACTGGACCGACCAGGGCAACACCGGCGCGGCCTGGGACACCTCCAAGAGCAATGTCATCACGGTCAACCTCACCGGGCTGACCCCGGCCGGCCAGCAGCTGGCCCGCTGGGCGCTGCAGGCCTGGGAGGCGGTGGCGGACCTGCAGTTCAAGGAGGTCAGCTCCGGCGGCGAGATCACCTTCACCGACCACGACTACGGTGCCTATTCCTACTGGAGCAGCACCAACGGCGCCATCACCAGCGCCACGGTCAACGTGCATTCGAGCTGGATCACCGCCGGCGCCTCGGTCGATTCCTATGCCTTCTCCACCTATGTGCACGAGATCGGCCATGCGCTCGGCCTCGGGCACCAGGGCCTTTATGACGGCAATGCCACCTACGGGGTGAACAACGTCTTCACCAACGACAGCTGGCAGATGTCGGTGATGTCCTACTTCGACCAGATCGACAACACCGCGATCCAGGCCAGCTATGCCGACGTGCTGACGCCGATGATCGTCGACGTCATCGCCATCCAGCGGCTCTACGGCGCGCCCGATGCCGCCAGCCAGACCTCCGGCAACACGGTCTGGGGCGACAACAGCAACCTCGGCGGCTACATGGGCACCTTCTTCAACTCGCTGCCCGGCGGGGCGGGAACCAGCGTCTACAACGGCGGCCCGGTGACCTTCACCATCTATGACCGCGACGGCATCGACACGCTGAACCTGACCTACACCAACGTCGGCGGCAAGATCGACATGAACGGCACCGGCATCTCCGATGTCGGCGGGCTGAAGGGCAACCTGATCATCGCCCGCGGCACGGTGATCGAGAACCTGATCACCGGCGCCGGCAACGACACGGTGACCGGCAACAACGCCGACAACTTCATCCGCACCGGCGACGGCGCCGACACGGTCTATGGCAACGCCGGCAACGACACCATCCTCGGCGGCGGCTGGTCCGACTTCCTCAGCGGCGGCGACGGCAACGACTACCTGCGCGGCGACAACGGCAACGACACGCTCCTCGGCGGCGACGGCGACGACGTGCTCGGCGGGCGCCTGCACGAGGACAGCATCGACGGCGGCGCCGGCAACGACGCGATCTGGGGCGGCGGCTGGAACGACACGCTGATCGGCGGCACCGGCAACGACACCATCGGCGGCGGCGGCGACGACGACCTGATCTTCGGCGATGCGGGCTTCGACGACCTGCGCGGCGGCGGCGGCCAGGACACGATCTATGGCGGCGGCTGGTCCGACACCATCGACGGCAGCTTCGGCAACGACACGCTCTATGGCGGTGCCGGCACCGACCTGATCTTCGGCGGCACCCATGACGACCGCATCTACGGCGATGCCCACAACGACACCATCTGGGGCGGCTGGGGCAACGACACGCTGACCGGCGGCACCGGGGCGGACAGCTTCGTCTTCGGCGCCAGCTTCGACGCCGACGTGGTCACCGACTTCAACATGGCCGAGGGCGATGTGCTGAAGTTCCGCAGCGCGCTCTGGAGCGGCACCCACGGGGCGCTGACCGAGGCGCAGGTGATCGCCGAATTTGCCCATATCGACGCCATGGGCAACGTCTATTTCGACTTCGGCAACGGCAACACCGTCACCCTGACCGGGGTGACCAGCACCGCGGGCCTCGCGGCGGGTATCGACATCTTCTGATCCGCCTTCCCGGCGGGACAGGCAGGGCGCGCTCCACCCGGACCGCGCCCTTTTTGCGTTTGCAAAGGCCCGCCCCGGCACGGCGCCGCGCAATTGCCGCGGGGCGCCCTTTCGCCCATTGATGTACCCGGCGATACAGGGCAAACAGGGCGCATCCTGAGCGAGAGTGGCAGGATCGGGCAGGCCCCACGGGCCGGGCCGCGATCCGGAAAAGATTATGAAGCACGCAAACATTCTGGCGCACCGCGGCTGGTGGACCGACGTCGAAGAGAAGAACAGTTTCGAGGCCTTGAAACGCGCGCTGGACGCGGGCTTCGGGATCGAGACCGACTTCCGCGACCTGAACGGCACCGTCGTCGTCTCGCACGATCCGCCGGTGGGCGAGGTGCTGACCGCCGAGGCCTTCTTCGACCTCTATGCCCGGTCCGGCGCGGACGGCCGGCTTGCGCTCAACATCAAGGCCGACGGGCTGCAGAAGCCGCTGCTCGAGGTGATCGGCCGGACCGGCGCCGCGCTGGACAACTGCTATGCCTTCGACATGGCGGTGCCGGACGCGCTCGGCTACCTGAACCACACCTTCCCGGCCTACACCCGGATCAGCGAATACGAGGCGGTGCCCTCCTTCCTCGACCGCGCCGCCGGGGTCTGGGTGGACAATTTCACCGGCGATTTCCCGCAGGTGGCCGAGGCGCAGCGGCTGATGGCGGCGGGCCATCGCGCCTGCATCGTCTCGCCCGAGCTGCACCGCCGCGCGCACCACGCGCTCTGGGACGCCATCGCCGCCGCCGGGCTGCACGAAAACCCGCTCTTCGAGCTCTGTACCGACCTGCCGCAAGACGCATACGACCTTCTGGGGACTGAATAGACCATGATCAAAGCGATTTTATGTGACATGGACGGGGTGCTGATCGATGCCAAGGACTGGCATTACGAGGCCCTCAACCGTGCCTTGGAACATTTCGGCTATACCATCAGCCGCGAAAGCCACCTGTCGACCTTCGACGGGCTGCCGACCCGGCAGAAGCTCAAGATGCTCTCCAAGGCCCGGGGCCTGCCGGAGCAGCTGCACGAGTTCCTGAACGCGCTCAAGCAGGCCTACACGCTGGAAATCAGCCACCAGCGCTGCAAGCCGGTGTTCAACCACCAGTACGCGCTGTCGAAACTCAAGGCCGAGGGCTACCGGATCGCCGTCTGCTCGAACTCCGTGCGCCAGTCGGTGGAGGCGATGATGAAGCTCTCCGCCCTCGAGCCCTATCTCGACGTGATGGTCTCCAACGAGGATGTCTCGAAGGGCAAGCCCGATCCGGAGATGTATCTCAAGGCGATGGACACCTTCGGCGTGAAGCCGGAGGAATGCCTGATCCTCGAGGACAACGACCACGGCATCCAGGCGGCCATCGCCAGCGGCGGCAACCTCCTGAAGATCGGCGTGCCGGACGATGTGACCTACCAGGCCATCAAGGCCCGCATCGCCGAACTCGAAGCCGCATAAGCCGAAAAGGCCCGGATCCATGCAAGTACTCATCCCGATGTCCGCCCGCTCCTCCTTCTTTCCCGAGGAGGATTATTTCTTTCCCAAGCCGCTGATCGAGGTCGCCGGCCGTCCGATGATCGAACTGGTCATCACCCAGCTGAAAAAGCAGCTGCCGGACCCGAAGTTCACCGTGGTGCTGCACCGCGACGATGCCCGCGCCTTCTCCATCGACCGCACCGTGGAGCTGGCCGCCGGTCCCGGCACCCGCGTGGTCGAGCGCATGGGCGAGACCTCCGGTGCGCTCTGCTCCTGCCTGCTGGCGATCGACGCGCTCGATCCCGAGGCGCCGCTGCTGATCTCCAACTCCGACCAGATCACCACCGCCGATCTCGGCGCGCATATCGCGCGCTTCGAGAAGGCCGGGGCGGATGCCGGGGTCATCACTTTCGATTCCATCCACCCGCGCTGGTCCTACGTGGTCGAGGCCGAGGACAACCGCGTCGCCCAGACCTTCGAGAAGAAGGTGGTCTCGCGCACCGCCATCGCCGGGCTGTACTACTTCCGCAAGGCGGGGCAGTTCCTCGACGCGGCGCAGAAGACCATCCTGAACGACGTGAACGTCGATGGCGCCTTCTTCATCTCCTCGGCGATCAACCAGACCATCCTGGATGGCGGTGACGTGATGTATTCTACCATCGACGGGCGGCAGTATCACAGCTTCTACGCCCCCGCCCGCATCACCGAGTTCGAGCGCGGCCCGCTGGCCGCCGCCCTGCGCGCCGGCCCCAGGGCCGCCGAGAGCGTCAACGTCATCATCCCCGCCGCCGGGGAGGGCAGCCGCTTTGCCAAGGCCGGCTGGAAGAAGCCCAAGCCCTTCATCGACGTCGAGGGCCGGCCGATGCTGGACCACGTGATCGACAACGTCGCCCCGGCGGGCGCCAGCGTCACCATGCTGCTGCGGGCGGCGCATATGGAGGCGCAGCCCGCCATCGTGCACGGCTTCGAGAAGGCCGGTGTCGACATCCTGCCGGTGGACAGGCTGACCGAGGGCACCGCCTGCACCGTGCTGCTGGCGCGCAAGGTCTTCGACAACGACCGCCCGATGATGGTGGCCAACTCCGACCAGCTCGTCGATTTCGACGTGACGGATTACGTGCAGGACTGCCTCGACCGCGGCCTCGACGGCTCGATCCTCGTGTTCCGCGATCCCTCGATGGACCCGAAGTGGTCCTTCGCCAAGCTCGACTCCGAGGGTCTGGTGACCGAGGTGGCGGAGAAGAAGCCGATTTCCGATCTCGCCACCGTGGGCATCTACCTGTTCACCCGCGGGCGCGATTTCGTCTCGGCCACCGCCGACATGATCGCCGCCAACGAGCGGGTGAACGGCGAGTTCTACACCTGCCCGGTGTACAACTACATGATCGCGAACGGGGCGCGGATCGGGGTCTACGAGGTGCCGATGGACGCGATGTCCGGCCTCGGCACCCCCGAGGACCTGACCGCCTTCCTCGCCGGGCGCGGCGCGCCCGCGTCGCAGGACCGGCCGGACTGAGCCGCGATGCGCGTGATCGTTCCCCTCGCCGGTCCGGATTTCATCCGGGACGGCGGCGCCCTCAAGGCTCAGATCGACCTCGGCGGGCAGCCGCTGCTGCGCCGCGTGCTGACCTCCCGGCCCTGGGCCGGGGCGGTGAAGCCGGAGGATCATTCGTTTGTGCTCATCGACGCGCCGGAGACCCGCGCCTTTGCCGCCGGGGCACTGGCGGAGTGGTATCCGGGCGCCTCGGTGACCTTCCTGTCGCGCTACACCCGCGGCGCGGCGCTCTCGGCGCTGGCCGGGATGGCGACCGGGGCGGAGATGGCGGCGCCGATCGTCGTCGATCTCGCCGACATCCTTTATGACAGCACGCTGGACCCGGCGGCGGTGTTTGCCGCCAATCCCGGCTGCGGCGGCATCGCGCTGACCTTCAAGGCGGACAACCCGGCCTACAGCTATCTGCGGCTGGACGCCTTCGGCGCCTTCGCGGAAGCCGCGGAAAAGCGGGTGATCTCGGACAATGCCTCCGCGGGCACCTACATGTTCCGCGACCTGCCGACCTACCTGCGCGCGCTGGCGCACGGGCTGGAGAACGCGGAGAGCCAGACCTTCCGGGACCTGTTCTTCGTCTGCCCGCTGTTCAACGGGGTGAAGGACCAGGGCAAGGGCGTGCTGCTGGAGCCCGTGACAGACGTGACCGACATCAAGGTGGAGACAAGCCGATGACCGACATTCGTGACCTGACCGCCGCCTATGTGGCGGCCTTCGACGCCCGCGATCTGGACAAGGTGGCAAGCTTCATGGCCGAGGGCTTCGAACTGACCGACCCGGAGGTCACCGGGCTGACCCCGAAGGCCGAGGTGCTGGCCTATATCAAGGGGCTGTTCGACGGCAACCCGGGCCTGAGCTTCGAGGCCCACCGCATTCTCGTCGACGGCAATGCCTCGGCGATCCATTTCACCCTGACCCTCGGCGACACCGTGCTCGACGGGGTCGACCTGATCGCCTGGGACGCAGGCCGGATGACCGCCATGCACGCCTACCTGACGCCGCGTGGCTGACGACTTTCGAAAGGACCTTTTCATGACCTCTCTATCCGAGGCCGAATGGCAGGAGGTGCAGGCCGAGGCGAAGAAGATGGCCAATGCCGGCCAGCACGCCGAAGGGCTGGCGCATCTGATGTCCATCGTCGGCGAGGAGCCGACCGACATCCAGCGCGCGGCGATCTTCCAGTATGCCTCGACCTTCGGGCAGGTCGAGACCGCCCTGCCGATGGCCGAAGCCTATGCCGAAGAGCGCCACGCGCGGCGGCTGCAGCACCGCTTCTGCAACGCCTGGGCGCTGGACGTGCTGCGCAAGGCCGGGCGCTACGACACCGTGCTCGACCTGGTGTGCAGCTTCGACGCCGACCAGATGGCGGTGCCGATCTTCTATCACCTGCTCGCCGTCGCCCTGCATGACGAGACCCTGCTGCGCCGGGTGCAGGACGACCCGCGGCTCGAGACGCTGTTCGTGATCTCGGTCGAGCAGGCGAGCATCGACGCGGCCCGCTTCCCGTCGGAGTTCATCCTGCGCAACGCGACCCAGTTCGTCGCCGCGCCGCAGGCCTACACCACCTTCCTGATGGTGCACCGCAGGCTGCTCGACGCGGTCTCGGACCGGCTGGGCACCGCCAAGAACGTGCTGCTGGTGCGGCTGCTGCTGAACCGGGTCGAGGGCGTGCGGCGCGAGGCGCTGGCCGATGCGCTGGCCGTCGCCCATGCCCGCGAGATCACCGCGGTCTGGACCATCCGGCGCGACCGGATGCCCGAGCTGATGCGGCTGTTCTACATCGACGGCAGCTTCGACTACACCGCGCGGGTGCTGCCGCCGCAGGTGATCCTGAGCTTCGAGAAGCTGGGGCTGGGCTTTCCCGACACCGCGCTGACGCTGATCACCGAGAGCTGGGTGGACCGCATCCCCGAGCGCTACGCGGACTGCCCGGAGGAGATGCCCACCGGGGTGCTCGACCAGCTGGCGATCCTGCACCGCAAGCGGGCGCCGCAGGTTTACGACTGGTACATCGCGCATCGCGGCAATGCCGATGCGCTGACCGGGCTGACCATCTTCAACCCGGAGCGCAGCTTCCCGGCGCCGCGCCTGGCGCTGGAGCGCAAGCCGCGGGTGGGGGTCTGCATCTCCGGCCAGCTGCGCGGCTACCAGCTGGCCTTCCCGAAGATGCAGAAGAACCTGCTGGCGGGCACCGAGCCGGTGATCTTCGTCGACACCTGGAAGAAGATCGGCCGCAAGACCCCGACCCCGGCGCAGGCCTGGCGGATGTTCGGCGGCGAATTCCTCGTCGCCTATCAGGCGGTGGCCAACAACATGGGCTATCCGGCGATGCAGGCGCGTTACCCGGCGCTGACCACGCTCGACGACGCCAGCAACGTCACCGCCGAGGAGCTGGCGGCGGTCTACGGCTGCCCCATCGAGCATGTGCGGGTGGAGGATGACGAGACCGGCGTCTTCACGGGCTATTCCAACCCGCAGAAGATGTATCACAAGATCCTCGGCTGCCAGACCATGCTGGAAGACAGCGGCATCGAGGTCGACGCGGCGCTGCGCATCCGCCCGGACAAGGCGGTGAACGGCGTCACCCGCGATTTCAACTGGCACCGGATCATCGCCAACAGCGCGCAGGACAAGGTGTTCTATGCAGACTTCCCCTATCGCACGCACCCGTCCTCGGGGCTGGTGATCGGCGACCAGGCGGGGATCGCCACCATGGAGCTGATGCACATCTATGCCCGGGCGATCCACACCACGGTGGAGGCGGGCACGCTCGACTGGGCCGACTGGCCGGCGCAGCCGCGGGCGCATGCCAACCTCAGCCACGCGCTCTGGCTCAACGGCGTGAAGATGGACACCATGCCGGTGCAATGGGGAAACAACCTCGATCCCGACCGGCTGACATCCGCGGCGACGCTGGCGCTGGTGGAGCAGGACGTGGCGAGCCGCACGCCGGACGCCAACGACGAGCGCCTGCTCGCCGCCGCCCGCGCCGACCTCGCCTGATCCCGCGGGCCGCGCAGAACAAGACCGCCGTCCCTCGCGGGGCGGCGGTCTTTTGTCGTCCGGTCCGCGGTGCGCGGCGGCTCAGCCGAAGAGCGTCTGCAGCAGCTTCAGGTCGTTCTGGTTGGCCTTCTTCAGCAGCTCGGTGACCTCCTCGCTGTTGGCCTCCGCCTTCTTCGCCGGCTTCGAGACGTTGGCCTGCACGCTCTCCCAGTGGAACTCCGGGAAGTCGTCCTTCAGCGCCCTGGCCAGGCTGACCAGGGTGCCGTCGAAATCCGCCACGTTGCCCAGCACCGTCAGCTCGCGCGCCGCGGCGATGGCCCGCTCCAGCTCCGGCGCCTCGCCCGGGATCATCGTGCCGAGGCGCGAGCACTGGAAGTCGCGGCACTGGCGGTCCGCCGGGTTCTTCAGCCGCGTGCGCACATAGCCCTCGAGATCGGTCTCCTTGGCCAGCCGCGCCCCGAAGGTGTCGGCGTCCTGATGGCGCTCGAAGCGATAGGCGGAGCGGATGCGCGCGATCGGGTCGCGCAGCAGCATGACGGTGACGATGCGCACGCCGGGCACCTCCGGCACCGGGCCGAGGCCGGTGTGGGTGGAGAAGGCCACCGCGTCCTTTTCCGCCGCGATCCAGCGCGCCAGTTCGGCGCTGTTGTCGCCGCCGGCCATGGAGAATTCGCGGGTGACCCAGCGGTTCCCGAAGTTGCGCTTGAGGATCTCGTCCAGCGAGGTGCCGGCGTTCTTGAACAGGTGATAGTGCAGGACAACCGTGCGCTCCGGCTGTTCGGGTCTCGTCATTCTCGGCCTTTCCGCGCGGGGCGTGTACCCGCACCAGTAGATGTCTTCGGCGTAGCGCGCGATTATAGCCCTGCGCAGGCTTTCATCAACATCCGGGACCGGCGGTTCCGGGTCGCGCCCGATCAGGGCCAGCCGCTCGGAGTGGCTGTTGGAGACGCCGATCTCGCGCGGGCCGCGGCTGTTGCCGGCGAGATCGTCGAGCCAGTCGACCACCTGTCCGAGGCCATCCTCCAGCCGGAAGATGCGCGTGCCCTTCGGGAGGAAGTCGAGCATCGGCCGCGTGTGGTTGTCGAGCGCACCCTCCGGCTGCGGCAGGGTCGAGACCCAGTCGCCGAAGGGGGTCTCCGGCGGGATCTGGCTCTCGATGTCGCGCTGGCGCAGGAAGACACTGTGCAGCCGGTCGTAGGGGTGGCGCACGATGGCGAAGCTGGCGTCGAAGAAGCCCTCCGGGAACAGCCGGTCCAGCGCCCCGCGCGTGACGTGCTGCGGCGAGGACCGGGTCCAGCGCCGCGCCTCGGGCACCGAGAGATAGGCAGGATCGGCAAAGGCCAGCGGGCCGAAGCGGGCGCGCAGGTAGCGCTCCACCGAGGTCCCCGCGGCGCGGGGCACATGGGCGAAATAGACGAGCTTGCCCGAGATGCGGATGATCGGCATGAAACCTGGCCTGACTCTTACCTGTTACCGGGACCAGCGCGGGACGCTGGAGAAGAGGCCGATCGCCTCGAAGGCATCGCGCATCTGCTCCTGGCCGACCTCGAAGGAGAACCGCAGCGCCGCGAGGTCGCGGGCGTTGGTCACCAGCTTCTGCCACAGGTCCGCGTCGTCGTAGAGTTGAACGATGGCGCTCTCCCACTCCTCCGGCGTCCTTGCCACGAGGCAGTCGCGGCCATGCAGCAGGCCGATGCCCTCGGCGGCGAGCGGGCTCAGCACGCAGGGAATGCCGCTGGCCAGCGCGCTCAGCACCTTGCCCTTGATGCCCGCGCCCGAGAGCAGCGGCGCGACGAAGACCATGTGCCGGTCATAGGCCTCCTCGACCTGGTCGACGAAGCCGATGGGCCTGACGTTCGGCGACTCCAGCGCCTCGATATCCGCGCCCATGCGCGAGCCGTAGATCGACAGCGCGATCTCGGGACGGGAATTGGCCAGCCGCGACATGACGGATTTCGCGAACCACTCGACGCCCTCGACGTTCGGATGGTGCTGGAAGCCGCCGAGGAAGGACAGCCCCTCGCGGCCCTTGCGCGGCGGGACCTTCTCCGGCAGGTCGAGCACCCAGGGGCAGGGCAGCACCTTGATCGCGCCTTCGGACTGCGCCTCGATCACCGAGTGCTCCATCTCGTTGTAGGAGAGCACCGCGTCGACGCTGCGCATGGCGGCGAATTCCTCGGACTGCACCGCCCGCGCCGCCTCTTTCTGGCTCTCGTCGTTCTCGGCGACGGCCTTGCGCAGCAGGCGCAGGTAATGCAGGTCGGCGTTGTTCATCAGAACCGGCGCCTGCGGGTTGGCGGCGCGGATCTGGCCGACCACGGAATTCACCACGTGGTAGCGGGTGATGTAGAAGGCGTCGAACTCCGCCCCGCGCTGCTGCAGGAACTCGTCGATGGAGCGGTAGAAGGGCGAGAGGATGACCTCGACGCCCATGTTCTGCAGCTCCTCGGTATAGCCGCCGAGATGCGCGAGGTTCTCCGGCAGGAAGGTCACCTTGTAGCCCAGCGACTGCACCAGCCGGATCTCCTGCAGCGCCGCATAGCTGCCGGCGCTCTGGTCCGGGGTCGGCGTGGTGTAGTCGACGAAGAGCACGCGGCCCGCGATGCCGCGGTCCTTTTCCAGGTCCGGCGCGGTGCCGACCTTGGAGAAGCCGCGGAAGGCGCTTGCCCAGCGGCGCTTGAACTTCGGCCGGTTGACCTCCTGGAAGCGCTTGAAGCCGGAGGCGGTGCTGGTGCCGCTGGTCATGCCCTCGTAGTGATAGACCACGGAGGAGGGGATGAACCAGGTGGTGTAGCCCGCGTCGCGGACCTTGAAGCTGAGGTCGGTGTCCTCGAAATACATCGGTTCGAGATAGGACGACAGCCCGCCGACCTCCTCCCAGATCTCGCGCGTGGTCATCACCGCGGCGCCCGAAAGGTAATCGGCCTGGCGGGCATAGGAGAAGCGCGGCTCGTTGGGGTTCTGGCGGCTGCCGTAGTTCCACGGATCGCCGGTGCCCCAGACGATGCCGCCGGCCTCCTGCAGGGTGCCGTCCGGGTAGAGCAGCTTGGAGCCGACAAGGCCGACCTTGGGGAAGCGGCGGAAGCCGTCGATCAGCGCGTCGAGCCAGCCGGTGGTCGGCTCGGTGTCGTTGTTCAGCAGCACGATGTACTTGCCCTTCGCCCGCGCCGCCCCGGCGTTGCAGGCGCGGATGAAGCGCAGCGGCTCCTCGTTGTGGATGACGGTGATGCCGCTCACCAGCTCCTCGATGGTGGCGGTCTCGTCGGTGGAGGCGTCATCGACGAGGATCACCTCGAAGCTGGCCTTGTTCCAGGCCAGGAGCAGCGCGCAGAGCCCGGCGTAGGTCACCTTCACCTTGTTGTGCGCGGGAATGACGATGCTGACGTCCGGGTTCTCGACCTTCGGGAAGGCGAGCGGTTTGAGCTTGAGCTTCTCGTAGCCCGCCTCCAGCGCTTCCAGCGCCATCGACAGCTGGCCCATCTGCTCCGCCGGCGTGCCCGCCTTCATATGCGCGCGCAGCGCCTTGAAGCGCTGCGGCGACTGCGGGAAGAGATCGCTGCCGATCGCCCTGGCGCCCTCGTGCTGCAGCACCGGCACCGGGGTGAGCTGGCGCGGCGGCAGGAACCAGTTGGCCCAGTAGACGCGGTTGCCCGAAGGGTCGCGCAGCTCCAGCCAGCTGTGCTGGCCGGTGAGCCAGGTCTGCGGCACCCGCACCATGTTGTTGCCGTCCTCGAGCCGGATCGGGAAGGCGGGCTTGCCGTTGATCCAGGCCACGGCGCGCAGCGGACCGTTGGAATGGAACTCGAGCACATGGCCCCAGTCCTTGTGGATGTGCACGCCGATGGTGTGCCCGGGCAGGAGCAGCAGCGAGCCGCCCCCCGCCTTGAGGGTGATGTCGTCGCCGGGGTTCAGCTTGCCGATGTCGAGATCGGCGCGATACCAGGTGGCGGTGCCGGTGGTGTCGGTGTCGAGATGCAGGCTCACCGGGGTCTTGAGCCCCGAGGCCCCGGCCCGGGTCAGGCAGGGCCGCGCCACGAAGAAGACATGCGGATCGCCGTTCGCGGTGCTGTCGCCGCCGGTGTAGTCGATCTCCAGCGTCAGCACCTGGTCCGTGCGGCGGGCGGGCAGGCGCATCTGCACCGACTGGTAGCCCGCGGCATTGGCCCCGCCGAGCGCCGCGCGGTCGAAATTGACCCGGCCCGACCAGACCGGATGGCCCTCGGTGTCGGAGAGCCGCAGCACCAGTGCGCCGCGCGCCCGGTGACAGGCGAGCTCCGCCATGAAGATCACATCCCCGTCGGCGGGCGACAGCGTCAGTTCCCCGCCAAGCGCCACCGGCTGCGCGCCGAGATGCGGGTCGAGCACCACGCGCAGGGTGTTCCAGCCGGTCACCTGCCATTCGCCGAGGTCGTTGAAGGTCTGGTCGCCGATGCCCTTCGGCGCGGCGGCGAGGGGAAAGCTGCGGGAGATCTCCTCGAGCGTCGGGGCGGGATCGGCGGGCGCGAAGGAGACTTCGGTACGGCCACTGACGAGATGCGGCCCGGCGGAGAGGAAATCCGGACCCGCCTTGGCGAAGACCGTACCCCCGGCAAAGGAAATTTCGCACAGGTTGGTCTTGGCAGACTTTGTTTTGAACATCTGGGTGGTATCCATAAGGGTCTTTGATGTGGGTTTGGTGATGCCCGCCGGGAGAGCGGGCTCAAAGGAGGCCTTCTTACGATCCTGGAGCCGGGCGTGCAAAGTCAGGATATCCGTTTGCATGGCTTCGGGCAGTTGCGCCAGGAAGGTCTTCATGTGCTGCGCGGCCTCGCCGCCATGGTAACCGCGGCTTTCCGGATGGGTCACGCGGTGCTTCGTGTCACGCACCGCGTGCTGGCCGCCCTGCCGGGCATAGCTGATTGCGACCCAGTCGATGCCCCAGCCGAGATTGTTGCGGGTGTAATCGAGGCTGCGCATCTGCTCGGCGACGCGGGGAGCGAGCGCCCAGACCACGCCATCGGTCTGCGCCACGCGGGTCAGCGGCGTGCCGTCGAACGGGCCTTCGGCGACCTCATGCGTGGGGTAGGGGGTCCAGGTCAGGTCCGGGGCCCAGACCCCGACCCCGGGATGGTCGAAGGCGGCGGCGCAATCGGCCACCAGCCCCGGCCAGTCGTCATAGGAGACATCCGCCTGGACCTGCAGCTGGATCTCGCCGGGGTCCACGAGGTCGAGCGCGGCGCGGAACTTGCGTCCGAAGAACCAGCTCTGCGGCACCTGCACCCAGGTGCCCGGGCCGTCCTCGGAGGTGCCGGCGGTGTTGGAATAGATCACCGAAAGCCTGTCCACCGCCCCGTCCAGCCGGCGGGCAATCTCCAGAGCCTTCTCGTGTTGGCCGTCCCAGCTTATGATAACCGCATGGATCGCTGAGGGCATACTCGGCTCTTGGACTTCGGAAGGTCATTCTGCCAGGGCCTGTCACCCGGCAGCCCAGTCTCTAACCCAAAGGTCCCGGGGTCACAATATGCCGAAGGCCCCTTGAGGGGCCCCGGGTGGAAAAGCTGGTCGAAAATGCAGCGGATACGGGAAAATCGGCGCGGCCCGAAGGCTGCGCCGGTCCGGGGGTTCCGCAAGCGGCCGGGTCAGGGGGCGTTGCCGCCGGCCAGCCGCCAGATCGCGCCATCGCTCCACAGCGGTTTTTGCAGGTCGGTGTCGAAGATCATCGCCCCGGCCCCGACCGTGGCCGCGTTCGGGCGGGCCGCGGTGGTATAGGCGCCGCAGCGCACCGGCCCGGCCACGTCGAGCGTGGTCGTGGGCGCGGCGGTGCCGATGCCGACCTTGCCATCGGCCTTGATGGTCAAGCGGGCGGCGTTGGAGGTGGCGAACTGGATGTCGGAGGCCTCGTAGTTCCAGAAATAGGCCATGTTGGAATAGCCGAACCAGAACCCGTCGGTCGCACTCGCGCCGCTGTTGCCGTTGGTCAGCTGCAGCGCCGCGCCCTGGCCGCCGGGACGGTGGACGTGCAGCGCGTAATTCGGCGCATCGGTGCCGAAGCCGACATTTCCGCTTGCCCCGTCGATCACCAGGGCCTGGGTCCAGGCGCTGCCGTCGGCGGAGACCTTCACCGCGAACTTGTCGGAGCCGGTGGTGCCCATCTCGGCGCGGCCGGACCAGTTCGTCTGGAACAGCAGGCTGGCGGTGTCGGTTGCGGTCGCCTTGTTGACCTTCACCTGGTGGCCCGCGCCGGCGTGGCTCAGCAGGCTGGCAGCGGCGGCGACGGCGAGGCGGTTGGTGGCGTCATGCGTGGTGCCGATGCCGATGCCGTCCATGTTGTCGAGCGCGCTCGGCAGCATCGGGGTCCATGTCCCGCCGGAGCAGATCCGCAGCGCGCCCGTGGCCTTGTCCACCGCGGTCCAGCCGTCCGCCGGGGTGAGGAAGGTCCAGGCATTGTCGAGCCAGGCGGCGAGGTCGCCGCCATGGCCGTCCCAGTCGCCGGAAGGCGCGGGACCAAGCGCCCAGACCCCGCCGGAGACGGGGGTGATCGGCGGGGCGCTGGCGTCGAATTCCTCGACCGTCAGCTGCACGAGAATGTCGAGCCGCTCCAGCGCGGCATTGTGGGTCACATGCTTCTGCGCCTGCGCGGGCATGAGGTAGGGCAGGGAAAGGCGGGCTGAGTTGCTCATGACGGGGGCTCCTGATCCGGGTCGCGCCCAAGGATTGAAGCAAGTCGTTACCAGCCTGCGAAGGCACCGTACGGTGGGGGGCTTTGCCGGCCCCCAACCCTACAGGATGCGCAGGGGGCCCGGCTGCGCGGGCCCTTCGATGCGGCCATGCACGCACAGGCTCAGCTGCGCCGTGTCGTGCTGGGCGGTGATGCGCAGGGCGTCGCCGGGGACGACCACCTTGGGCGCATCGAGCAGGAAGGCGGTCCGCCCCCAGTGCCCACCCGCGCCGATGCCGTTCGAAAGGCTGATGCCGGGGCAGAGCGTCATCTCGAAGCTGGCCAGCACCGCGTGGATGGTGCCCGCAGCGGTACAGGGCAGGTCCTCCATGCGCCGGGCGGGGCGGGTGTCGGGCCGCCTGAAATCCGCCTCGAAGAGGGTCGTTGCCGGGCCAAGCGCGCGCGGCGCGCAGGCGGTGAAGTCGCTCGGCGGCAGCTGCGCCACGCTGGCGAAGCGGTGGAAGGGGGCGAGGGTGAAGCCCTCCGCCTCGCCCGGCCGCCAGAGGTCGAGCAGGCCCTCGCTCTCCACCGGCTGCGCCATCAGGCGGCCGGTTTCGGGGATGGCGCGGGCGTCCGGACGGGCGAGGGCCAGCATGGCATGGCTCAGCGTCGCCAGCGCCCCCTCGCCCAGCAGCACGGAATCGACGATCTCCGAGATCACCACATCCGCCGGCTCCGGCAGGTCGATGCCGACGATGAGGTCATGAGAGGGTTTGGGCAGCACCGTGATGCGCTCCGAAAGGCCATTGGCGGCGATCACGCGTTTTGCGGCCTCGGCAATCAAGGGCTGGATCTCGCAGGTATAGACATGCGCCGCGCCCGCCCGGGCCGCCAGCATCGCCGTCAGCCCGGCGCCGGTGCCGATGTCGAGCACGATGTCGCCGGGGCGCACGCTGCGGGCGATGGCTTCGGCATAGGCGCGGTTGCGGGTGCGGTCCGCCAGCATCGGGAAATGCCAGCGCGGGACGTAAAGCTGAAAGAGGCGCTCGCGCAGGATGCGGGCCTCGTGATGCTGCGGATCGCGGGCGAGGGCCTCGGAGAGCAGATGCGCCGTCCGGAGCCCGCCATCGCTCAGCGGCGTCTCGGTGGCGAGCCGCACGAGGCTTTCGGCCTCCTGCGTGACTTCTTGCGGAACGGAGGAAAGAGCGCGTTGGGGCAGGGACACCGGGGATTCGTCCTTTTTGAAGAAAATGCAGTTGAACCGCATGTTCCCCGGGGAGGGCTAAGATCGGGTAAAGGGGTGGGGGCGCTGGAAGAAGGATTGCCGGATTCCGCTCTGCAAGCCCGGCATGATATCGCAAACCCGTCATGGGAACCGCGGGCAGAAAGCCACAATCCCGGGGACATTCACCCATTCGGCTCGCGGCGTCTGCGCGAGGACCGTGTCGCACCCAAGGCTGTCAGGCCTGTCAGCAGAAGCAGCACCGACGCGGGGAGGGGAACTTCCGAAATCGCCGCGACCGTGAAGTCGAGTTGCCACGAATAGGTATAGGAGGCGCCGGTCGAGCATCCCCCGCATCCGCCTTGTCCGGAGATGCGGAAGTTCTCGTGCCCCAGCGTGGAAGGAAGGTTGTTGAAAGTGCTGGTTGGCGTGCCTGTCGAGCCGAAGGACTGCTGAAACATCACACCGGGCAGCCCGCTCTGGGTCATGCCGATCGCAGGGCCGAACGTTCCTGTTCCGGAAGACGAGAAGCCGGAGATGAACGCACTTGCCGAAACGATCTGCAGGGTGGGGTCTAGCGTGAAATCCAGAACATCTATATCCGTTGCCGCACCGGAGAACCCGCGGGTCGTCGTTGCCTTGACCGTGTAGACACCGGCGCTCGTGATGGAAGCCGTAGTGAAGTTCAGATCGCCGTTGACACCCTCGTCGTGGAGAGTGGCCGCCTGGATGGCTTGTGTGCCTGACAAGGCAAGGATCGCAGCTGTTACCATTGACCGGATCGACATTCGCCCTCTCCCGATGATGCCCCGAGGATAAATCCTTCATCGAGCATACAGCAAAAAGGGCCGCTCCCAAAACAAATGTGTCACCCGGCATGGGCCGTCGGGGGCCCGATCTGCCTCACCCGAACCGCTCCACCAACCCCCGCGACACATCCAGCGCTGCCCGGATCGTCACGTCCATGTCCATGTAGGCATAGCGCCCCAGCCGCCCGAGGAAGGTGACGCTTTCCTCCGCCCCGGCCAGCCGTTCGTAGTTCTCCAGCATCGCCATCTCGCCCGCCAGACGGATCGGGTAATAGGGAATGTCCTCGGCCCCGCAGGCCCGGGAGCGCTCGCGGTAGAGGACCGTGCCCTCGTGCTCCTCCCATGGCGCGAAATGTTTGTGTTCGGTGATGCGCGTCCAGGGCACGTCCTTGTCGCCGTAGTTCATCACCGCGCAGCCCTGCCAGTCGCCGAACGCCGTGAAGCGCTCGAAATCCAGCGTGCGGTAGCCCAGCCGGCCAAAGCAGCCACCGTAATAGGCATCCAGAGGCCCGGTCCAGATCAGGTGATCGCCGCGCCCCGCCGACGCCGCGTCCATGGCGGAGCCCAGATGCAGGTCGATGTTCGGATGGTCGAGGATGCCCTCCACCATCGGTGTGTAGCCGTTTTCCGGCATGCCCTGAAAGGCATGCGCGAAATAGTTGTCGTTGTAATCGAAGCGCAGCGGCAGGCGCTTGAGGATGGAGGCGGGCAGGGCGGTCGGGCTGAGGCCCCACTGCTTTTCCGTATAGCCCTTGAAGAAGGCCTCGTAGAGCCGCGGCCCGACAAAGCGCAGCGCCTGCTCCTCGAAATTCTGCGGCTCATGGATGCTCCGGTCGGCCTCGTGCTCCTCGATGAACAGCCGGGCTTCCTCGGGGCGGAAGGTCTTGCCGAAGAACTGGTTGATCGTGTGCAGCCCGATGGGCATGGCATAGACCGCGCCCTGCACCGTGGTCTTCACCTGGTGGCGGTAGGGGCGGAAGGCCGTGAAACGGTTGACGTACTCCCAGACCTCGGCATCGCCGGTGTGGAAGATGTGCGGCCCGTAAAGATGCACCATGACGCCGGTCTCGGTGCAGCGCTCGGTGTGGCAGTTGCCGGCCACATGGGGGCGGCTGTCGTGGATCGTCACCTTGTGACCCGCCTCCGCCAGTGTCCGCCCCGCCACGGCCCCCGAAAGCCCCGCTCCGACGATGGTGATCTGCATGTGGTCCTGCCCGCCTGTTGAAGTCGGCGCACCCTAAAGCGGGAGGCGGGGAGGGGGAACCGGTTTTCGGACAAATCGTGCGACCAATGACCCCGAAGCGGGAGGCGGGCAGGGGGAACCGGTTTTTGGGGCGCAGGGGGAGGGGTGTTTGTGCGGGACACATGTGGCGCGCGACGGGCCACAAACCTGCCAGAACACCGGCAGTTTTGCCGTGGGTTCTGACCGCGCCAAGCCCTTGAGCATCCGCCGTATCTCTGAAACGGACAAAACCCACCGTTTTCGGCAGGTAGGTTTTGTCATAAGGTTTTTGTCGATAACACTGGTTGCGTGTTCCAAATATATACTGAGCTCCTCCCCGAAAATCGGACAGTGACGGAAGCTACTATCTGACGTCTGCTGGTCTCTAAGAACGAGGAGATCAGAACATGTCGAAACGCAGGAACCATGACGCGGGCTTCAAGGCTCGCGTGGCGCTGGAAGCCCTGAAGGGCGAGCGCACGGTGTCGGAGCTGGCCGCGGAATACGGCGTGCATCCGACCATGATCCATCAGTGGAGCGAGCCATTGTGCGCCATTGGTTCAAGAACAATGGCGAGCGCGCTGCTTGAAGGCGCATCTGACATTTTCGAGCGCGGCGGGAAGAAGAAGGCCGAGGTCGACGAGGAGACGGTGCGGTCGCTTCACGCCAAGATCGGGGAACTGGCCGTCGCCAACGATTTTTTGTCCAGAAAGCTCAAGCCTTGGACCGGCAAGTGAGGCGCGGGATGATCGAACGCTCTCACCCCACGCTGTCGGTCGGGGCGCAATGCCGCCTGCTGTCGATCTCGCGGTCGTCGTTCTACTACGCACCGCTGGGCGAGACCGCAGTGAACCTGGCGCTCATGCAACTGATCGACCGGCAGTTCCTCGAAACCCCGTTCTACGGCGTCCAACAAATGACCTGGCACCTGCAGAACGAGGGCCACGCTGTGAACGTGAAGCGTATCCGGCGGCTGATGCGGCTCATGCGTTTGATGCCGATTTATCAGAAGCCGAACACCAGCAAACCGGCCAAGGGGCACAAAACCTACCCCTACCTGTTGGGTGGCCTGCGGGTGGAACGGCCCAACCAGGTCTGGTGCGCCGACATCACGTACCTTCCGATGCGGCGGGGCTTCCTCTACCTGGTTGCCATCATGGACTGGTTCACCCGCAAGGTGCTGACTTGGCGCATCTCGAACACGCTCGAAGCCGACTTCTGCGTCGAGGCGCTGAACGAGGCGGTCCACCGCTTCGGCCCGCCCGAGATCATGAATACCGATCAGGGGTCGCAGTTCACGTCCTTCGCCTGGACCGACCGGCTGAAACGGATCGGCACCCGGATCTCGATGGACGGCAAGGGCCGGTGTCTCGACAACATCTTCATCGAACGCCTCTGGCGGTCCCTGAAGTATGAGTGCGTCTATCTGCACGCCTGGGAGACGGGCTCGCAGGCGAAGGCCGGGGTTGGCCAATGGATCACCTTCTACAACCACCAGCGGCCTCACGCCGCCCATGGCGGACAGCCGCCCGCCGTGGTCTACTTCAACCAGATCGAAACCGACCAGCAGGGGCAGAGAGTAGCTTAAACCACCCCGGAAACTGGCCAAAAGATGGGGAG